>NZ_JAPFQL010000073.1 GCF_028446585.1 Intrasporangium calvum
GCGCGGGGCGTGTTGCGGGTGAGACGGGGTCGAGGGACCTCTGGCCCATGTCCCGGGGCCGCAGCGGCCTGAGGCTGATCGGGTGGAGCCGACCATCCACCTCGCCGGAGAAGGACTGAGCAGCGCCGAGGCGGCTGCGCGTCTCGCGACCGATGGCGCCAACGTGCTGCCTGAGCCGCGCCGCAGGTCACTGGCTCGACGCTTCGTCGGCGAGCTCGTCCACTTCTTCGCCATCATGCTGTGGGTCGCAGGGGGACTCGCCCTGGGTGCCGGCCTGCCGCAGCTGGGAGTCGCGATCTTCGCCGTGGTCGTCATCAACGCCGTCTTTGCGTTGGCCCAAGAGACCCGGGCGGACCGAGCCGCAGCCCGGCTCCGCTCGATGCTGCCGACGCGGGTGACCGTGCGCCGCGACGGCAGACGACGGATCATCGAGGCGGCAGAGGTGGTCGTCGGCGACCTTCTCCTCCTCGTCAGCGGCGACCGCGTGCCCGCCGACGCTCAGCTCGTCACCGGCAACCGCCTTCTCATCGACACCTCGATGCTCACCGGTGAGAGCGTCGCCACCACGGTCCAGGACGGGGGCGCGCTCCATGCGGGGACCTTCCTCGTCGAGGGCGAGGCCCGTGCCGTGGTCCTCGCAACGGGTCATCGCACGCGGCTCGCCGCGATCGCGCGGCTGAGCACGGCGACACCGAAGCCGGTGACCCCCCTGACCCGGGGCCTGAGGCAGGTGGTCCGGGTCATCGCGGCCATTGCCGTCGGGGTCGGCGCGCTCTTCCTCACCATCTCGCTTCTCATCGGGCGCCCCCTCGAGGACGGTTTCGTCTTCGCCATCGGTGTGACGGTGGCCCTGGTTCCCGAGGCGCTCCTGCCGACCGTGACGCTCTCGCTCGCGTGGGGGGCGGAGCAGATGGCCAGGCGCCAGATCCTCGTCCGCAACCTCGAGGCGGTGGAGACCCTCGGTTCGACGACCTTCATCTGCACGGACAAGACCGGGACGCTGACCCGCAATGAGATGGTCGTGGTCGAGGCGTGGACCCCCGAGGGCACCATCACGGTGGACGGACCCGGCTACGACCCCGTGGCAGACGTCGTGTCGGGGGTCGCGGCGCGAGAGGCGGGCGCCCACCTCGCCCTCGCGGCGACGCGCTGCTCGACGGGCTATGCCCACGTCGTCGACGGTCAGTGGCGCGCCCACGGGGATCCGATGGAGGCCGCCATCGACGCATTCGCACGCCGGCTCGGTATCGACACGGACGACGATCGGCGCCAGCACCGCGCCCAGCGCCGCTTCCCGTTCGACCCACGGACCCGGCGCATGGCCGTGCACGTGGACGGCGCCGCGCTCGTCAAGGGGGCTCCCGACACCGTCCTGCCGCTCTGCCGGCCCAGCGAGACGGCGGACGAGGCCGTCGCAACCATGACGTCCCGGGGCCTGCGCGTCCTCGCGGTGGCCGAGGGCGCCGTCCGCGAGCCGGCCTCCGGGCCAGTCGAGGAGGTCGGTGGCGTGCTGCAGCTCGTCGGTCTCCTGGGGCTCGAGGACCAACCTCGGGACGACGTCACCCCGGCGCTCGCCGCGTGTCGCCGGGCCGGGATCCACGTCGCCATGGTGACGGGGGACCACCCGGCGACGGCTCGTGCCGTCGCCGATGCCGTCGGCCTGCGCCATCCCGAGTCCCCGGTCATCGCCGGCGCGGACCTGCCCTCCGACGAGCGCGTGCTCGCCTCGACCCTCGACCACGACGGTATCGTCGTGGCCCGGGTGACACCCGAGGACAAGCTGCGGATCGCCCGGGCCCTTCGCTCCCGTGGGCACGTCGTCGCGATGACCGGCGACGGGGTCAACGACGCACCCGCGCTGCACGAGGCCGACATCGGCGTCGCCATGGGGCGCTCCGGCACCGACGTGGCCCGTGAGGCCGCCGACCTGGTCCTCCTCGACGATGCCTTCTCGAGCATCGTCGCCGGCGTCGAGCAGGGGCGCGCAACCTTCGTCAACATCCGGCGGTTCCTCACCTACCACCTGACCGACAACGTCGCCGAACTGACGCCGTTCGTCGTCTGGGCCCTCTCGGGAGGGCAGTTCCCGTTGGCGCTCGGCGTGCTCCAGATCCTCGCCCTCGACCTCGGGACGGACACCCTGTCGGCCGTCGCGCTCGGGGCGGAGCCGCCCGCACGTCACCTCCTGGAGGGTCCACCGGTGCGCGGCCGCCTCCTCAACGGCACCGTGCTGCGCCGGTCCTTCGGACTGCTCGGCCCCGTGGTCGCCCTGGCGACGATGTCAGCCTTCCTCGTCTCGCTCATCGTGGCGGGGTGGACGCCAGGATCGGCCTTTCCCTCCGGGGACGCCCTCCGGTCCGCCTCCGGGGCCGCCTTCATGACCGTGGTCCTCGCCCAGACGGCGAACGCCTTCGCGTGCCGCAGCTCGACGCGCCGGCCGGACCAGCTCGGGTGGCTGACCAATCGGCTGCTGATCCCGGCGGCGTCGGTCGAGCTGCTCTTCTCCTTCGTCGTCCTCCTCGTCGTCCCCATCGCCCTCGTGCTCGGCCACGCCGCCCCGCCCGTCGCCGGCTGGCTGGTCGCGCTGCTGTCCGCGCCACTGGTGCTCGCCGTGGACGCGGTCGACAAGCGGGTGCGAGCCGGTCGAGCGGAAGCGAGCCCAGCGGCATACGACCTGATGACCACACCAACACGCCCGGCGCCTCGCAACCAACCCCGGTAGCCACGCGGGGAGTTGCTGGGCGCCGGGCGTGTTGCCGGCGGGAGGGGGACAGGTCAGCCGGCCGGCGGCGGTGGCGGTCGGTGCGACGAACAGGCTGCCGCCCCCCAACGGTCCCGGCCGGCCCAGTCGCAACTGCACCGCAACCAGGTCGCGACCGAGCCCGCACAACCTGAGACCGAGGCCTCGGGAGGCGGGGCCACGGAGAAAGGGGACCGACATGAGCATCCGACGAGTCACGAGCGGCCTGGCGACGGCAGCGATCCTTGCGGGGACGGCCATCGCCACCGCCGGAGGGGCCGCTGCCGCCGGCCGTGAGCCGATCACCGGCCACGAGCCGTTCGTCATCGCCACGTGCGCCGGCGGCGAGGAGATCTGGGCCGGCGTCGAGGGCTACGTGAACAACACGCGCGAGATCCTCGACGCCAACGGCGAGGTCGTCGGCGTCGTCTTCAACATCAACTACACGCTCAGCTCGACCTTGGGCACGACGGGAGAGGCGTTCTACGCCCACGGCACGGCACGTCTCGCCCTCGACTTCGTGGCCGGCACCCTCACCGAGACGGGCAACTCCCGCACCATGACCAAGCCGGGGGAGGGCTGGGTCCTCAAGAACGCGGGTCGCACGGTCAGCGATCTCTGGACGGGTGACGTCACGTGGAAGGCCGGCCCCGCCAGCCCCGAGGACGCCGCGTTCCAGTGCGGCCAGTTCGGCCTCGAGGCGTGAGCACGAGCCCCGGCGGCCCGCCCCCGCCGCCGGGGCCGGCCCGCTCAATCTGGTCGGGACATCGCAAAACGCTCACATCGGCAGAGAACGCCCGGCATTCTTGCCCAATGGACTTCAGCGTCCTCGGGCCGTTGCGGGTGGCGAACGGCGCCGGCCCGATCGAGGTGCCCGGCGCCAAGGAGCGCGCCCTGCTCGCGCACCTCGTGGCTCGCCGTGGGTCGATGGTGCCGGCCAGCGAGATCATCGACGCGCTGTGGGGGGACGAGCCGCCGCGGTCGGCGGCGAAGTCGGTGCAGACCTTCGTCGCGCGGCTGCGCAACGCGCTTGACCCGGAGCGCGCGAGCGGGACCGGCGTCATCCTCACCGAGGGGCCGGGTTATCGCCTCGACGTCGACGCGTCGGCGGTGGACGCGGAGCGCTTCGTCGGCCTGCTCACGGTCGGGCGGACGGCGTTGCGCGACGGGCGGGACCGCGTCGCCAGCGAGGCGCTGGGGGACGCGCTGGCGCTGTGGCGCGGCCCCGCCTACGCCGGTTTCGAGACGGCGTCGTGGGCACAGGCGGAGGCGCGTCGCCTCGAGGAGTTGCGCCTCGACGCCGCCGACGACCTGCTTGCCGTCCGGCTCGATCTCGGGCACACCGCGGAGGTCATCGCCGAGGCGGAGCGCCGGCTCGGCGAGCAGCCGCTGCGCGAGCGCATCTGGTGCCTGCTCGTCCTCGCGCTCTACCGCGCCGGTCGCCAGGCCGACGCGCTCGCGGCCTACGAGCGGGCGCGGACGACGCTGGCCGAGGAGCTCGGGGTCGACCCCGGGCCCGAGCTGCGTGAGCTGCACGCGAAGGTGCTGGCCCATGACCCGGCGCTGCGTGGCCGTGCGCAGAGCGCCGCTCTCCCGGCCGAGCTCCAGGTGCCGGGGGACGGCTTCGTCGGCCGGGAGGACGAGCTCGACCGGCTGCGCGAGCTGTGGGCGTCCGTCGAGGCCGGGGGGTCGGTGTCGGTCGCCGTCCGCGGCCCCGAGGGCGCTGGGGCGTCTCGGCTGGCCGCGGAGCTGGCCCGGGGCGTGGTGCGGTCGGGCGCGTCCGTGGCCTTCGTCGGTCCGTCCACGCCACCATCGGGCCGTATGCCGCTGGGCTCGCCCGCGCTCGTCGTGGCCGACCACGTCGTGGCTGAGTCGCCTCAGGACGGCATGCTCCTCCGACTCGTCGGCGCAGGCGAGGCAGCCGCGGGCGTCGACGAGGTCATCGACCTGCATCCCTTGGCGGAGAGGGAGATTCGCCTGCTCGCGGCGAAGTACGTCCCGGCGGCCGACCTCGACGCCGCCGTGGCCGAGGTCCGAAGCGCCGGTGCTGCCTGGCCCGGTGTGGTGCACGACGCCGTCGCGCAGCGCGCCCGGCGGTTGGCGGCGCAGCAGGTGGAGTCCGCCGTGCGCACTGCCACGGTCTCGCGAGAGGCTCTCGTCTCGGCTCGGGATGCCCTGTCCGATGGCGTGGAGACGCTCGCCGAGTCGGCGCGCGCCGACGTCATGCCCTCGGACGAGGCGCCGTGGCCGGGCCTGCAGCCGTACGGGCAGGACGAGGCGCGCTTCTTCGCGGGCCGGGAGCGACTCGTCGCCGAGCTCGTCGCACGCCTGGCGACCACGCGGCTCCTGGCCGTCGTGGGCGCGTCCGGGACGGGCAAGTCCTCGCTCGTGCAGGCCGGTCTGGTCCCGGCGCTCGAGGCGGGCGTCCTGCCCGGCAGCGCCTCGTGGGTGCGGCTGACGATGCGTCCGGGGTCCGCGCCCCTGCGGGAGCTGGCCCGGGTCGCGCTCGGCGGGCGCCAGGTCGACGTGGGCGACGTGCTTGCGCAGCTGTTGAGTCGTGCTGGCGGTCGTGATGCCACGGCGGAAGGAGCCGCGCCGAGGACCGTCCTCGTCGTCGACCAGTTCGAGGAGGTGTGGACGTCCGGTGCGGACGACGCCCAGGTGGCCGACTTCCTCCGGGTACTCGTCGACGCGGTGGACGACCCCGCCGGTCGCGTGTCGGTCGTCGTCGTGCTGCGCGCCGACTACCTGACAGCGGTCGCGGAGCACCCCGAGCTGGCCAGGCGGCTGTCCGAGTCGACGGTCCTCGTCGGGGCGCCGACCCCGGACGAGGTGCGGCGGGCCGTCGAGCGGCCGGCCGACCGGGCCAGGATCACCCTTGAAGACGGGTTGGCCGACGCCATCGTCACGGACGCCGGAGCCGAGCCCGGCCTGCTGCCGTTGCTGTCGACGTCGATGCGCCGGCTCTGGGAGGACCGGACGGCAGGGATGCTGACCTTCGCGTCCTACGTCGGATCGGGTGGACTGCGTGGCGCGATCGCGCACCTGGCGGAGGACGCCTTCACCGCGCTCCCGACCGGTCAGCAGGACGCGGCGCGGACCCTGCTGCTGCGCCTCGCCGGTCCGGGCGAGGGCGTGGCGGTCACCCGCCGTCGCGTGGCGCTGGCCGAGCTCGAGGCACTGCCATCCCCGGACCAGCGCCGGGTCGCCGACCGGCTGGCGGAGGCCCGGCTGCTCACCATCTCCGACGGCTTCGTGGAGGTCGCTCACGAGGCGCTCTTCCGGGAGTGGCCGCGGCTCTCGGGTTGGCTCGCCGAGGACGCGACGAGCCGCGCCGTCCAGCGACGCCTCACCCTGGCGGCCAACGAGTGGGACGCCGAGGGGCGCGAGGACGCGGCGCTCTGGCGAGGGACCCGCCTCGCCGGGGCCCTCGAGCTCGTGTCGGCCAGACCGGACGAGGTCACCTCGGTCGAGCAGGACTTCGTGGAGGCGGCCCGTGAGCGGGCCGAGGCGGAGCAGCGCGAGGTCGCTGAGCGGGCGGCCCGGACAGCCCGGCAGAACCGCCGTCTCCGAGCCCTCCTCATCGGGGCCGCCGTCCTGCTGGTCGTCGCTCTCGTCGCGGGCCTGCTCGCCTGGCGGTCCAGCGCCGAGGCCACCGCGGCGAGCGAGCGGGCGACGGCGGCGAGCATCTCGGCCGACGCCAAACGGCTCGCGGCGACGGCGCTCAACGAGGAGTACCCCGACGTGGCCATGCTCGCCGCGCTCGAGTCCGTGCGCATCGAGCGCAGCCCCGAGACCTACGGGGCGCTCCTCACGCTGCTCGCTCGTGCCCCGGAGGTGGTCTTCCGCAACCGGATCGAGGGCCGGTTCCTCCGGCAGGCCGTGTCCCCTGACGGCCGGGTCGTCCTGCTCACGGACAACGGGAGCACGCTCTACGCCTACGACGCCGACTCCGGTGAGGCGCGCTGGCAGGTCGAGTCCGAGGGGCCTCAGTTCTCGTTCCCGACGTTCTCCCCTGACGGCACTCGACTGGCGGTGCAGCCCTACGGAGCGACCCAGTCCCTGCAGGTCCGGTCGGCCACCGACGGCGCCCTGCGATGGAGCAAGACGCTCAAGGACCTCGGGCGGGAGAGTCGCGCCGGCTCCCTGGACGACATGGCCGACGGGGTGGTGTGGCTCGACGACTCGACCTTGGCCGTCGTCGCCGCCACCCAGTGGCTGGAGGTCGACGCTGACACCGGTGCCATCGAGAAGGCCCACCCCTGGCCGCAGCGACTGAACTGGCTCACCACCGTCCGCGACTTCGGCGGCGGGCGGTTCGTCGTGGACGTGGAGGAGGGACAGACGCTGGTCATCGACCGCGACCGTCCCACGGACAACAGCCGGCGGCTCGACGGCTTCGTCTTCGGCGACCCCCGCAACGGCAGGGCCGTCACCCTCGTCGAGAACATCGCGGACAACACGATGACCGTGACCCCGTTGAGGTCGACGCGCGACCTCCGGCCGTCGGGCGCGCCGGTGACCGTCGACGGGTTCGCCCCGTGGGCCTCGTTCAGCCCGGACGGGTCCCAGCTGATCCTGAGCGTGGACAGCCGGATCGAGGTGCGCGACGGGCGGACCGGCGCGCTGCGACGCACCCTGGTCGGACACAGCGGCCAGGTGATGCAGGCGAGCGTCGCCGGCGCGAAGCACGACCTGGTCTGGACCGCCGGACGGGACGGGACCACGGTCGCGTTCGACCTGTCGGCGAATCGGGGGACGATCCGATCGCGCCAGGTCCCGACACCGGAGAAGTTCAGCCTTGGTGAGGCGGTCGGGGACATTGCGGTCGGGATCGGCAGCCACCAGGACCGATTCAACCCCGCGCACCTCGTCGACGTGACGACCGGCAAGGACCTCTTCGGCGAGCTGCCGCTGGGCGAGTGTCCCGAGGAGTGCCAAGCGGCCGCCGTGGCGATGGGTCCGGACGGCCGCACGGCCTACGGCAGCATCGAGCACCTTGTCGACCTGGGGCCGGGGACCGCCGGCGCCCTCGTCGCGTGGGACGTCGCCACCGGTCGCACCACCGCGACGTGGCCGACTCCGTGGCCGGTCTACGCGCTCGACGTGGCGGCTGATGGGCGGACCGTGCTGCTCAACGGCCGGTTCGGCTGGGGGCTGATGGATCTCTCCTCCGGTGACCTGCTGTGGGAGTCAGAGCGGCAGGCCGAGCTGAACTGGTACGGGCTGCCGATGGCCACGGCGTCCCCCGATGGCCGCTGGGCCGTGTTGGGCCGAAAGGACTCGTGGACCGTGCTCGATCTGCGGGCCGGCCGGGTGGTGGCGACGAGGAACGATGCGGGAGCCGCATCATCGTTCACCTGGAGCGCTGACTTCACGACGCTCGTGGTGGGAACCATGGGCGGCCGGGTCCACTTCGTCGACCCGGCCACCTTGCGCGACCGGGCGCCGTCGCGGCTGGTGGTCGGGGGCTTCGTCATCGACCTCGAGACCAGCCCGGATGGTCGGCTCTTCGCGAGTCTCGGCAGCGACGGCGACACCATGCTGTGGGACGCCGCCACGGCGCGACCCTACGGTCGGCCGCTGACCGGCACCCGCATGTGGGGGACGCTCAGCTTCTCGGAGGACAGCGGCACGCTTCGGGTCCTCTTCGACAACGCCACGCGCACCGACATCGACGTCCACCCCGACGCCTGGGTGCGGTCGGGCTGCCGCGTCGCGGGCCGCGATCTGACTCCCGAGGAGTCGGCGGTCCTCCGGCCCGGCCAGCCGCCGCGCTCCACCTGCGACGGCCTCACCTGATCCGGGCACAACACCGCAACACGCCCGGCGCCTCGAGACCGACCCCTGCTGCCACAGGGTGAGTCTTGAGGTGCGGGGCGTGTTGCGGCTCGGGGCCGGCCGACCGCAGCCCGCGGGGACGGGAGGAGCCAGCCCAGCGGCATACGGCATGGGGTGGCACACACGACGGCGCCGGCCCTCCCCCCGGACGGCCGGCGCCATCGCCCTCCCCTCAGTCGTGCTGCTCGGTGTAGGCCACCGCCGACTCGACGTCGCTCAGGTGCCACGGGTCGTGGGTGGTCTCGACCGCCACCCCGCAGCTCGAGACGTTGACGAAGACGGTCGCCTGGAAGATCGGCTCCTGCCCCTCGGTGAAGCCCGCATGGGTCGACGTGCCGGCCTGGTCGAGGCCCTCGTGGACTGCGTGGACCGCGCCGACGCCGTAGAAGGCGTGCCAGTCCGTGTCGCCGCTCGCCACGTTGTGCAGGCTGGGCAGGATGCGGACCCCGTCCACCATCCCCTGCCGCCAGAAGTAGCCGTAGTTGGCCACCCAGCCGTCCATCAGCGCCCAGTCGGGCACGGCACCTGGCTCGGGTACGAAGTCGAGCCAGCCCACCTGGGTGTCGCCGTCGGCGCCGAACGGCCGTCCCCACCCACCACCGTCGAGCACGCCGAGCGTCTCGTAGTGGTCCGCGTCCGCCCAGTGCGTCGGCTCGAAGTGGCCGCTCTCGGGCGCGCCCATCCAGCTCATGCCGGACATGCGCCCGTCGTCCTCGATGGTGAAGAGCATCGCGTCGGTGCCCGGCATGGCGGCGTACCGCAACGACCCGTCCGCCTCCCAGATCGACGGGAGCCACAGCGCCCAGTGGGGGTACTTGGCCAGGCTGCGGGTCTGGACATAGCCGACGCGCTGGCCGGAGTTGTTGATGCCCCACCCGTCCGCGTGCCGCCCGGGGGACCCGAAGAACTGGATCGGGGCCGTCGGGCTGGCGTGGCCGACGACGTCGTTGTTCCACTTGCTGCTGCCCTTGCCGGTCGCGAGGACGCCGACCGTTGCGCCGGTGTCGTTGATCCGGCGGATCCGGCCGCCGTTGCCGTCGACGGCTGCGCCCTCGGGCATCTTCAGCCAGGTCAACGCCCCGGTCCGGATGTCCTGGATCCACGGGCGGAAGGTGCCGTCCGGATAGATGGCCTCACCGTTGATCAGGCCCGTCGCGGTCAGCTCGTAGGCGATGTTCTCGGGCGCGTCGAGTGGCCCGACCTCTTGTGGCGTGCCACCCAGGCCCCGCCAGATGACGGCCCGCTGGTTCTCGCCGCCGTCTGCGAGCGGCAGGTAGTAGTTGCCGTAGTAGACGGTCTGGCCGTCGATCTGCTCGATGTCCATCAGGCCGCTCCCGATGGCTCCGGCCGGCATCTGCAACGCGGCGACCTGGCACTCCGGTGCCGCGCCGGCGACCGATGGCACGGCGAGCGGCACCCCGGCCGCGGTCAGGACGGCGGCGGCCCAGACGGCCACCCCCCGCTTCGTGGGCTGCTGCATGGGCGTTTCCCCTATCCCCTCGGGCGGCCGGTGTGGCCGCCTCCGAGTCGAGGGTCACGCGCCGTGGTTGCGGTTGGGTCGCGGTCCGGTCGCGACCATCGCGCCGCGCCCCGGTGGGGGGAAGGGTCAGTGGGCAGCGCGGGAGCGCACCGGTTCCCCGGCCGTCGTGGCGGTCGTCGTGCTGGTCGTCGTGCGGACCGGAACCGCCGGAGCCATCGAGACGGTCTCCGCCTCGAGAGCCTTCGTCTCGTCGATGGCCTGTCGCAGCAGGCGGACGAGGTCCGCCGACGGGTCGTCGACGCAGGCGCGCGCGATGCCGTTGACGGCGAGGGACACGACCTTGGCGGCGGCATCGGCTCGCAGGTCGCGGGTGCCCACGCGGCGGACGAAGTCGCGGGCCCACTTCTGCGCGCCTGGCACGGCGGCGAGTGCCTCCAGTGCCTCCGTGGTCAGCACCTCGGGCGGGCGTCCGGCGATGTCGTTGAGGTGCCGCTCGGCGCCCATCACGGCGAGCGCCATGACGTTCTGACGCTCAGCGGAGGCGATGGGCAGCGCGGCCAGCGCGGCGCGGCGCATGAGCATGGGGGCGATCCGCCGGTCGTCCGGGTTGAGGCCGACGACCTCGGGGATCATGACGGCAAGCTCCTGCCGGCGGACGTCGCCGAGGGCGTCGTTGACGCATCGGGCCATCGAGGCGAGGACGGGGTGGGTGCACTTGGGGTGGTCGCTCCACCGCTCCCCGGCCAGGTAGGAGGCCATCTCCATGAAGCAGGCGCCCTTGCGGGGGTTGCGGTGGCGTCCGCGGGAGAGGACCGGCACGCTGTCGGGGACGGCGTCGAGCTGGGGTCTGGCTGCTGGTCGACCGAACATGTTGGCTCCCTCGTGTGCGGTTCGCTGCCCTCTACCCAGCATGCGCGCACCGCTACCCACCTGACCAGCCCTTTGGCGGATTCTGAGGAGCGCGCGACCGTCAGAGACGAGGCCGTATGCCGCTGGGCTGGCTCCCCGTGCCGAGCTCCCTGTCGAGCCGTGCGAGCTGGGCCGTGACGAGGGGCCGGAGGGACGATCGGGCACCCAGGGCGGCGAGCTGGGCCTGCCACATCTCGTAGTCGTCGGCGCCCCAGGACGACCTCGTCCACGTGGACATGAGGTCTGGCTCGCGGCTGCCGAGCACGGCTCTGCGGAGTGACCCGGCAAGGGCTTCCCTGAGCCGGGTCACGCCCGGGGCCGTGGACCGGGGCAGCAGGGGGCCGCGGTAGGCGCGCAGGGCAAGCCCGACCGCGCCGGCTGCGAGGTGCGACTCGACGGCGAGCCAGTCGGACGACGGGTCGACGAGGAGCCGGTAGGGGCGGGAGGCCAGCAGGTCGTCGCCGAGGAGGGACCGGAGGCGTCCGAGCTCGACCCGCAGCGTCGAGGGGCTGACGTCCTCCTCGTAGAGCAGGACCGCCAGCTCGTCCCCGGAGAGGCCGCGGGGCGCTGCGGCGAGCAGGAGCAGGATCTCGCTGTGTCGCCGGCTGAGGCGCATCGTGCTGCGACGGCCGCGGCCGTCGTCGACCCGGAGCAGCGCTTCGTCGCGGCCGAGGACCTCGAGCGTGGCACCGAGCCCAGGCCGTTGCCGCTCGGAGGCCGTGTTGCCGGGGCGGGCCCGGACGAGCAGCTCGCGGGCCAGCTCGGCCTCTGCCATGCGGGCCGCGGCCCGGACCATCGCCATCGTCTGCGGGACGACGAGCTCGTCGGAGCAGGTGATGTCGAGGACACCGAGGAGGGACTGGTCGCTCGGGTCGTGGATCGGTGTGGCCACGCAGCTCCAGCGCTGGACGGACCGGCGGAAGTGCTCCGCGCCGATGACGTTGACGGGGGCGTCGAGCCGGAGCGCCATCCCGGGCGCGTTGGTGCCGGCGAGGCGCTCGTCCCAGTTGGAGCCCTCGACGAAGCCGATGGCCTCTGCCCGGCGCAGCACGCTCGGCGTGCCGCACACCCAGAGCAGCTGGCCCGCGGCGTCGGACACGGCCATGATCGCGTCGCAGTCGCGGGCGGCCTGGCCGAGCACGTCGTCGAGGACGGGGAAGACGGTGGCCAGCGGGTGGGCCTCGCGGTGGTCGCGCAGGACGTCGGCCTCGAGCGTGATCGGCGCGTCGACGGTGTCGGCCTGCACCCCGGCTGCGGCAGAGCGCACCCACGACTCGGCGACCTGGGAGCGGACGCCGGCGTCGGCCACCCTCTCGCGGTGCGGCTGCAGTGCCATGACCACGATTGGACCCCACCCGGGTTTGCGCGGCAAGGGAACGACCGAAACTCGATGCAACGTGGATGCAACCTTGGCCTGCCTAGCGTCTCGCCATTGCCCGGCGGAGGCGGTGCGGTGTCCCTCACGTCGAGAGCGCCACCTCCGCCGGGCCACCACCAAGGACGTTGGGAGAACAGCATGACCATCTACGCACCGCCCGGATCCGCGGACTCACTCGTCAGCGTCGAGCCGCGCTACGGCCACTTCATCGGCGGCAACTGGGTCGAGCCGAAGAAGGGCGAGTACTTCGAGAACATCTCGCCGGTGACCGGCCGCGCCTTCTGCGAGGTGGGCCGCGGGACCGAGGAGGACATCGAGGCCGCCCTCGATGCCGCGCACGCAGCCGCGCCGGCCTGGGGCCGCACGTCGCTCGGGGAGCGCTCGCTCATCCTCAACCGCATCGCCGACCGCCTCGAGGAGAACCTCGAGATGCTCGCCGTCGCGGAGACCTGGGAGAACGGCAAGGCCGTCCGCGAGACGCTCGCCGCCGACCTGCCGCTCGCCGTCGACCACTTCCGCTACTTCGCGGGTGTCCTGCGCGGGCAGGAGGGCTCGAGCTCGGAGATCGACGAGAACACCGTCGCCTACCACTTCCACGAGCCCCTCGGCGTCGTCGGCCAGATCATCCCGTGGAACTTCCCGATCCTCATGGCGGTCTGGAAGCTCGCCCCGGCGCTCGCGGCCGGCAACGCCGTCGTCCTCAAGCCGGCCGAGCAGACGCCGTGGTCGATCCTCAAGGTCGTCGAGCTGATCGGTGACCTGCTGCCGGCGGGTGTCATCAACGTCGTCAACGGCTTCGGCGTCGAGGCGGGCAAGCCGCTCGCGTCCTCCCCGCGCATCGCCAAGATCGCGTTCACCGGCGAGACGACGACCGGGCGGCTCATCATGCAGTACGCCTCGCAGAACATCATCCCTGTCACCCTCGAGCTCGGTGGCAAGAGCCCCAACGTGTTCTTCGAGGACGTCGCGCAGGAGCGGGACGCCTTCTACGACAAGGCACTCGAGGGCTTCACGATGTTCGCGCTCAACCAGGGCGAGGTGTGCACCTGCCCGTCACGGGCCCTCGTCCAGCGCTCGATCTACGCCGACTTCGTCCCGGACGCGATCGCCCGGGTCGAGAAGATCAAGCAGGGCAACCCGCTCGACACCGAGACGACGATGGGCGCGCAGGCGAGCAACGACCAGCTCGAGAAGATCCTGTCCTACATCGACATCGGCCGGCAGGAGGGCGCCAAGGTGCTCACCGGCGGCGAGCGCAACATCCTCGACGGCGACCTGGCCGGCGGCTACTACGTGACGCCGACCGTCTTCGAGGGCCACAACTCGATGCGCATCTTCCAGGAGGAGATCTTCGGCCCGGTCGTGTCGCTGACCGGCTTCGAGGACGAGTCCGACGCCCTGTCGATCGCCAACGACACGCTCTACGGGCTCGGCGCCGGTGTGTGGACCCGCGACGGCTCGCGCGCCTACCGGATGGGTCGCGGCATCAAGGCGGGTCGCGTGTGGACGAACTGCTACCACCAGTACCCGGCGCACGCGGCCTTCGGTGGCTACAAGCAGTCGGGCATCGGCCGCGAGAACCACAAGATGATGCTCGACCACTACCAGCAGACGAAGAACCTCCTCGTCTCCTACTCGCCCGACGCCCTCGGCTTCTTCTGAGCCGATGGACGGGACCCGACCGAGTCGGGTCGAGCTGACCGGTGAGGCGGCGGAGCTGCTCCGCCGCCTCACCGAGCAGCACGGTCCGCTGATGTTCCACCAGTCCGGTGGGTGCTGCGACGGCAGCGCCCCGATGTGCTACCCGGCGAACGAGTTCCTCACCAGCGACGCGGACGTCCTCCTCGGGGCGCTCGTCGTCCCGGGCGTGCCCGATGCCGTGCCGTTCTGGATGTCGCGGGCCCAGTACGACTACTGGAAGCACACCCACCTCACGGTTGACGTGGTCCCCGGGCGGGGGAGCGGGTTCTCCGTCGAGGCGCCCGAGGGGGTCAGGTTCCTCATCCGCTCGCGCCTGCTCAAGGACGAGGAGCTCGCCGCCTTCGGCATCACCGCCCCTCACCTCCTCCTTTAACTCGAGTGGCCCCACCTTCCACAGGCCCCACCCACTCGAGTGGCCCCACCTTCCACAGCCGGGCAGCGGTATGCCGCTGGGCTGGCTCCCACGGTCCCGCTGGGTCTGTGGACGGCGGGGCCACTCGAGTGGGCGTTGGGCTGGGACCGAGCCCAGCGGCATACGACAGGGGCGGTCAGCCAGCCACCGACCACGAAACTCGAGTGGCCCCACCTTCCACAACCGCGCGCTTGCCGGTTGTGGACGATGGGGCCACTCGAGTGGGCGTTGGGCTGGGACCGAGCCCAGCGGCATACGGTCGGGGCGGTCAGCCAGCCACCGACCACGAAACTCGAGTGGCCCCACTCTCCACATCCCGACGGCGGTATGCCGCTGGGCCTGTGGACGGCGGGGCCACTCGAGTGGGCGTTGGGCTGGGACCGGGCCCAGCGGCATACGGTCGAGGGTGGTCAGGCCACCGACAAACTCGAGTGGCCTCACTCTCCACAGCCCGACAGCGGTATGCCGCTGGGCTGGCTCCCAGGGTGCCGCTGAGTCTGTGGACGGCGGGGCCACTCGAGTGGGCGTTGGGCTGGGACCGGGCCCAGCGGCATACGGCCGGGGCGGTCAGCCAGCCACCGACCGCGAAACTCGAGTGGCCCCACCTTCCACAACCGCGCGCTTGCCGGTTGTGGACGATGGGGCCACTCGAGTGGAGGTGGGGCTACTTGGCTTCGGGGGAGGGGGAGGGGGAGGGGGAGGGGGCGAGCTTGTTCAGCAGCGGCCCGACGATGTCCATCGGCAGGGGGAACACGACCGTCGAGTTCTGGTCGGCGCCCAGCTCGAGGAGCGTCTGCAGGTAGCGCAGCTGGAGCGACGCCGGGCTCTGCGAGAGCATGTCGGCGGCCTGCTTCAGCTCGCCGGACGCCTGCAGCTCACCACGCGCGTTGATGACCTTGGCGCGCCGCTCTCGCTCCGCTTCGGCCTCCCGAGCCATGGCGCGCTGCATCTGCTCCGGGATCTCGACGTCCTTGATCTCGACGACGGACACGTCCACGCCCCACGGCTTGGTCTGCAGCTCGATGATCTCGCGGAGGTCGCGGTTGAGGTCGTCCCGGTGGGCGAGCAGCGTGTCGAGGTCAGCCCGGCCGAGCACCGAGCGGAGCGTGGTCTGGGCGATCTGCGACGTCGCGACGGCGTAGTTCTCGACCTGCATGACGGCTGCCTCGGGGTCGACCACGTTGAACAGGACGACCGCGTTGACTCGGGCCGGCACGTTGTCCTTGGTGATGACCTCTTGCGGCGGGATCGTCAGGGTGACGACGCGCAGGTCGACGCGCTCGAGCTTGTAGACACCGGGGACAAGCAGGTGCAGCCCCGGCTGGTAGAGCGGGCGCAGCTTGCCGAGCCGGAAGACCACACCCCGTTCGTACTGGGGGATGACCCGGATCGAGGTCGCGATGATCGCGGCGACGATGACCAGGGCAGCGAGGACAGGGGCGATCCAGCCGGGCATCAGTTCACTTCCGTGTTTTGGGGTCAGGCAGGTCGACGCGGCGGCGGTCACTGGCCCACCGGGTCTGGTAGCGGTCGAGCAGTTGGTCGATCGGGGCCGCGGGGGTCGCCGCAGCCTCGGGGATTCCGGGAGCGTCGCTGGAGGCGTCTCTGCGCAGGTGCTCCGGGAAGTTGGTCGGGGTGTTCCACAGGTGCTGGGCGAGGGGGACGCCGGCGATGAGGGCCACCGCGACCGTGGTCACGAGGACGATGACGTCACCGGCCCCGTGGGCGCCGAGCAGCATCGCGGTCGGCATGAACACCGCGACGGCCGCCACGGCGAGGGCGATCCCACGGTGGAACCGGCCTGCCTCGGAGTGCGGCCACGGGTCGACCTGTCGGGTCAGCTCGCGCGGGCCCGGTGTCGGGGAGCACTCGTCCTTGACGGGGCAGCGCCCGCAGATGGCGTGCTGGCCCTCGTAGCGGATGACCCGCTTGTCGGGGTCGAAGGACGCAGGCCACAGCCACTGGTCCTGGTGACACTTCCAGGCGTCCTGGTCCTCGTGGTAGATGAAGTTCCCCGTCCGCCACCGCGCCGACCGCTCAGCGGACCGGGCCCCCATGCGGTCGAAGAGCCAGGCGACGACGAGGAGGACAGCTGAGTAGCCGCTGACGAGCAGCACGGTGACGGACGGGGATCTCATGGTGGTGCCTACTTACTTCTTGTTGGCGGGCTCGAGCTCGACGAAGAGCACGTCCTGCGGCATCTCGTCGACGACCTTGCCCTCTCGATAGTGACGCACGCCCAGCCAGGTCATCCAGAGGAAGGGCAGCACGCCGCCGATGATGAAGATGAGGTCGCCGGGCATGCGGCCCCACTCGAGGAGCGCGTTGGTGTTGTTGGTGACGAACGCGAGCTCACGCGCCTCGTAGTAGCCCTGGCCCACGGAATGGTAGAGCTGGAGCACGCCGAGGGGCAGGAGGGTCGCGAAGACCATCCAGGCCAGGCCGATGTTGAGGCTCCAGAAGGAGACCTTCGCCCACTTCTCCGGCCACTTGTCCGCCGGGATGAGGTAGCGCAGGGCGAACATCGCCAGGCCGACCGCGAGCATGCCGTAGACGCCCATCATGGCGGCGTGGCCGTGGTTGGCCGTCAGGGCCGTGCCGATCTCGTAGTAGCTGACGATCGGCAGGTTGATGAGGAACCCGAAGACGCCAGCGCCGAGGAAGTTCCAGAAGCCGACGGCGACGAGGAACATGACCGCCCAGCGGTGCGGGAACGGTGCCGAGGACTTGGCCTCCTGCCGCGCGCCGAGCTGCATGAACGCCCAGGCCTCGACGGTGAGGAAGGTCAGCGGGATCACCTCGGCGGCCGAGAAGAACGCACCGAGGGCCATGTGCTCGACCGGCGTGCCGGAGAAGTACAGGTGGTGCATCGTCCCGATGACGCCGCCCATGGAGTAGAGGATGACGTCCATGAAGATGATGCCGAGGGCGATCTTCTCGCGGACCACGCCGAGCATCACGAAGATGTAGGCGACCATCACCGTCGTGAAGAGCTCGAGGAAGTCCTCGACCCAGAGGTGCACGACCCAGAAGCGCCAGAACTCGGCGACGGTCAGGTGCGTCTCGCTGGAGGCCAGCAGTCCCACCGCGTAGAACGCCGGGATCGCGAGCGCCGAGAAGAAGAAGAGCCAGGGCATGTTGCCCTTCGACTCGCCCTTGAGCCGGGACCGGATGCCGCGGAAGATCATGACGATCCACAGGACCATGCCGACGGTCAGGAGGATCTGGAAGATCCGGGGCAGGTCGAGGTACTCCCACTGCTGCTGGAACAGCGGGCCCTTGGCCCACTCGACGCCGTGGATCGACAACGCCTCAGCGGTGAGCGACCCGAAGACGACGATCGCGAGGGCGCCGAGCAGGGCGTAGGCGAGCTTGTGCTGGCCCTTCGGCTCACGCCCGGAGATGAGCGGGGTGAGGAAGATGCCGGCGGCGAGGAAGCCGGCGGCGGTCCAGAAGAGGGAGAGCTGGACGTGCCAGGTGCGGGCGAGGTTGTAGGGCAGCCACTGCGCGAGGTCGAAGCCGAAGAAGGACAGGATGTCGGCCCGGTAGTGCTCGGCGGCGGCGCCGACGACGACCTGGATGAGGAAGAGCAGCGCGATGACGAAGAAGAACCAGGCCGTGGCTCGCTGGGCGAGGGTGAGGCCGACGGTGCCGGGCTGCCGGAAGGCGATCGCCGGGGCCTCCTCGGAGTGCCAGCCGATCTTGCGGCTCCAGCGCCCGTAGATGGCGAAGAGGAGCCCGGTGCCGCCGATGAGGGCGATGAGCGAGAGGCCGGACCAGACGAGCAGGTCGGCGGTGGGGCCGTTCTCGACGCGCGGCTCCATCGGCCAGTTGTTCGTGTAGGAGTAGTCGAAGCCGGGACGCTCGGCGGCCGAGGCCCAGGCGGTCCACGCGAAGAACGCGGTCAGCTGGTGGATCTGCTGCGGGTCGGTGATGAGCCGCGGCTTGAGCCCGTGGCTGGTGTCGTTGCGACCGAAGAACTCGGCGTAGTAGGCCTTGGCGTCCTCGAAGGCGCCGACCTGGTACTCGGTGAAGGTGAGAACCCCGGTGGACTCGTCGTAGCGGTTGGTGCGCCACTCCTCGACGTTCAGGGTGCGCGGGTCCTGGGCGCCGCTGTCGCGGATCTGGTGCTCGGTGAACTCCGTTGCGTGGCGGAGGTACTCGGCGGTGAAGTCGGGGCCGAGGTAGCCGCCGTGGCCCATGATCGAGCCGTACTGCATGAGGCCGCGAGCCTGGAAGAGGACCTGGCCGGCGGTGATGTCCTCGGTGGTGAAGACGGTCTCACCCGTCTGGCTCACCACCTTGTCGGGCTGGGGCATCGAGGCGGTGTAGGTGCGGTAGGCGAGGATGCCCATCACGAAGAATCCGAAGAGCATGACGAGGGCGACGCCCTGGACCCAGCCCTTCCCTACCAGCATCTGTCGTTGCGAGGTTGCCCTCTGGGTTGGCGGTGCGGCCATTCGCGTGCTCCTGTGTTTTCTACGGTCTGGACCAGTGAAAAGCAGTGGAACTCTAGCAGTGGTTGGGACCGTACTCCTGACGGGGTCGCTCCGGTTGGGCAAACGCGACAAAACAGCCCCCCGCTGTGGTGGCGGGAGGCTGTTTCCGTATGCCGCTGGGCTGGCTGAGCCGGTCCAGTGACCTCAGGAACCGGGCGGGGTCTCGCGGCTCACCCGGCCCGGCTCGCGCCTCGGTAGAACGCGGTGCCCTGGGGCCCGTGGTGGCTCGTGAGCAGTGAGCGGTCGGTGAGCCCGACTCGTTGATGGTCGTCCAACGTC
>NZ_JAPFQL010000074.1 GCF_028446585.1 Intrasporangium calvum
GGCGCCGGGCGTGTTGCGGGGCGTCTCGTCGTGGCGGTCGGTGATGCTCCAGTTCCGGGGCTCCCCCCTCATCGACTGGGAGGAGAACCTCCCGCGCGTCCCGCTCCCGGTCCTCCAGCGCAACGCCCGCGCCGTCGCGGACCGCCTCGTCGTCCACCTGGCCGGCCACGCGGGTCTGCTCGGTCGGTAGGAGCCCAACCCACCCGTATGCCGCTGAGCCGGCTCAGCGGCATACGGCACCACTGGGCGTGGCTGGGGCTCAGGCGGACTGGCGCCTCGGGCGTTCGAAGAAGGGGACGGCAGCGGGCAGGAGCATCGACTCGGCCATGCCAGCCGCGAAGTATCCCTCGGTCGCCATGAGCCACCCCGGCACACAGGAAGGACACCCTCTCGCGCGACCCGTGCGATCTCTGAAAGAGATGTCTCGACCCCGCGGGGCCGGTCCGGGTCGGGTCAGATGACGCCGAGCGCCAGGACCGCCTCCGCGAGCTGGACGAAGGACGAGGTGTTGGCCCCGACGACGTAGTTGCCCGGTGCGCCGTACTCGTCGGCCGAGGCAGCGCAGCGCTCGTGGATGCCGCGCATGATCCCCGCGAGCCGCTCCTCGGTGTACTCGTGGGTCCACGAGTCCCGGGAGGCGTTCTGCTGCATCTCGAGGGCCGAGGTGGCCACGCCACCTGCGTTGGCGGCCTTGCCCGGCGCGAAGAGGATCTCGGCGTCGCTGAAGACCCGCGTCGCCGACGGGGTGCTCGGCATGTTGGCGCCCTCCGCGACGACCCGGACACCGTTCTTCACGAGCGTGACCGCCGCGTCCTCGTCGAGCTCGTTCTGGGTCGCGCACGGCAGGGCGATGTCGCACTCGACGTCCCAGATGCTGCCGTCGGCAACGTACGTCGCCGAGGGACGCCGCTCCACATAGGTGCTGATCCGCTCGCGGTGCACCTCCTTGAGCTCCTTGAGCAGCTCGAGGTCGATCCCCGCCTCGTCGACGATGTAGCCACCGGAGTCGGAGCACGCGACGACGCGGGCGCCGAGCTGCTGGGCCTTCTCGACGGCGTAGATCGCGACGTTGCCGGAGCCGGAGACGACGACGCGCTTGCCGTCGAAGGAGTCGCCGCGCGAGCGCAGCATCTCGTCGGCGAAGAAGACGGTGCCGTAGCCGGTCGCCTCCTTGCGCACGAGGGAGCCGCCCCAGCCGAGGCCCTTGCCCGTGAGCACGCCCGACTCGTAGCGGTTGGTGATGCGCTTGTACTGCCCGAAGAGATAACCGATCTCGCGGCCGCCGACGCCGATGTCACCCGCGGGGACGTCGGTGTACTCCCCGATGTGGCGGTAGAGCTCGGTCATGAAGGACTGACAGAAGGCCATGATCTCGCGGTCGCTGCGGCCCTTGGGGTCGAAGTCGCTGCCACCCTTGCCACCGCCGATCGGCATGCCGGTCAGGGCGTTCTTGAAGATCTGCTCGAAGCCGAGGAACTTGATGATGCCGAGGTTGACGCTGGGGTGGAAGCGCAGGCCCCCCTTGTAGGGGCCGAGGATCGAGCTGAACTCCACCCGGAAGCCGCGGTTGATCTCGATCTCGCCAGCGTCGTTGACCCACGGCACGCGGAAGATGATCTGGCGCTCCGGCTCGCACAGCCGCTCGAGCACCTTGGACTCGGCGAACTCCGGGTGCTTGCGGACGACCGGCGCCAGGGACTCGAAGACCTCGAGCACCGCTTGGTGGAACTCGGACTCCCCCGGGTTGCGCCGCAGCACGACGTCGTAGATGTCCTGCAGGTGGGTGTCCAGCGTGCTCATCGGCTCTCCTCGTGTCTGCGTCTGTCCCTCGGGGATTGTCTCGCTGCAGGGCGCACGCTTCTCGGACGTCCGAATGATGAACGGAAGGTCTCAGCCCATGGACGTGGCGCGAACGGCCAGATCGAACGGATCGGGTCCCGCGAGCGGTGACCTGACCCAGTCCAGGGTTGCCGTGCCGGTGGCGAGCCCTGCCTTGACGACGACCCGATGGGGCGACTCGATGACGACCACCTCGGCCTCGAAGCGGTCCGGACTCGCCCACCCGCCACGAGCCACGACGGGCACCAGCCAACCCTCGTGCGCCAGGACCGACTCACGCCAGTCGCCGGTCCCGACCGGAACCTCGAGCCAGTCGCTCCCCCGCTCCAGGACGAGGATGTGGTCCGAGCCGTCGCGACGAACTGCCAGGCCGGTGTAGGCAGGGGGCAGCGCCGTGTCGCCGCGCACCGAGCTCCGCCGGAAGGTCGCCGTCTCCGGTCCGGGCCTGCTTCCACCGGCGAGCGGCACCGGGAGCGCCAGCTGCCGGAGCCGCTCGACCAGGCGGGCATCCGCCTCCGCCGATCCCGGCCGACCGATGGCCGGGAAGGCGGTCGCCCAGAAGGCGTCGAGAACCTCCTGGTTCGGGCCCACCTCGGCCGTGATCGCCACCGCGGCGTCCTGCTCGGGCAGGACCAGCCCGAACTGCCCGAAGGCACCGTCGGCGCGGTAGCCGTGCCGCGACCTCCAGAAGGAGTAGCCGTAGCCGAGCACGGAGTCCGCGTTGGCGGACGGCTCCCGGTAGCGCGGTCCGAAGGGGGCGCTCGCCTCGTCGAACCACTCGGGGGCCAGCAGCCGGCGCCCCTCCCACTGACCCCGGTCGAGGCACAGCTGGGCGAAGGACAGCAGTGCCTCGCTCGTCAGGTGGGCGCCGGTGAAACCGAGCTCATGACCCAGCGGGTCGCGCTGCCAAGGCAGCTCCGGGATCCCGAGGGGCTCCAGGAGCCGGGGCCGCAGGACCTCGACGACCCCCGAGCCCGTCGCGGCGTGGATCACTCGGGAGAGCAGGTAGGTGGCCACCTGGTTGTAGGTGAAGGTCGTGCCGGGCTCATGCTCGGGCGTCGTCGCCAGGACGACCGGCAGCCAGTCCGTGCCCGGCTCTCGCACGTCCGGGCCGAGACCCCGGAACGCCGGGTCCCACGCATCCACCTCGTGCCCGACCGTCATCGTCAGGCAGTGGCGCAGCGTGACTCGGGTCCAGTTCGGGTGCAGTCCCTCAGCCGCGGCCGGGGCGAGGTGCGAGGGGACCGGGTCGTCCAGCGTGAGGGCACCCTCCTGCACGAGGAAACCAACGGCGGTGGACGTCAGCGACTTCGAGACGGAGTAGACCAGATGAGCCCGCCCAGCGGCATACGGCGCCCACCACCCCTCCGCGACGACGCGCCCGTGCCGAGCCAGCATCAGGCTGTGCAGCTCGATGCCCTGGCGCTCCAGGACATCGAGGAAGTCGAGGATGCCTTGGGCATCGACGCCCTCGGCGCAGGGGGTGCTGCGGGGCAGGGTCACCCGGTCGACAGTACGCCAGCCACCCGGGCTCGCGCGGCGGCTGGGTCAGACGAGCGGGGCGTATGCCGCTCCGCTGGCTTCCAGCGCCGCCTGGCCACCGTCGATGGCGGTGAGGATCCACAGCCCTTCGGGCCGCACGGCGACGGAGTGCTCCCAGTGGGACGCACGCGTGCCGTCCGCGGTGACGACGGTCCAGTCGTCGGCCAGCACCTTGGTGGACGACCCGCCGAGGGTGACCATCGGCTCGATCGCGCCGGTGAAGCCGGCCGGCAGCTTGGGTCCGGTCTCGGCGACCGCGTAGTTGGGGATCTGCGGGTCCATGTGCATCTGCGTGCCGATGCCGTGCCCGACGTACTCGTCGACGATCCCGTAGGTTTGGCCGTCCCGCTCGGCTGCTGCCTCGATGCTCGCCTCGACGGCGTCACCAACGGCGTAGAGCCGCCCGCCGACGTGCATCGCGGCGATGCCGGCATAGAGGCTCGCCTCCGTGGCTGCGACGAGGGCCAGGTCCTCCGGCCGGGCGGCTTCCGGCCCGCCGACGATGACGGAGATCGCGGCGTCGCCGTTCCAGCCCTTGACCTCGGCGCCGCAGTCGACCGAGATGAGGTCGCCCACCTCGAGCACGCGCCCACCCGGGATCCCGTGGACCACCTCGTCGTTGACGCTCGTGCACAGCGTGTGCGAGTAGCCCGGGACGAGCTGGAAGTTCGGGATGCCACCGTGGCTGCGGATGAACTCCTCGGCCAGCCGGTCGAGCTCGAGCGTGGTGACCCCGGGGGCGATGTGCTGCTGGAGCATCTCGAGGGTGCGCCCGACGAGCAGCCCCGCCTCACGCATGAGGAGGAGCTGCTCGTCGGTGCGACCCTGGAGCTTGCGACGACCGAACACTGACTCGCTCAGTCCTCGGTGTGCGGGGTGGGCAGGGCGGTGATGATGCGGTCGGTGACCTCGTCCACGTCGCCCATGCCGTCGACCTGCACGAGCAGGCCCGCGTCGGCATAGTGCTCGGCCAGGGGCGCGGTCTCGCGTCGGTAGATCGCCTGCCGCTCGCGGATGACGTCCTCGGTGTCGTCGGCCCGCCCCTCGATCTCGGCGCGCTTGAGCAGCCGCTCGACGACGGCGTCCTCGTCGACGGTCAGCTCGAGGACCGCGTCGAGGCGGTGGCCGTGGCGGCCGAGCATGCCGTCGAGCGCGTCGACCTGACCGGCCGTGCGCGGGTAGCCGTCGAGCAGGAAACCGTTGCTCGCGTCCGGCCACGACAGCCGGTCCTCGACGATCTCGTTGGTGACCTCGTCGGGGACGTAACCACCGGAGGCGAGGATCGCCTCGACCTTGCGGCCGAGCTCGGTCTGCTCCTTGATGTTGGTCCGGAAGATGTCCCCGGTCGAGATGGCCGGGATCGACAGCCGCTCGGCGATCCGGGCGGCCTGCGTGCCCTTACCGGCACCGGGAGGACCAAGGATGATCAGTCGCATGCGGGCGCCTCCTCGACGGAAGCAGCGGGGCGGGACGAGCGGGTTGAGATCAACGGAGGAACCCTTCGTAGTGGCGCTGCTGCAGCTGCGCCTCGATCTGCTTGACCGTCTCCAGGCCGACACCGACGATGATCAGGATCGAGGTACCACCGAAGGGGAAGTTCTGGTCCGCACCGATCGCGGCGATCGCGACGAGCGGGATGAGCGAGACGATCGCTAGGTAGAGGGCACCCGGCACGGTGATTCGGGTGATGACGTAGTTCAGGTACTCAGCCGTGGGTCGCCCGGCACGGATACCCGGGATGAAGCCGCCGTACTTCTTCATGTTGTCGGCGACCTCGGTGGGGTTGAACGTGATCGACACGTAGAAGAACGTGAAGAAGATGATGAGCGCCGTGTAGATGATCGCGTAGGCCGCGGTGTCGCCGCTGACCAGGTTGTTCTGGACCCACTGGACCCAGGCCGGCGGCGTCTGAGTCGGGTCGGTGTTGAACTGGGCGATCAGTCCCGGCAGCGCCATCAGGGACGCGGCGAAGATGACCGGGATGACGTTGGCCATGTTGACCTTGAGCGGGATGTACGTCGAGGTCCCGCCGTACATCCGGCGACCAACCATCCGCTTGGCGTACTGCACCGGGATACGCCGCTGCGACTGCTCGACGAAGACGACCGCCGCGATGACGAACAGCCCGAGGAAGATGACGCCGAGGAAGGTGCCCCAGCCCTGGTTGTCCTTGATGGTCCAGAGGGCGCCCGGGAAGGACGAGGCGATCGAGAGGAAGATCAGGAGCGACATGCCGTTGCCGACACCGCGGTCGGTGATGAGCTCGCCGAGCCACATGATCAGTCCGGTGCCGGCCGTCATGGTGAGCACCATGATGAGGATCGTGACGAAGGACGAGTCGACCAGGATGTTCGTGCACGACGGGCCGAAGAGGCTGGAGGGGTTCCGGGCAAACGTGACGAGGGTCGCCGACTGGAGGATCGCGAGCCCGATCGTGAGGTAACGCGTGTACTGCGTCATCTTCGCCGTGCCGGCCTGCCCCTCCTTCTTCAGCTCCTCGAAGCGCGGGATGACCACCGTCAGCAGCTGCACGATGATGCTCGCCGTGATGTACGGCATGATGCCGAGCGCGAAGACGGACAGCTGCAGCAGCGCACCGCCGCTGAAGAGGTTCGCGAGGTTGAGGAACCCCTGCGTCGCGTCACCGGAAGCGTCGCGCGACTCGAGACAGTTCTGCACCAGCGGGTAGCTCACGCCGGGCGTCGGCAGGTGGGAGCCGAGGCGGAACAGCACGATGATGCTGAGGGTGAAGAGCAGCTTGTTGCGCAGGTCCGGGGTACGGAACGCGCGAACGAAGGCGGCGAGCACAGGGTCCTCCTGAGGAGCCCGACCCGGTGGGGTCGGCTGAAGTCAAGCAATCCGTGGAAGGTTAACGCAAAGGCCCAGCGCCCCGGACACCCTCCCCGATGGTCGACATCACATCGACCGCGGATCAGGCGCCCGGGGCGCTGGGTTCACACGATGTGTGGGGTGGTCACGCGGACCGCTCAGTTGTCGGCCAGAGCCTTGACCGAGCCGCCGGCGGCCTCGATCTTCTCCTTGGCGGACGCCGAGAACTTGTGGACCTCCACCTCGACCTTCACCGAGATGTCACCCGTGCCGAGCACCTTGACCGGGCGGCCGTCGCGGACGGCACCCTTGGCCACGAGGTCGGCGACCGAGACCTGCCCACCCTCCGGGAAGAGGGCCTGCAGACGGTCCAGGTTCACGACCTGGTACTCGGTGCGGAACGGGTTCTTGAAGCCACGCAGCTTCGGGAGGCGCATGTGCAGCGGCATCGAGCCGCCCTCGAAGCGCTCCGGAACCTGGTAGCGGGCCTTCGTGCCCTTCGTGCCACGACCCGCGGTCTTTCCCTTGGAGCCCTCGCCACGACCCACGCGGGTCTTGGCGGTCTTGGCGCCGGGAGCCGGCCGCAGGTGGTGCACCTTGAGGGCGGACTCGCCCTGCTTCTTGGTGGCCATGGTCAGTCAACCTCCTCGACGGTGACGAGGTGCGTCACCGTCTTGACCATCCCGCGGATCTCGGGACGGTCCTCCTTGACGACGATGTCGCCGATGCGCTTCAGACCGAGGCTGCGCAGCGTGTCACGCTGGTTCTGCTTGCCACCGATCTCGGACCGGATCTGGGTCACCTTGAGCCGTGCCATCATGCACCAGCCTTGTCCGCGGCGGCCTTGGCCTCCGCGAGACCGGCCGCGCGGGCCCGGAGCATGGCGGCCGGGGCCACCTCCTCGAGGGACTTGCCACGACGTGCGGCAACGGCCTCGGGGCGCTCGAGCTCACGCAGGGCCTGAGCCGTCGCGTGCACGATGTTGATGGCGTTGTCGGAGCCCAGCGACTTGGAGAGGACGTCGTGGATGCCGGCGCACTCCAGGACCGCACGCACCGGACCACCGGCGATGACACCGGTACCGGGAGCGGCGGGGCGGAGCATGACGACACCAGCGGCCGCCTCACCCTGGACGGGGTGCGGGATGGTGCCCTGGATGCGCGGGACCTTGAAGAAGCCCTTCTTCGCCTCCTCGACACCCTTGGCGATGGCCGCGGGGACCTCCTTGGCCTTGCCGTAGCCGACGCCCACGGTGCCGTCACCGTCACCGACGACGACGAGAGCGGTGAAGCTGAAGCGACGACCACCCTTGACGACCTTGGCGACGCGGTTGATCGTCACCACGCGCTCGACGTACTGGCTCTTCTCGGCGTCACGGCTGTCGCGGTTGTCACGACCGCCGCGGCGGTCCTGACGCTCGCCGCGCTCGCCGCGCTCGCCGCCACCGGCGGGGCCGGTGCCTCGACGCTGCTGTCCGGGCATCAGATGTTCCTCATCTCGATAGCGGTCACGTGCTTGCTCGCGATGTCACTCACAGGGACAGCCCACCTTCGCGGGCGCCCTCGGCGATGGCCGCGACGCGACCGTGGTACTTGTTGCCGCCGCGGTCGAAGACCACGGCCTCGACGCCGGCGCTCTTGGCGCGGGCCGCGACGAGCTCGCCGACCTTCTTGGCCTTGGCGGTCTTGTCACCCTCGAACGAGCGCAGGTCGGCCTCCATCGTCGAGGCGGACGCGACCGTCTTGCCGATCGTGTCGTCGACGACCTGGACGAACATGTGCCGGCTCGAGCGCGAGACCACGAGGCGGGGACGGGCCGGGGTGCCGGCGATCTTCTTGCGACCGCGCACCTGGCGGCGGATGCGAGCGGCAGCCTTGGACTTGCCGCGCTTGATGATCATTGCCATGGCTTACTTACCGGCCTTTCCAACCTTGCGACGGATCTGCTCGCCCGCGTAGCGAACGCCCTTGCCCTTGTAGGGGTCGGGCTTGCGCAGCTTGCGGATGTTCGCGGCGACCTCGCCCACGCGCTGCTTGTCGATGCCCTGCACCGAGAAGCGCGTCGGGTTCTCGACGGCGAAGCTGATCCCGTCCTCGGCCTTGACGAGGATCGAGTGCGAGTAGCCGAGGGAGAACTCGAGGTCCGAGCCCTTCGCCGCGACGCGGTAACCCGTGCCGTGGATCTCCATCTTCTTCTCGTAGCCCTCGGTGACACCGAGAACCATGTTGTTGAGGAGCGAGCGCGTCAGGCCGTGCAGCGAGCGGGACTCGCGCTCGTCGTTGGGGCGCTTGACCTCGATGGCGCCGTCCGTCTGCTCGACGGTGATCGGTGCCGGGACGGTGAGCGAGAGCTCACCCTTCGGGCCCTTGACCGTGACGTCCTGACCGTTGAGGGTCACGTCGACACCGGCGGGCACGGTGACAGGGAGTCGTCCGATTCGCGACATGTCAGTGCTTCCTTACCAGACGTAGGCGAGGACTTCCCCACCCACGCCCTTCTCGTGTGCCTGCTTGTCGGTCAGCAGCCCGCTCGACGTCGACAGGATCGCGACGCCGAGGCCACCGAGAACCTTGGGCAGGTTCGTCGACTTGGCGTAGACGCGCAGACCCGGCTTGCTCACGCGCCGGACCCCGGCGATGGAGCGCTCGCGGTTGGGGCCGTACTTGAGGTCGACGGTCAGCGTCTGGCCGACCTCGGCCTCCTCGACCTTCCAGCCGGCGATGTAGCCCTCGGCCTCGAGGATCTCTGCGATGTTCTTCTTCAGCTTCGAGTACGGCATGGAGACCGTGTCGTGGTGCGCCGAGTTGGCGTTCCGCACACGGGTCAGCATGTCCGCAATCGGGTCAGTCATGGTCATGTGGGCTCTCCGCCCTTCCTCACCGGGGTTTCGACTCGGCTCTCGTACCTCGCGGCAGTGCCGCCGAGCCGACCTACGGTGTCAGAGGTGTTTGGTCTTGGGTTGGTTTCCCGGGTGGGTGACCCGAGGGTCACCAGGAGCTCTTGGTCACGCCCGGCAGCTCGCCCGCGTGAGCCATCTCGCGAAGGCAGATGCGGCAGAGGCCGAACTTGCGGTACACCGAGTGCGGGCGACCGCACTTCTGGCAGCGGGTGTACGCGCGGACCTTGAACTTCGGCTTCCGGTTCGCCTTGTTGATCAGCGCGGTCTTGGCCATGTCAGTTCTCCTTGAAGGGGAAGCCGAGCGCCTTGAGCAGCGCGCGACCCTCGTCATCGTTGGTCGCCGTGGTGACCACGGTGATGTCCATGCCCCGGACCCGGTCGATCTTGTCCTGGTCGATCTCGTGGAACATCGACTGCTCGGTCAGACCGAACGTGTAGTTGCCGCGGCCGTCGAACTGCTTCGGCGAGAGGCCGCGGAAGTCGCGGATACGCGGGAGGGCGATCGTCACGAGACGGTCGAGGAACTCCCACATGCGGTCGCCGCGCAGCGTGGTGTGCGCACCGATCGGCATGCCCTCGCGGAGCTTGAACTGGGCGATCGACTTGCGGGCCTTGGTGACGACCGGCTTCTGACCGGTGATGTTCGTCAGGTCGCGGACTGCACCCTCGATGAGCTTGCTGTCCTTGGCGGCGTCGCCGACGCCCATGTTGACGACGACCTTGACGACGCCGGGCACCTGCATGACGTTGTCGTAGCCGAACTGCTCGAGCAGCGCGGACTTGATCTCGTCCTGGTAGCGCTGCTTGAGGCGCGGCGAGGCAGTGGTGGTCATGGTGTTCTCAGACATGCTCAGAGGTCCTTGTCCGACTTGACCGCGACACGGACGCGGGTCGCCTTCTGGCGACCATTGCGCTCGACGGTCTCGACCCGCGTCTTGACGCGCGTCGGCTTCTTCGTCTCGGGGTCCACGACGGCCACGTTGCTCACGTGGATCGCAGCCTCGGTGTGGGTCAGGCCACCGGTCCGGGTGCCACGTGCGGTGGCGCCGGCCTTGATGTGCTTGGTGACGCGGTTGATGCCCTCGACCAGCACGCGCTGGGTCTCCGGGTAGACCGCGATGACCTTGCCCTGCTTGCCCCGGTCGCCGCCGTTCTTCTGGCTGCGGCCGGAGATGACCTGGACGAGGTCACCCTTCTTGATCTTCATCTTGGCCTTGTTCGCAGCCATGTTCACAGCACCTCCGGCGCGAGCGAGATGATCTTCATGAACTTCTTCTCGCGCAGCTCGCGGCCGACCGGGCCGAAGATTCGGGTTCCGCGCGGGTCACCGTCCGCCTTGAGAATCACCGCGGCGTTCTCGTCGAACTTGATGTAGGAACCGTCGGCACGACGACGCTCCTTGACCGTGCGGACGATGACCGCCTTGACGACGTCACCCTTCTTGACGTTGCCGCCGGGGATGGCGTCCTTCACGGTGGCGACGATCGTGTCGCCGATGCCGGCGTATCGACGGCCCGAACCACCGAGAACACGGATGCAAAGGAGCTCCTTGGCACCGGTGTTGTCGGCGACGCGCAGTCGCGACTCCTGCTGAATCACTGTCTAACTCCTGTCGTCGTGCTGGTTCTCCCGGCGAAAGACATCCGCGCTCTGCGGGATCTCTTTCGCCGGAAGCCTTGCCGAACCAAATGGAAACGTTCTGTGTGGGACCAGGCCCAGCGGCATACGGAAAAGGCTTTCGCCGTATGCCGCTGAGATCACTTGGCCTTCTCGAGGATCTCGACGACGCGCCAGTGCTTGGTCGCGGAGAGCGGACGCGTCTCCATGATCAGCACGCGGTCGCCGATGCCGGCCTCGTTCTTCTCGTCGTGCGCCTTGACCTTGCTGGAGCGGCGGATGACCTTGGAGTAGAGGGCGTGCTTGACACGGTCCTCGACCTCGACCACGACGGTCTTGTCCATCTTGTCGCTCACCACGTAACCCTGACGGGTCTTGCGGTAGTTGCGCTCGCTGGTCTTCTCGGGGGTCTGCTCGCTCATGCCTGGGCCTCCTCGTCAGCCGCCTCAGCCTTCTTGGCCGACTTCTTCTCGGCCTTCTTCGCGGCCTTCTCGGCCTTCTCGTCCGCGGCGGACGTGTCGGCCTTGGGCGCGGCGGGGGCCGAGCCGATGCCGAGCTCACGCTCACGCATCTCGGTGTAGATCCGCGCGATGTCCTTCTTCACGGCGCGCAGTCGGCCGTGGTTGTCCAGCTGCCCGGTGGCGGACTGGAACCGGAGGTTGAACAGCTCCTCCTTGGCCTTCTTCAGCTCGTCGACGAGACGTGCGTCGTCGAGACCACGCAGCTGCTCGGGAGCCAGGTCCTTGGTACCAACTGCCATCAGATGTCACCACCCTCACGCTGAACGAAGCGGCACTTCATGGGGAGCTTGTGCATCGCGAGACGCATCGCCTCGCGCGCCACCGGCTCGGACACGCCCGACAGCTCGAACATGACGCGGCCCGGCTTGACGTTGGCGATCCACCACTCCGGCGAACCCTTACCGGAACCCATGCGGGTCTCGGCGGGCTTCTTGGTCAGCGGACGGTCGGGGTAGATGTTGATCCACACCTTTCCGCCACGCTTGATGTAGCGGGTCATCGCGATACGAGCGGACTCGATCTGACGGTTCGTCACGTAGGCCGGCTCGAGAGCCTGGATGCCGTACTCGCCGAACGCGATCTTCGTGCCACCCTTGGCCGCACCGTGGCGGTCCGGGTGGTGCTGCTTGCGGTGCTTGACTCGACGGGGAATCAACATGTCAGGCCTGCTCATTCTCGGTGGCGGCCGGGGCGGGGGCCTCGGCGGTCACCGTGGACTCAGGGGCAGACTCGCGCGGAGCGCCGCCCTCGTTGCGGTCACCACGACGGGCGCGGCTCGGGCGGCCGTCGCCGTCCCGACGCGGGCCACGCGACGGACGCGGGGCCGCGGCCTGCTGGGCCGCGAGCTCCTTGGCCGTCACGTCACCCTTGTAGATCCACACCTTGACGCCGATGCGCCCGAAGGTCGTGCGGGCCTCGTAGAAGCCGTAGTCGATCTGCGCACGCAGCGTGTGCAGCGGGACGCGACCCTCGCGGTAGAACTCGGTCCGGCTCATCTCGGCGCCGTTGAGGCGGCCGGAGACCTGGACCCGGATGCCCTTGGCACCGGCGCGCTGCGCGGACTGCATGCCCTTGCGCATCGCGCGACGGAAGGACACCCGCGCGGAGAGCTGCTCGGCGATGCCCTGGGCGACCAGCTGCGAGTCGATCTCGGGGTTCTTGACCTCGAGGATGTTGAGCTGGACCTGCTTGCCGGTGAGCTTCTCGAGCTCCCCGCGGATGCGGTCGGCCTCGGCGCCGCGGCGGCCGATGACGATGCCCGGACGCGCGGTGTGGATGTCGACGCGGACGCGGTCACGGGTGCGCTCGATCTCGACCTTGGCGATGCCGGCGCGCTCCATGCCCTTCTCCATCAGGCGACGGATCGAGACATCTTCCTTCACGTAGTCGCGGTAGCGCTGACCCGTCTTGGTCGAGTCGGCGAACCAGCGGCTCTTGTGGTCGGTGGTGATGCCCAGACGGAAGCCATGGGGGTTGACCTTCTGACCCATCAGCGGGCTCCCTTCTTCTCGAGCTGGGACACGACCACGGTGATGTGGCTCGTGCGCTTGTTGATGCGACCGGCGCGGCCCTGGGCCCGCGGGCGGAAGCGCTTCATGGTCGGGCCCTCGTCCACGAACGCGGCGCTGACGACGAGCTCGCGCTCGTCGAAGGCGACGGACTCACGGTCGGCCTTGAACCGGGCGTTGGCGATGGCGCTCTCGAGCACCTTCTTGACCGGCTCGGAGGCAGCCTGGGGCGCGAAGGTCAGCGTCGTGACGGCGTCGGTGGCCGCCTTGCCGCGGATGAGGTCCACGACACGGCGGGCCTTCTGCGGGCTGACACGGACGTGCCGCGCCGAAGCCTTGGCTTCCATGACAGATTCCTTGGTTGTTCCCGTTGCGGTGGCCATCAGCGACGACGACCCTTCTTGTCGTCCTTCACGTGACCCTTGAAGGTCCGGGTCGGAGCGAACTCGCCGAGCTTGTGGCCGACCATCGACTCGGTGACGAACACCGGGACGTGCTTGCGGCCGTCGTGGACGGCGAAGGTGTGACCGAGCATGTCCGGGCTGATGACCGAACGACGCGACCAGGTCTTGATGACGTTCTTCGTGCCCGCTTCGTTCTGGGCGTCCACCTTCTTCTGGAGGTGGTCGTCGATGAAGGGGCCCTTCTTCAGGCTACGAGGCATTCCAAAGGCTCCTTATCAGCGCTTCTTGCCAGTACGACGGCGACGCACGATGAGCTTGTCGCTTTCCTTGTGTCCCTTGCGGGTGCGGCCCTCGGCCTGGCCCCAGGGGCTGACGGGGTGACGTCCACCGGACGTCTTGCCCTCACCACCACCGTGCGGGTGGTCGACCGGGTTCATCGCGACACCACGGACGGTCGGGCGCTTGCCCTTCCACCGCATGCGGCCGGCCTTGCCCCAGTTGATGTTGCTCTGCTCGGCGTTGCCCACCTCGCCGACGGTCGCGCGGCAGCGCGCGTCGACGTTGCGGATCTCACCGGACGGCATACGCAGCTGTGCGTAGGGGCCGTCCTTGGCGACGAGCTGGACGCGCGCACCGGCGGAGCGGGCGATCTTGGCGCCGCCGCCCGGCTTCAGCTCGATCGCGTGCACGACCGTACCGACCGGGATGTTGCGCAGCGGGAGGGAGTTGCCCGGCTTGATGTCGGCCGTGGGGCCGTTCTCGATCGGGTCGCCCTGCTTGAGCTTGTTCGGCGCGAGGATGTAGCGCTTCTCGCCGTCGGAGTACTGGACGAGCGCGATGCGCGCGGTGCGGTTGGGGTCGTACTCGATGTGAGCGACCTTGGCCGGCACGCCGTCCTTGTCGTGGCGACGGAAGTCGATGACGCGGTAGGCGCGCTTGTGACCGCCACCGATGTGGCGAGTCGTGATCCGGCCGGAGTTGTTGCGGCCACCCGTCTTCGTCAGGGGACGGACGAGGGACTTCTCCGGGGTGGAACGCGTGATCTCGACGAAGTCGGCGACCGACGAGCCGCGACGACCCGGTGTGGTCGGCTTGTACTTACGGATACCCATGTTCGTTAGTCCTTAAGGATCTTCGTCGTTCTCAGGCGCCCGCACCGAAGATGTCGATCGAGCCCTCGCGGAGGGAGACGATCGCACGCTTGGTGTCCTTGCGCTTGCCGATGCCGAAACGGGTGCGACGGGCCTTGCCCTGGCGGTTCAGGGTGTGCACCTTGTCGACCTTGACGTTGAAGATCTGCTCGATGGCGATCTTGATCTCGGTCTTGTTCGCACGCGGGTCGACGATGAAGGTGTACTTGCCCTCGTCGAGGAGGCCGTACGACTTCTCGGAGACGACCGGTGCGATCAGGATGTCGCGGGGGTCCTTGGCGTGGATGCTCACTTGGAGTCCTCCTTGTCAGCGGCCTTGTCGACCTTGACCGGCCCAGCGACGAAGGCGTCGAGCGCGGCCTGCGTGAAGACGATGTCGTCGGCGCAGAGCACGTCGTACGTGTTGAGCTGGTCGGCCACGAGGACGTGGACGTTCTGCAGGTTGCGGACCGACTTGAAGTTGACCTCGTCACCGCGCTCGAGCACAACGAGCAGGTTGGGACGCTCGGTCAGGCCGGTGAGGACCGCCAGGGCGGCCTTCGCGGACGGGGTGTCACCCTCGACGAGGGAGTCGACCACGTGGATCCGGTCGAAGCGGGCCCGGTCGGACAGGGCCCCGCGCAGGGCGGCGGCCTTCATCTTCTTCGGGGTCCGCTGGGCGTAGTCACGCGGCTGCGGGCCGTGGACGACGCCACCGCCGGCGAACTGCGGCGCGCGGGTCGAGCCCTGACGGGCGCGGCCGGTGCCCTTCTGGCGGTACGGCTTGCGCCCACCGCCGCGGACCTCGCCGCGCGTCTTCGTCGAGTGCGTGCCCTGACGGGCGGCAGCGAGCTGGGCCACCACGACCTGGTGGATCAGCGGGACGTTGGTCTGGACATCGAAGATGTCAGCAGGAAGGTTCGGCGTCTTGGTTGCCATGTGGATCATGCACCCTTCGCAGCCGTGCGGATCAGGACGATGCCGCCACGGGGACCGGGAACGGCACCCTTGATGAGCAGCAGACCCTTCTCGGCGTCAACGGCGTGGATCTGGAGGTTCTGGGTCGTCTGGCGGACGCCACCCATGCGACCAGCCATGCGCATGCCCCGGAAGACACGGCCGGGCGTGGCGCAGCCGCCGATGGAGCCCGGCTTGCGGTGGTTGCGGTGGGCGCCGTGCGAGGCGGAGACGCCGGCGAAGCCGTGGCGCTTCATGACACCCGCGAAGCCCTTGCCCTTGGTCGTGCCCGTCGCGTCGACGCGCTGGCCGGCCTCGAAGATCTCGGCGGAGATCTCCTGGCCGAGCTCGTAGTCGGCGGCGTCCGCGGTGCGGAGCTCGACGAGGTGGCGGCGCGGCGTGACGCCGGCCTTCTCGAAGTGGCCGGACATCGGCTGGTTGACCTTGCGCGGGTCGATGGCGCCGAAGGCGATCTGGACGGCGTCGTAGCCGTCGGTCGCACCGTTGCGGACCTGCGTCACGACGCAGGGGCCGGCCTCGACCACGGTCACGGGGACGAGCCGGTTGTCGGCATCCCAGACCTGGGTCATGCCGAGCTTCTTGCCGAGCAGGCCCTTGACGGTCCGGTTGGAGGTGGTGGCTGCAACAGTCATCAGTGGCCGCCTCAGAGCTTGATCTCGATGTTGACGTCCGCCGGCAGGTCGAGACGCATCAGCGAGTCGACGGCCTTGGGCGTCGGGTCGATGATGTCGATGAGGCGCTTGTGGGTGCGCATCTCGAAGTGCTCGCGGCTGTCCTTGTACTTGTGCGGCGACCGGATGACGACGAAGACGTTCTTCTCCGTCGGCAGCGGAACCGGGCCCACCACAGTGGCGCCGGCACGCGTGACCGTGTCGACAATCTTGCGCGCCGAGTTGTCGATGACCTCGTGGTCATACGACTTCAAGCGGATGCGGATCTTCTGTCCCGCCATCTCCGTTACGTCTCTCTCTCGCCGTACCTTGCGAACCGGTTCCCTTGGCATCCGACCCCCGAGGTCGGGCGTGTCGCGCCCGCTTCGCGGTGAAAGTCCGCACCGAAGTGCCACTCTCGTCGTGGATTGCCCGGCCGAACCGGGTGGCTTGCGCTTCCCTCGGCCTCGCGAAGAGTCCTGGGTCACCTTCCCTGAGGTGGTGACGAGGGGCGGCGGCGCCGACATGGGTCAGCGACGCGCGTCAAGCAACCTGACAAGTGTGCCAGAGGCTCGAACCTCTATCAAATCGAGGTGGTCGCGGCAACATGCCCTCGTCGCCATGGCGCGTCGTGGCGCGTCGTGGCGAGCCCTGGCTCGCGAACGGACTGCGCACCCGGCGGGGTGCGCAGTCCGTGACAGCGGTTCAGCGGGGTCACCAAGGCGTCTCAAGCAGTGCTGTAGGCGCAGGTGACGTTGCGATTCAGGGTGGCGAACACCCCATCGGGATTGTGCTTCCACACCCAAGCGTGCAGGGCGTAGAAGGCAGGCAGCTCGTAGCGATTGGGCGCTTCGACGTGGTGGAAGTCCTCCCCGAACAGTCGCGGCGGTCCCGCGGCCCCGGTGGCGGCCCAGTCGGCCGCGAACACCACGTACTCGACCGCGACCAGGCGCAGGCCGCCGTCCCGGGTCGGCTCGTAGACCAGCACCTCAGGACGGTCTGCCGCCACGGCGCCGTCCAGCAGACCGCCGTTGACGAGGTGCACGCCCATGCCAGGCTTGCCGTCGGCGTCGTCGAGGTCGAGGTCCTCGTCGATGCACCAGTGGAGCGGAGCGCTCTGCGGGAGCCGGGCGTACCCGATCCGTTCCGCGGCTGCGACGGAGTGGTACCGAGCCGTGGCGGCCCGCGACTCGGCGAGACCAGGCGCGTCGTGACGAGCGGCGTGCGCCACCCCGCCCGCGGCCCCGAACGCTCCGAGCGCCGCGAGTCCTCCGGCGAGGACGGCCGAGAGCGTGACCCTCCGACGCCGGAGGCCGCTCATCCCACGGCTCCCGTCACGTAGAAATAGGGGTCGAGGACGCGGACCTCGGTGATCGAGTCGATGGGAAGCCCGGTGACGCCGGCCGCCTCCCGGATCGACTCTGGACTCGGGCCGTCATAGATGCAGAACGTCTTCTGGCGGTCGTCCGTGACGTAGGAGTGCACCCACGTCACCCCATGTTGAGCATTGCCGTCGACCACACCGAGGCAAGCCTGGGCGCCGCTCGGGTTGGTCGGGATGGCGAGTCCACCGGGAAAGGTGCGCTGGACGAGATACCTGGGCATGTGTCCTCCTGATCGTGTCCTCCGCCGCCGAAGCTGGAACGGGGCCAGCCACGTTCGGGCTGTTCTGACACGGTAGGAACCGGGAGCGAGGGGGATCGTCGGGAGAACTCCCTATGTTCTGGCTGCAGACCCTAGGACCCGGCCGCCTCCTGGAGCCCGCGGCCGAGGGCGGCAGCCTCCCCGCGAGACCGTGCACCAAGCTTGCCCAACACGGCCGAGACGTGGTGGTCCACGGTCTTCTCGGAGATGAAGAGGCGCCGGGCGATCTCTCCGTTGCTCAGCCCAGCCATCAGCAGTTCCAGCACCTCGGCCTGACGGGGGGTCAGCTGCGCTGGCTGCGCGCGGGTCGCGCGCCGGGGCCGGGGTGGGACTCGGGACATGCCACGCTCTCGCATCCGCCCCCTGGTGCGGTCCGCGGCCGGTGCGGCTCCCAGCTGTTCCAGGATGGCCAGGCCCTCGCGCATGGCCGACTCGTCCCCCTCACCCAGACACTCCGCACGCTCGTAGGGGCAGCCGACGCGCTCCCAGGCGTGAGCGGCTCCCCGCCAGTCGCCCGCCATGGCCAGTGCATAGGGTTCAGCGGCGCCCGGCACCGGCTCGGCAACGGCGCCGGCGCGCACGGCCCAGAGTCCGAGCTCGCCGATGGCCCACCGGACACCCAGGGACCGGGCCACCGCCAGTGGCTCGAGGACGATCTGCTCGATCTGTTCGGGCCGCCCGCTCAGCCAGGCCTCTTCCGCCCGTGCCGCAGCCACTGGCCAGATTCGTTGGAGGTCGTCGGTGCGACGCGCCAGTTCCCAGGCTCGTGCGAGCGCATCGGCTGGCCCGGGGTCGCCACGTCGGATCCGCACGCGCGCCAGCACCGTCAGGGCGACGATCGGGATGACCGGGGTGGTGGCCGCGACGCGCATCGCGTCCTTCACCTGGCGCGTGGCATCGGCCCACCGTCCGGTCTCGAACGAGACCCTGGACAGCCAGGCCGTGGCATAGCCCGCGATGTCGTCGAGGTCCCTCGCTGAGGCGAAGTCGATGGCCTCACGCAGGTACTGACGGGCCTGGTCATAGTGGCGGACCTCCCCGAGCCCGGTGCCGATGTTGCTCAACGGCAAGCAGGTGGCTGCGTCATCGCCGAGGCGCAGGGCGAGCACGTGGCTGCGTCGGAGGTCGTCGATGCCCGCCAGCGACTCCTGACAACAGATCTTGGTCGCGCCCACTGCGTTGAGCGCGAGGCCCAGCGCCTCTGGCGAGCCCACCCGTTCCGCAAGCTCGATCGCCTCCCTACCCCATCTCAGCGCGGCGTCCCCCTCTCGGCGCAGCATGGCGAGTGAGGACAGCGTCGCGTACCCGTAGGCCAGTGCGCGCCCGGCCGGTTCGCGCTCGAGCAGGGTGACTGCCTTCTGCGCCAGATCCCGGGCGCGGGCGCTGTCGCCGGCCTCCCACACCCGGCGAGCCAGGCTGACCCGCGCGGAACCTTCCCGCAGTCGGTCGCCCGCAGCACGCCACTCGTCGATGATCTGTTCCCAGAGGGCGACCAGGCTGCCCGCGTCGTCGAGCCCGCCGCGTTCGCGCGCCCACAGCTCCAACAGCTCGGCCCGACGCGCCGGCGGCAGGTCCGTGGCCACCGCGAGGGCGCCGGCGTAGTGGTCGGCAGCAGCGCGGTGAGCCCCCCGTGCCGAGGCCGCAAGCGCGGCTGCGTGACAGTGATGCAGCACGAGGTCGGGCTCACCGACCGCTTGGGCGAGACTGGCGAGACGGGCCTCGTCCTTCGATCCTCGGCGCACGAGCGCTTCGAGGATGCGCCGGTTCACCTCTCGACGCTCGGCCGGCGGCTCGGCGTCGCGAACGGCGAGCCGGGCGATCTCGTGGCGGAAGGCCAGCCGGTGGCCGTTCGGGATGAGCATTCCGGCCGCGACACACTCATCTGCGGCCGGGCCCGAGCCAGGAAGCAGGTCCTCGAGAATGTCCACCTCGAGTCCGCCCGGGGACTCGCACGCAATGGCCATGACGGCGCGAGCTCTTTCGGAGCACCTCGCCGCGCGGGCCAGCACAGCGTCGGCGACGGTCGGCGGGACCGCCCACCCCGGCGCGTTG
>NZ_JAPFQL010000075.1 GCF_028446585.1 Intrasporangium calvum
CTGGAAATGAGGGTATGCCGCTGAGCCGGCTCAGCGGCATACCCTCAGTTCGTTTGTTGCTGGGTCAGCCGACGTACTTGGTCGCCGCGGTGGCGAGGTCGGTGACCAGGGTGGCCTCGTCCTTGTTCGTGTAGAACTTGGAGATCGCGGCGTTGATGTCGGTCAGCCACGCGAGCGGGACAGCCGCACCGTGCTGGATCGACGAGGCGATCTGGTCGTTCTTGAAGGACTCCATCGCGGACTGCTGGTAGGGCGGGAACTCGGTCGGCGCGACGTCCGTGCGAGCCGGGATCGAGCCCTTGGCGATGTTGAAGGCCTGCTGGCCCTCGGCGGACCCGACGAGCGAGAGCCAGTCCTTGGAGCCACCGGGGTTCTTCGCGCCCTTGGGGAGCGTGAAGGAGTCGGCGAGGAAGAGGAAGACGCCGTCCGTGCCGGGTGTCGGGAAGTACGTGTAGTCCGTCTGCTCCTTCTTGCCCTTGTCGTTGAACTGCGCCACGGCCCAGTCGCCCATGACGTTGTAGGCGGCCTTGCCGTCGATGACCATGTCGGTCGCGACCGGCCAGTCGTCACCGTCGGACGCCGTGTTGGCGTAGGACAGCACCGTCTTGAAGTCGTTGACCGCGGTCTTCACCTCGGGGGCGTCCCACTTCGTCGAGCCGTCGAACAGCCCGTTGTACTTCTCGACGCCGAGGTCCGCGAGGAGGACGCTCTCGAAGAGGTGGGTCTGCGTCCACGTGCCCGCCACGGAGAGCGGGGTGGAGACGCCGGACGCCTTGACCTTCTCCATGTCGGCGATCCACGCCTTCATGTCGGCGGGGGCTTGGGTGATGCCGGCCTTCTTGAGCACCTCGGCGTTGGCCCAGACGACGTTGGACCGGTGGATGTTGGACGGCACCGAGTAGATGTTGCCGTCGACGGTCAGCCGGTCGAGCAGGCTCTGCGGGAAGACGCTCGCGCCGCCGAGGGCGTCGATGACGTCGTTGACCGGCTCGATCTGCTCGGCGTCGATGTAGTCGAGCAGCTCGGCACCGGCGTGGCCCTGGAACGAGTCCGGCGGCTGGTTGTTCTGCAGGTCGGAGGCGAGCTTCGCCTTGGCGTTCGAGCCTGCGCCGCCCGCGACGGCGAGGTTGACGAACGTGTCGTTGGGGTACTTCTCCTTGAAGAGCTTCTCGAGCTCGTCGAGGCCCTTCTTCTCGGAGCCGGCGGCCCACCAGGTGAAGACGCCGACCTCACCGCCGGCCCCGCCGGCCTTCGTCTCGAGCGATGACGTCTGAGCACCGGGCGTCGTGTCCGGCTCGTTCGACGACCCGCACGCGGCGAGGCCGAGGGCGGCGATCGTCGCGATCGCCACTGTTGCAACAGACCTGTTGCGCATTGATCCTCCTCGTTCCTGCCGTCCTGGCTGGGTGCCGGACGGCGTGGTGGTGTGTGCCCGGGTGCGGGCTGGTTGGCTGGTCATGACGCGCTCACGTTGCGCACGTCTCGGGCAGGTCGACGCGGCGCGCCGGAGGCCCGGACGATGAGCCGGGTCGGCAGCACGAACGTCTGGGCGGGCCCTTCGTCACCGAGGAGCCGGGCGAAGAGCTGCTGGGCCGCCTTCTGTCCCATCGCGGCGGGGTCCTGGTGGACGACGGTGGCGGCGGGCTCGACGACGTCGGACAGCTCGAAGTCGTCGTAGGCGACGAACGAGAGCTGGGTCGCCCAGGCGTGCAGGGACGTCAGGGCGGGGATGGTGACACGAGTGTTGCCGGTGATCACGGCCGTGACCGGGTCGGCCCCTGACGTCCACCTCGTCAGGGCGGTGCGGACCGTTTCGGGAGTGTGGGGTCCCATCGCGACGAGAGGGGTGCCGGGGAGCCGGAGGTCGCGCAGGGTGGCGACGAAGCCCTCGCGGCGCTGTCTGGCGGTCCACACGTCCGGCGAGTCACCGAGGAAGCCGATCCGTCGGTGGCCGTGCGCGACGAGGTGCTCCACGGCGCTGCGGATGCCGCCGAGGTTGTCCGACAGGACGGTGTCGACCGCGGTCTCGCTGCGGACCGGCCGGTCCAGGTAGACAACCGGTGTCCGGCTGGCGATGACCGTCGGGTCCGCCACCGGTGTCTCGCCGGCCGGGACGACGACGAGCCCGTCCACGCGCCGCGCGACCAGGCCCTTGAGCACCGACCGCTCGCGGGTCGGGGAGCCCTCCGCGGACGCCGTGACGAGGAGGTAGCGGTGGATCCGCGCCTCCCGCTCCACGGCTGCGCTGATGTGGGAGTAGAAGGGATCGGCGAGGTCCTCGACCACCAGACCGATCGTGAAGGTGCGTCCCTGGCGGAGCGTCGCGCCGCTGTCACCGCGACGGAAGCCGACGCGCTCGATGACGCCGCGGACCCGCTCCGCGGTGTCGGGGCGGACCCCCGGCTCGTGGTTGACGACACGCGAAACGGTCTTGACGGACACGTGCGCCTCGGCGGCGATGTCGGCCATTGTCGGCCGGCTCGTCGTCCGATCACGTGACTCCGCTGTCATTCCTTGATGACAGCAGAGCGTGCGGGCGGCGGCAACAGGTGGAGACGATCCCGTGACCCAATGACCGGTTCCTGTCCGATGCCTTGTCCGATCAGGACAACGCCAGTCGTATGCCGCTGGGCCCGGTTCGGCGCTACGGTGCCGTTGAGAGCCCCCGCCGTCCGCGAAGGAGCACCGATGCGCTCGTTGACCGACACCGTGACCGCCGCCGACGGGACGCCACTGTTCGTCCGGAGATGGATGCCGGACGGGCCCGCACGGGCCGTCGTGCAGATCGCGCACGGGATGGCCGAGCACTCGGCCCGCTACGAACGGTTTGCGGAGCGCCTGACACAGGAGGGCTACGCGGTCTACGCCGCCGACCACCGCGGGCACGGGCAGACGGCCCCGTCCTCGACCGCTGACCATGGGTACTTCGCCGACACCGAGGGGTTCGACACGGTCGTTGCCGACCTGAGGACGGTGACGCAGGAGGCCCGGAGGGAGCATCCTGACCTGCCGGTGGTGCTGCTCGGCCACAGCATGGGTTCGTTCCTCTCCCGCGCCTACGCCATCAGGTGGGGGCACGAGCTCGCCGGGCTCATCCTCTCCGGGACCGCAGGTGACCCGGGGGCGCTCGGGCGCATCGGACGGCTGGTCGCCCTGGGTCAGGCCCGGGTCCGCGGGCGCCGACACCCGAGCGGTCTGATGAACACGTTGACCTTCGGGCAGTACAACGCACCGTTCAAGCCGAACCGGACCGCGTTCGACTGGCTGTCGCGGGACCCGGACGAGGTGGACAAGTACGTCGCGGACCTCGAGTGCGGCAACCTCTTCACCGCGGGCTTCTACTCGGACCTGCTCGGTGGGCTGGCCCGGATCAACGCCGACGGCGAGGTGTCACGCGTCCCGAAGGACCTGCCGATCCTCCTCGTCTCCGGCGACATGGATCCCGTCGGCGAGAAGTCGAAGGGCGTGCGTCGGGTCGAGGAGCAGTACCGCCGCGTCGGCGTGCGCGACGTGACGGCGATCTTCTACCCCGGCGCCCGGCACGAGCTGCTCAACGAGACGAACCGCGACGAGGTGACGGACGACATCATCGCCTGGCTCGCCGAGCGGGTGCCCGCGCGGTCAGACGGCTGAGGCGGCCTGCGGCGCCAGTCCGGCGAGAACGGCGTCGGTGACGGCGACGAAGGTCCGGCGCGCTGCTGCGGCGTCCCCGAGGTAGCCACCCAGCTCGAGCAGGACGGCCCCGTGCCCGGCGGCCCAGATCCGCCGGGCCAGCTCCCACTTCTCGAGGTCGACGAGGTGGCCCGCATCTCGGGCGCGCGCCGCGGCATCCGCGACCGTCCGCAGCGATGACCGAGCCTGGGCGAGGTCCTCCTCGGTGAGCTCGGTGCCGAGGGCGGCCGGTCCACCGAACATGACCCGATAGAGGTGCGGGTTGGCGAGGGCGTTGTCGTGATAGGCGAGGCCGATGGCGCGCAGTTCGCGGAGCGGGTCGCCGTCATCGCCCTCAGGGGCGTCAGCGCCGTCGCCGAGGGCGTCGAGGTGCCGCGCCAGATGCTCGTCGAGGCGGCTGAAGGCCTCGGCGATGACCGCGTGCACGACCGCCGGCATGCTGCCGAAGTGGGTGTAGACCGCCATGGTCGACGTGCCCACGGTCCTGGCCAGGCTGCGGGCGGTCAGACCCCGAGGGCCGTCCGTGGCGAGGAGCTGCGCCGCGGCCACGACGAGGTCCTGCTGCATCACCTTCGCGGGCGCCGACACGGGCGGGGTCCTCTCTCACGGGGGCTCGGCTAGTCTCTAGGCTATAACGCCGTTATGGAGCGAGGAGACGACGATGGAACGAGCCGGTGCACGACGTCGCGGACTGCGATTCCCGCGCTGGCAGGAGCTCGGCGGCAACGCCACAGTCATCCGTCGGGCGCTCAACATCTGGCCACCCTTCGCGTTCGCCGGCGTCCGGGTCGAGCACCTCAGCCCTGATTTCCGGCACGCCAGGGTGCGCCTCGGCTTCAACCCGCTCAACCGCAACTACGTCGGGACCCAGTTCGGCGGCTCCCTCTTCGCCATGACGGATCCCTTCTGGATGTTCATGGTGCTGCGCAACCTCGGCGAGCGCGACTTCGTCGTGTGGGACAAGGCGGCGGAGATCGAGTTCATCTCCCCGGGGCGCTCTGCCGTCACGGCCGAGTTCACCGTCACCGAGGAGGTCCTGCACGAGCTGCGCACGGAGGCACACGAGCTCGGCAAGACCCTGCGCTGGTTCGAGACCGAGGTCCGTGGCGCCGACGGCGCCCTCGTGGCGCGGGTGCGCAAGCAGCTCTACGTCCGCCCCAAGAGGCCCGTGCAGAGCCGCTAGGCGCGTCCGCTAGGTTCGGCGGCCATGGACTGGATGGACCTGCTGGTCGCCCGACTCGAGCCGACCACCGGTGACGTGAGCCTCACCGCCGCAGCCGTGTGGACCGTGCTCGCCGGTTCGCTGCTCGTCGTGGCGGTCGAGCCCCTGTGGCGCGTGCTCCGCATCGCCGTCACCCTCGTGCATGAGCTCGGCCACGCCGTCGTCGGAATGGCCGTCGGCCGGCGGTTCACCGGCTTCGTCCTGCGCGGCGACATGTCGGGTCACGCCGTGACGGTCGGCCGGGCGCGTGGCTTCGGGCGGATCGTGTCGACGTGGGCCGGCTATCCCGCTCCGGCCGTGGTCGGCGCGGCGATGGCCTGGGTGGCCGGGCGGGGCTGGTCGGCTGCGTTCATCGCCGGCGTCATCCTCATCCTCCTCGTCGCGCTCGTCCGGGTCCGGTCCGGGCTGACGTTGCTCGTCATGGTGGTGGCCCTGGTCGCCACTGCCTCCCTGTGGTGGTGGCGCGACGACGTCCTCCAGGCCCAGCTGCTCGTCGGCACCGGCATCGTCCTCGTCATCGGGGCCTGGCGGCACCTCGCGGCCGTCGCGGGCACGCGCGACCGCGCCAGCGACCCAGGGGTGCTGGCGTCCCTGACGCACGTCCCCGGGTTCTTCTGGAACCTCACCTTCGCCGCGGCGTGTGCCGCCGCCTCGTGGCTCGTGGTGACCGAGGTGCTCACAGCGCTGCGCTGACGAGTCCGGCGGCGTCAGGGAGGCGCCGTCCGAGTCAGTTCAGGTCGAATGGAGACTGCGGCGCCTTGAGGGCTGCACCGAGGGCCTGCGCGAGCTCCCGCTCCCGGTGGGTCAGCTCGAGGCCCAGCCGGAGCCGTGACTCGGTGTCGGTGCACTCGAGGAGGTGCTGGCGGTCGGCGAGCTCGAGCGAGACGACGAGGGGCACGGCATAGGCGAGCGCCCGCGCCCCGGTGGGCAGCTCGTCCTCGGCCTCCTCGGCATCCGGGTCCGCCGGCACGAGTGCCCGAAAGGCCTCGAGCTGGCCGCGCAACCGCTCGGCCAGCACGGCCACCGCGGCAGGGTCGCCGTCCTCCTCTTCGAGCCAGGTCACCTCGCCCGTCAGGTAGGGAGTGCCCGCGGCGTCGTCGACCGCATCCAGCCGGAAGCGGTCTGCGCCTTCAACGATGATGAAGAACCGCTGACCCCCGAGGACGGCGACGTGGGTGAGCAGGGCCGCGCAGCCGACCTCGTGCAGTGATCGGATCGCACCCTCACCCACCTCGTTGCCTTCGCGGATGGCGATGATCCCGAAGACGGGCGAGCGCTCCTCCTGGGCGGCGATGAGATCACGAAGGAGCGCGACGTACCGCGGCTCGAACACCTGAAGTGGCATCCGGGCCCCCGGCAAGAGCACCGCACCGAGCGGGAAGAGCGGCAGGGAGGCCACCTGTCCAGCGTACGGCTCCGGTCGTATCCGGACCTGCCGAGCGGCTCCGGGCTCGCCAGCAGCAACGCCAGTCCCGCCCCCATCGCTCCGCTTCAGTCCCCCGGGGTCGCCACGGGGAGGTGGCCTGCAGCCCGGCGCGCCCCGAGACGCGCCGCAGCCGCCACGAGGAGGATCAGGATGAGACCGACGACCGCGCTGATCATGCTGCCGATCCCGTAGGCCATCGCCTCTTCACCCGAACCGGGCGGCAGGTAGCCGCGCTGCACGTCGATCCACACGTCCAACATGGTGAGGGCAACGACGAGCGGGAGCTGTGGAGCGCCGACCAGCAGGCTGCGACCGGCATTCGCGGCCACTGCCAGGCGCCGGTTCTGCACGAACGCCGCGACCGGCGCAGCGACGAGCAGCACACCCAGCCAGACCAACGAGCCGGTCGGCGTCGCGGTGGCGGGATCGCGCAGGAACTCGGGGACGAACACGAGCAGGGTCACGACGGCCGGAAGAAGGGCGGCGGTGAGGAGGCCACTGTTGAGGCCTTGGGACAGGAGAGGGGAGCGCGACACGGCTCAGTGTTCCACGCCGAGTGGCCTCGACCGGCGAGAAGCGACGGACTCGCCCGGCCGCGTCGATCTCGTGGTGTACTCCCTGATCCCCTCGGACCTCAGCTGACGGTGCGGATTCCGCGCGGATGAACGACGAAGCTCCCGGCCAGATCTCTCTGGCCGGGAGCTTCGGCAATTCATCTGCGGTAGCTCCGGGAACTACCCACGTGCGCGAGGGGGGATTTGAACCCCCACGCCCTTTCGGACACTGGCACCTGAAGCCAGCGCGTCTGCCGTTCCGCCACTCGCGCGTGACAAGCAGACAGTGTGCTGCATGACCGCCGTTATCGCCAAACCGGGGTCGTCTGTCGTCCCACCAGCCAGCTCCCAAGGGCAACACGCCCGGTGCCCAGCAACTCACCAGCGTTGCTACGCGGGGAGTTGCTGGGCGCCGGGCGTGTTGCGGGGTAGGGGAGGTCAGAGGCCGTCGACGACGACGGCGGTCATCTCCATGCACGCCTCGTGTGTCTTGCGGCTGATCTTCGTCGGGTCGAGGTGCAGGCCGGGGGCCAGAGCCGGGTCGTAGGGAATGTCGACGACTTCGCGCACCCACTGCTCGAAGTGCTCGCGCGTGTGCACTCCGGCGCCGACGTCGTTGCCCTTGGCCGTGGTGTGCGAGATGACGCAGACGGCGTTCTTGACGAGGTCACCGCGCCCCATCGCGACGAGCGCGTCGAGGTTCTTGGCCGCGACGACGGACGTGTCGTCCTTGAGGGAGGTCGCGAAGACGAGCATGTCGGCGCGGGCGGCCGCCGCGAGCCAGTTGGGGGAGAGGCGGTTGTTGCCGGTGTCGACGACGATCATGCGGTAGAAGCGCGACAGCTGCGTGTGCAGGTCCTCGAACTCCTGCTCACCGATGACCCGCATCGCCTCGTCGTCGTCGGCGGACGCGAGGACGTCGAAGGAGAGCCCGCGCTGCTCCCGCACCCAGTGCTCCAGCTCGGACGTGCCGGCGTTGGGGTCCGCGGCGATCGACGGGAGGGCCGCGAGGAGGTCCACGACCGTGCGGTGGTGACTCTGCGAGGGAGCGCGCATGCCGAGCGTGCCCTCGGTCTCGTTGTTGTCCCAGGCGAGCACCGACCCCGAGCGGTAGCGCCCGAGGTAGCTGGCGAGCATCAGGGTGACGAGGGTCTTGCCGCCGCCGCCCTTGGTGTTGATCACCATGATCGTCTTGCGCCCTGAGAGCGGCCTCGCGATGCGGTCGATCCGGTCCCGCTCGAGCAGCTCCTTGAGCCCCGGGCCGAGGCCGAAGGCGCGGCGCAGGCCGGAGCTGGCCTTGATCTTCTCCCGCTCCCCCTTGGAGCGGACCGTGATGAGGTCGTCGGCGCTGGGCCGGTCGTGACCACTGTGGGCCACGGGAGCGGGGCCGTATGCCGCTGAGCTGGGATCGTGCCCCAGCTCGACTGCCGCTGCGGCGACGTCCGGATCCACCGGAGGCGTCGCCGCATGGGCCCGTTCGGCGGCAGCGTGGCTGCCGGGGTAGTGCAGTCCGTTGAGCGGGGCCGGCGCGGGCGAACCAGCGGGCGCCCAGCCGGAGTACTCCTCGGCCGATCGGGCTGCTGTCTCGTCGTTGCGCTGCAGATCGGACCAGTGGCCGGTGTCGGGGTTGAAGCTGCTCGCCCCGGACGGCTCCCACGGCTCCCAACCGCTCGCCGCCTGCCGGTTCGCCGGACCCGCCTGGTCGCCGCCGTGGTCATAGGAGTCGGCCCAGTCGGACCCGGAGCCGTGGTCGGCGCCTGTGTACTCGGACAGCCCGTCCTCCGAGTAGGGGCTGGCAGCGGCGTCGGGCTCCGGCAGCTGCCACGAGGTGTCGTCCCACGTGGTGGACCAGGGATCGGCCGGCTCCGCGGGCGTGGTCTCCACGGCGTCAACCGCAGAGTTCGTCACCGTCGGGAGTGGGAGGGAGAACCCCCCTGGGATGGTGTTGTTGGCGGAGTAGCCGGGGATCCCCTGTCCCTTGGCCTTGCCGCTGTCGTCGTTGCTCATCGAGCACTCCTCGCTGGCCTAGCACATGCACGCGCCCCGAACCGGCACGCTCGTCGATACTCCCATGCATCTGCGCCACGGCAAACCCAATCGTTATCTGGCGAACACCCACCCGAGACCTGGCGCAGATCCGACGCGACGGCTTCGCACGGTCCGCGGATGGGGCACAGGCAGGGCCTGCCCGTTACGATGAGACGCCCGGGGCGCAGCCGGGTAGAAGAGGAGACGGCGTGGGAATCATCAACCGGGTCGAGCACGGTCTCGCCAAGGCTGTCCACGGTGCCTTCGCGCGGGCCTTCAAGTCCGAGGTCCAGCCTGTCGAGATCGCCTCGGCCATCCGGCGTGCGATGGACGACCGGGCTGCTCTCCTCGGCCACGGCCGTGCCATGGTCCCCAACCTCTACACGATCGAGCTCAGCGCCACGGACTACGACCGCCTCGGCGACTACGAGGTGGAGCTCTCCGACGACCTGGTCGCGGCGGCTCAGGAGCACGCCGACTCCCAGGGCTACCAGCCCGGGGGTCCCCTCGAGGTCATCCTCATCGAGGGTGACGGGCTCGAGACCGGCGTCTTCCGCGTCCGCCCGGCAACGGCCAAGCGGCCGGGAAGTGAGTTCGCCGCGGCTCCCCAGCCCGCCCCAGCTGCGCCGCGGCACCAGACGCCGGACGGCACGGTCGTCGACGAGCACCCGCCGGGGCGCCCCCCGCGGGTCAACCCGTCGGCGCGCCCGTGGCTCGACATCGGCGGTGACCGTTACCCGCTGCTCGGCAGCCTGACGACGCTCGGGCGGGACGAGTCGGCCGACATCGTCCTCGACGACCACGGGGTCTCCCGCCGCCACAGTGAGATCCGGGTGACGACCGACGGACCCCACCTGGTGACCTCCATCCGTGACCTCAACTCGACCAACGGGACCTTCGTCAACGGCGACCGCATCACGAGCCAGCGGCTCGAGGACGGTGACCGACTGACGCTCGGCCGGACTTCTGCCACGTTCCGTGCGGGCCGCCGGTGAGGCGCCGCCCGCGATGACTGGAGCCGCATGAGCCAACTCACCCTGACCCTGCTGCGGCTGGGGCTCCTTGCGCTGCTGTGGATCTTCATCTTCAGCGTGGTGGGCGTCCTGCGCACCGACATCTACGGCACGTCGGTGTCGCGGCGCTCCCAGCGCAAGGCCGTGCGCGAGCAGGAGCGCCGCGCGGCCAAGGAGGCCAGCCTCGCCCCGGCCCCCGCCGCTCCGGCCACGCCGGCACCCGCGGCGTCCCGGTCCCGGTTCGGCCGTGGCCGGTCGAAGGCAGCACCCACCAAGGTGGTCGTGACCGAGGGGCCGCTCGCCGGCACGTCGTTGCCGTTGCGGGGACAGGCGATCCTCATCGGCCGCAACCCCGAGTGCGCCCTCGTGCTCGACGACGACTACGCCTCGGGGCGGCACTGCCGGATCTTCCAGGACCCGTCCACCCCCGGGCACTGGGTGGTGGAGGACCTCGGCTCGACCAACGGCACGTTCATCGGCCGGGACAAGCTCACCTCCCCGCAGCCGGTCGAGGTCGGGACGACGCTCCGCATCGGCAAGACCCTCCTCGAGTTCCGGGACTGACAGATGGCCATCGCCCTGCGCTACGCCGCGCGCTCCGACCTGGGTCTGGGGCCGAAGTCCCGCAACGAGGACTCCGGTTATGCCGGCCCCAACCTGCTCGTCCTCGCCGACGGCATGGGTGGCCACGCTGCGGGCGACGTGGCGAGCTCGATGATCGTCGGTGAGCTGGCGCCGCTCGACGACGAGGACATCCGCGCCGACCAGGCGATTCCGCTGCTCGAGCGCTCCCTGCGCACCGCCAACGCCAAGATGACGAAGGCGATGCGCGAGAACACCGATCTGGCCGGCATGGGCTCGACGACCATCGTCATGCTCCGCACCGGCAACAAGATCGCGATGGCGCACATCGGTGACTCGCGGGCCTTCATGCTGCGCGGCGACACCTTCACCCAGATCACCAAGGACCACTCGTTCGTCCAGCAGCTCGTCGACGAGGGCCGGATCTCCAAGGAGGAGGCCGGCAGCCATCCGCAGCGATCGGTCGTCACGCGGGTCATGACCGGCCAGCCCGACGACGACCCCGACACGTCCCTGCGCGAGGCCAAGGTCGGCGACCGGTTCCTGCTCTGCTCCGACGGCCTGTCCGACTTCGTCGGCGCCGACGTGATCGAGGAGATCCTCGTCGCGGCGAAGACTCCCGAAGAGGCCGCCGACCGGTGCGTGGAGGTGGCGCTCAAGGCCCACACGCGCGACAACGTCACGGTCATCGTGGCCGACGTCGTCGATCCGGACGGGGACGACCTGCCGACCACGGTGCCGCAGGTCGTCGGCGCCGCCGCACGGAGGCTGCGCGAGAAGACCAAGGCGATCCCGACCACTCCTGCGGAGAAGGCGGCCGCGCTCTCCCGCGAAGCCCTCGGGCGCACCGACGAGGCCGATGCCGCCCCGGAGCTGGCCGAGAGCAGCCGCCGGTCGCGCCGGTCCAAGGCACTCCGCCGGGCTGTCGCCACGCTCGTGGTCCTGGGCATCCTGGCCGGAGGTGGCTACGCCGCCTGGGCCTGGTCCCAGCAGCAGTTCTTCGTGGGAGCCGACGGGGGCAACGTCGCGATCTTCCGGGGGGTGGCGGGCGAGATCGGACCGCTGGCCCTGTCGGCGGTCGAGGTGCGCAGCGACGTCGTCGTGACCGAGCTGCCCGCCGACGTCCAGGGAGCGGTCGACCGGACGATCCCCGCCGCGGACCTCGCGGACGCCCAGGCCAAGGTCGATCGGCTTCGTGTCGAGGCGGTGCGCTGCCGCAGCCTGGCCGTCTCCGGTGTCCCGTGCGGCGACACGCCCCTGCCCGCACCGACGCCCACACCGGGCTCGACCACACCGGGCGCAGTCCCGACGGTCCCAGTCGCGCCGAGCCCGACCACCTCCACCGAGGTGGTCGGATGACGACGACGGTGGAGCCCGTCATCCCGAGGACGCGCCGCGGCGTGGAGCTGGTCCTGCTCGTCGTGGCGATCGCCATCGTGCTGCTCGCCTGGGTGACGGTCGACCTCAACCGCAACGGCACCGTGCCGGCCAACATCTTCCCGGTCGCCGGCGGGCTCGTCGTCCTCGCCGCCGTGGTGCACGTCGTGCTCCGCTGGAGGGCGCCCTACGCCGACCCGGTCCTGCTGCCGATCACCATCGCGCTCAACGGTCTCGGCCTCGTCATGATCCACCGGCTCGACCTCGCCGCAGGGCGGCTCGGCACGGACGGCAGCGCCAACCAGCAGATCATCTGGACGGCCTTGGCGGTCGCCCTGACCGTCGCGGTGATCTGGACGCTGCGGGACCACCGGCTGCTGCGTCGCTACACCTTCGTGTCGCTGGCCGTCGGCTTCATCCTGCTCATCCTGCCGCTCCTGCCCGGTCTCGGGCGCGAGGTCAACGGCTCGCGCATCTGGATCGGCCTCGGTCCGTTCAGCTTCCAGCCCGGGGAGTTCGCCAAGATCGCCCTGGCCGTCTTCTTCGCGGGCTACCTCGTCCAGACGCGGGACGTGCTCAGCCTGGCCGGCAAGCGCGTGCTCGGCTTCACCTTCCCGCGTGGCCGCGACCTCGGCCCGATCCTCGTGGCCTGGGTGCTCGCCCTGCTGATCCTCGTCTTCGAGAAGGACCTCGGCTCAGCGCTGCTCTTCTTCGGCCTCTTCGTCGCGATGCTCTACGTCGCGACCGAGCGGGTGTCCTGGATCGCGATCGGCCTGCTCCTCTTCGCTGCCGCCGTCGCCTTCGCCCTGTCGGCGTTCTCCCACTTCCAGAAGCGCGTCGACCTCTGGCTCGACCCGTTCTCCCCGGAGAACCTCGAGCGGTCCAACCAGCTCGCCAACGGGCTATGGGGGATGGCGGCCGGGGGGCTCACCGGCACCGGCCTCGGTGCCGGCCGACCCTGGCTCACCTCCTTCGCCGAGAGCGACTACATCTTCGCGAGCCTCGCCGAGGAGCTCGGGCTCATCGGCTCGGTCGCGATCCTCATGCTCTACCTGCTCTTCGTCGAGCGGGGCGTCCGCACGGCACTCGGCGTCCGCGACGGCTTCGGCAAGCTGCTCGCCATCGGCCTGACCTTCTCAGTGGCGTTCCAGCTGTTCATCGTCATCGGCGGTGTGACGCGGGTGATCCCGCTGACCGGCCTGACGACGCCGTTCCTCTCGCTCGGTGGGTCGTCCCTGCTCGCCAACTGGATCATCATGTCGCTGCTCCTGCGGATCTCCGACCAGGCCCGTCGCCCCGTCCCCGAGCTGCCCGTCGGGGTGGGCGCGGATCCGGCCGCGTCCGAGGCGACCCAGGTGGTGCGCCTGTGAACACCGCGATCCGCCGGCTCTCCGTCCTCATCGCCGCCCTCTTCGGCGCCCTGCTCGTCGCCTCGACCGTCATCCAGTTCGCCCAGGCCGGGTCGATGAACCGCATGGCCGCCAACAAGCGCACCCTGCTCGACAACTACGGCCAGGAGCGCGGCTCGATCCTCGTCGGAGGGCAGGCCATCGCGAAGTCGGTGGAGGTGGACGACCAGTACCAGTGGCTGCGCACCTATCCCGAGGGCCGGCTCTACTCTCAGATCACCGGCTTCTACGCCTATTCGGTGGGCAACCCCTTCGGGCTCGAGAACGCCGCCGACGAGCTGCTCTCCGGCAAGGCCGACCGGCTCTTCGTCCGCCGCGTGACCGACCTGGTCACGGGCCGCGAGACGGCCGGCGCCACGATCGAGCTGACCATAAACCCCAAGGCGCAGCAGGCCGCGTCGCAGGGCCTCGGCAAGAACCGCGGCGCCGTCGTGGCACTCGACCCGACGACCGGCGCGATCCTCGCCATGGTGAGCCACCCCCAGTACGACCCCAACCCGCTCTCCAGCCACGACCTCGACGAGGCGGCCACAGCCTGGGAGAAGCTGTCGACCAACAGCGCCAAGCCGTTCATCAACCGGGCCATCACCGGCGACCTCTACCCGCCCGGCTCGACCTTCAAGGTCGTCACGGCCGCTGCGGCGCTCGAGCAGGGCATCGTCGCGGACGAGAACTCCAGGGTCCCCGGGCCGGCCGAGCTCGACCTGCCGCTCACGGACACCCCGTTGCCCAACGAGACGCGGCAGCCCTGTGGCCCGAACGACCAGACCACCCTCATTCACGCCCTTGAGATCTCGTGCAACACGGCGTTCGCGTCGCTCGGGCTGGAACTCGGCGGCAAGCAGCTGCGCGACCAGGCGGGCAAGTTCGGCTTCGGGCTCGACTCGATCAAGATACCGATGCGCGTCTCGCCGAGCACGATCCCGGCCGAGATGAACGAACCGCAGGCGGCCCAGTCCGCGATCGGCCAGTACGAGGTCCGCACCACGCCGCTCCAGATGGCCATGGTGGCCGCCGGCATCGCCAACCAGGGCAGGGTGATGACCCCCTACCTGATCCAGACGATTCGCACCGCTGACCTCGACGTCATCGAGGACACACCCGAGCCCGAGGAGCTGTCCCAGGCCGTCTCCCCGCGCACCGCCGACATCCTCAAGCGGATGATGGTCTCGGTCGTCGACAACGGCAGCGGTCGGCGAGCGCAGATCCCGGGCGTCGCCGTGGGCGGCAAGACGGGCACCGCACAGCACGACCTCGACAAGGACCCGCACGCCTGGTTCATCAGCTTCGCCCCCGCGGACGACCCCAAGGTGGCCGTCGCGGTGGTCGTCGAGGAGAGCGGCGTGACCGGCAACGAGGTCGGCGGCGCCGCGGTGGCCGCGCCCATCGCCAAGGACGTCATGGAGGCGGTGATCGGCCGATGAGCACCTGGTTCCGGGCGGGTCACGTGCTCGGCGCGCGCTACACCCTCGTCGCGCCGATCGCCTCGGGTGGCATGGGCGACGTCTGGTCGGCCACCGACGACATCCTCGGCCGTGAGGTGGCGGTCAAGATCATGCGCGAGTCGCGAGACCCGGGCTTCCGCGACCGGTTTGGCGACGAGGCTCGGCACAGTGCCTCGCTCCACCACCCCAACATCGCGGCCGTCTTCGACTACGGCGATGACAACGACAACCCCTATCTCGTGATGGAGCTCGTCCGGGGTCGGCCCCTCTCGGAGCTCATCGCCGACTCCGCCGGGCAGGGCTTCGACGCGGCCACCGTGCGTTCGATCGTCGGGCAGGCGGCCCTCGCCCTCGCGGCGGCGCACGGCTCCGGGGTGGTCCATCGGGACGTCAAGCCGGCCAACATCTTGGTCACCCCGGACGGACAGGCCAAGCTGACCGACTTCGGGATCGCCCGAGCCACGGAGGGCAAGGGCCGGACCATCACCGGCGAGGTGCTCGGCACCCCCGAGTATCTCAGCCCCGAGCAGGCCCTGGGCGAGACGGCGACGGCCGCCAGCGACCTCTACTCGCTCGGCGTCATCGCCCACGAGATGCTCACCGGCGCGAAGCCCTTCGACTGCGGCACCCCCGTCGCGACCGCGGTGGCGCAGGTCAACGACGCTCCGCCACCGCTGCCCCCGACAGTCCCCGAGGACCTGCGCGCCGTCGTCCAGGCGTGTCTCGTCAAGGACCCTGGGGAGCGTCCGAGCGATGCCCGCGCCCTCGCCGACGCCCTCCTCGACCCCATGGGCCGTATGCCGCTGAGCTCCGCCCCGACAGCCGTGGCCCCCCAGCCGTCCCCCACCCGGACGCTCCCCATCGTTGCCGGCGAAGCCGCAGCGAGTGCAGGCCTGGGCTCCGCGGCGGACCCGGCCCCGCCGCGGAGCCGGGCGGAGCTGCGGAAGCGAGCTGAGCGGCATACGAGAGAGCGCCGCAGGCCTTCGGTCGCCTGGCTCGCCATCCCCTTCGTGGCCCTGCTGATCTGGGGCGCCTTCGCCCTCGGCTCACTCATGGGCGGCTCCGACCCCATGGCCACTCCGCAACAGAAGGCGACCAGCCCGGCGCTCGTGTCGCCCACGGAGGGGGACTCAGGCACGACGACGAAGCCGACCACGACCAGGCCAACGACAGCGACGTCCAGCACGACGACAACCGACGACCCCACGGTGACCGCGAGCGCGGAACCGACCGAGAGCCCGACCCGTCCCGGCAAGGGGAACGGCCGTGGGAAGGGAAACAAGTGATGCAGCAGCGGACGAATGAGAGGCAGCAGCCGTGACGACCACACCGCGCGTCCTGGGCGGACGTTACGAGGTCGGTGAGCTCATCGGGCGTGGCGGCATGGCCGACGTCCACCTCGGCCACGACACCCGACTCGGGCGGCAGGTCGCGATCAAGATGCTGCGCTCGGACCTGGCCCGCGACGCCAACTTCCTCAAGCGCTTCCGGAAGGAGGCGCAGTCGGCAGCGGGACTCAACCACCCGTCGATCGTCGCGATCTTCGACTCCGGTGAGGACGAGACCTGGGTCGAGGGGCCCAACGGCACGCTGACGACCCTGCCCTACATGGTCATGGAGTACGTCGACGGTCAGACGCTGCGCCAGCGCCTCACCGCACACCAGCAGCTGCCGCCGACGGAGGCGATCCGGATCACCGAGGGCATCCTCGACGCGCTGGCCTACAGCCACCGGATGGGCATCGTCCACCGCGACATCAAGCCGGCCAATGTCATGATCACGTCCAACGGCCACATCAAGGTGATGGACTTCGGCATCGCCCGGGCCATCGCCGACAGCGCGGCCACGATGACGCAGACGCAGTCCGTCGTCGGCACGGCGCAGTACCTCTCGCCGGAGCAGGCTCAGGGGCAGACGGTCGACGCCCGGAGTGACCTCTACTCCACCGGGTGCCTTCTCTTCGAGCTGCTGACCGGCCGGCCGCCGTTCCAGGGCGACTCGCCCGTCGCCATCGCCTATCAGCACGTCGGCGAGACGCCCCAGCCGCCGAGCGTCTACAGCTCCGCGGTGCGCGGTGACCTCGACGCGGTGACGCTGCACGCGCTGGCCAAGGACCGGCGGATGCGCTATCAGGACGCCGAGTCCTTCCGGGCCGACCTCGAGAACGTCCGGCTCGGCCTTCCCATCAGCGAGGCCGCGAGCACGGGAGTCGCTGCCGGCGCTGCGGCTACGCAGACGCTGCCTGCGTCGACCGCGGTGGTCGCGGCGCCCACCGCGGTCCAGCCGCCGGTCATCACGTCCCGACGCCAGCGCTACGAGAACACCGCCGGGATGCCCGCGGTCGGCCACGACGAGGGGGAGGATCGGGAGCGTCGCGGCGGCGCCGGGCGGGCCGCGCTGATCACCCTCCTGGTGCTCGCGATCCTCGGCCTGGTCGGCTGGGGGGCGGCCACCTGGTTCGGCAACCAGGAGCCCCCGGTGGCCGTGACCACCGTGCCTGACCTGCGGGGCATGGACGAGACGGCTGCCGAGCGGGCCCTGACCCAGGCCGGGCTGCAGGGAAACCGAAGCGAGGCGGCCAACGAGGCGGAGGCGGGCAAGGTCTTCGAGCAGAGCCCAGCCGCCGGCGACGAGGTCCAGGAGGGGACCGTCGTCAGCTACACCGTCTCGACCGGTCCGGACAGCATCACCATTCCCGATGTGCGCAACTTCGACCGCGAGGACGCCGAGAAGGAGCTCGCCGACGCGGGCCTGACCAATGTCCAGATCGACGAACGCGATGACCCCGACGTCGCCAAGGACAAGGTCATCGAGACCGACCCGCCCATCGGGACGGAGGTCGCCAAGGACGCCCCGGTGACGCTCGTGGTCGCGAGCGGCAAGACTGTCGTGCCGGAGGGCCAGGTCGGTCGCGACTGGTCGCTGGCGTCCAACACCATCGCCAACGCCGGGCTGAACCCGAAGCGCGTCGACGTCGAGTCGAACAAGACGCCCGGGACGGTCCTGTCCGTCGAGAAGGAGGGCGAGTCGGTCGATCTCGGCACGGAGATCAAGGTCGAGGTCGCCAAGGCGCCCGCTCCGACACCGACCACGGAGACCGTGACGACGACCGTCACCCAGACGCCGACCGATACCCCGACGGATACGACGACGACATCCGACGCCCCGGCCGGCGGCGACGCGGGCGGCGGGGGCGGCTGAGCCGGCTCAGACCGCGGCGGTGACGAGCGGGCTCAGGCCGACCGACCTGGCCACGGCCCCCTCGTCGCCACACTCGGCGAGGAAGTTGGCGAGCATCCGGTGACCACCCTCGGTGAGCACGCTCTCAGGGTGGAACTGGACGCCGTGCAAGGGCAGCTCGACGTGCCTCAGCGCCATCACGATGCCCGAGTCGGTGTGGCCGGTGGCGACGAGCTCATCCGGGAGGGTCTCGGGGTCGACCGTCAGGGAGTGGTAGCGGGTCGCCGTGAACGGCGAGGGCAGTCCCTCGAGGACGCCGGTCCCGTCGTGATGGACGAGTGACGTCTTGCCGTGCAGCAGCTCGGGGGCACGGTCGACCGTGGCGCCGAAGACGACGGCAAGGGCCTGGTGGCCGAGGCACACCCCGAACATGGGGGTGCGGGTGCGGGCGCACTCCTCGATCACCGCCATGGAGATCCCGGCCTCCTCCGGCGTCCCGGGGCCGGGGGAGACGAGGACGCCGTCGTAGTCGGCGGCTGCCCCAGGGTCGATGGCGTCGTTGCGCACGACGTGGCAGTCGGCCCCGAGCTGCTCGAGGTAGCCGACGATCGTGTAGACGAAGCTGTCGTAGTTGTCGACGACGAGGACGCGAGTGGCGGCCCGTGTGGGGGTGGTGGCAGGGACGGACATGGTGGCTCTCTGGTTCAGCGGATCGGGGTGGCGTGGTCGAGATCGACCGAGCCGGAGTAGGCCGGGAACTCGACCTCGCGGTCGGTGTGGACCGCCCAGCCGAGCCCGACCGCCTGCACGTAGTCGAGGTAGGTGGAGATCGTCGGGTCGGCGTCGAGGCCCTGGAGCATCGAGTCGACGTCGCCGATCGCGCGGATCCGGTAGGGCGGCGCGTACACCCGCCCCTGGAGGATCAGCGTGTTGCCGACACACCGCACGGCGCTGGTCGAGATCACCCGCTGGTCCTGGATCATCATCGCCTCGGCCCCCGAGGCCCAGAGGGCGTTGACCACAGCCTGGACATCCTGCTGGTGGACCACGAGGTCATCCGGGCCGAAACGGCTCGACAGCTGGTCGAGCGTCAAGCTGGAGTCGTCGAGGGCGACCTCGACGGCAGGACCCGTGACCGGGGTGGCCGCGGCGGCCGCCGCAATCTCCTCCGACTCCTGGTTGAGCGCCTCGA
>NZ_JAPFQL010000076.1 GCF_028446585.1 Intrasporangium calvum
AGCCCGCGTCGTCCTCGAGGTAGGCGGCGTAGTGGTCCGGGCCGCCCGCGAACGGGTGCCGGTCAGCGAACATCAGCGTCCAGCCACCCTCGGCACAGGCCGCGACGATGTCGTCGACGTCCTGGCGTGACCCCGCGTGGAAGGCGAGATGGTTGAGGCCCGGGCGGGTGCGCTCGTGCTCGGCGGAACGCACGTCCGGCCCCGACTCGATGACGATGTAGACCGGGCCCAGCTGCCACGCCTGCCCGTGGCCCCAGTCGTCACCGAGCCGGTAGCCCAGCCGGTGGAGGAGCCAACCCCACGAGCGCTTGGCAGCGGTGATGTCCCCGACCCACAGCTCGACGTGGTGCAGGGAGCCGCGACGCCCGGCTGGAGCCTGCTCGGCAGCGGGGATCGACCAGCGGGCGGACTTCATGTCGGCCCGACCCCCGTCGAGCAGCCCTCGCACCATCGGCGTGCCCTCGGCCCGCCAGTGCTCGAGGGCGACCGTCTCGAGACCCTGCGGCGGACGCCCGTCCGCCCGGATGACCCGCCACCACGGCACGTCCGAGCCATAGCGGCTCATCACCGTGCCGACGTTGCGCGCGCCGCCCTCACCCAGCGCTCGCGCGATGTCGCCGTAGGCCACGACACGCCCGGACGGGATCCGCTCAACCACTTCGAGGACCCGCTGCGCGTAGTCCTCCATCAGTACTCCGGCTGGCTCGGGTCGATCTCCCGCAGGTAGGCGATCACTCCCCCTGCGACGTTGGCGACATCGACGTAGCCGGCGCGCAGGGCCAGCCGCGTCGCCTCGGCCGAGCGCCCGCCGACCTTGCAGTGGATGAGGACCCGACGGTCGCGCGGCAGCTCGCCCCAGGCGTCCCCGCTCCGGAAGCGGTCGAGATGGATCGGGACGGCGCCGGGGATCGACGCGATGGCGCGTTCCTCGGTGCCCCGGACGTCGACGAGGAGCGGCGGGCGGCTCCCGCCCAGCTCGTCGACCAACTGGCGGACGCTGACCTCGGGGACGGCGCCCTCGCCGGCCGCCGGGGCCCCCGGCACGCCACAGAACTCCACGTAGTCGATGAGCTCGGTGATCGAGGGCTCGTCCCCGCAGACCGGGCACTCGGGGTCCGCGCGGACCGTGAGGGTGTCCCACGACTGGCGCAGTGCGTCATGGACCAGCAGTCGGCCGGTGAGCGGCTCGCCCAGACCGAGCAGCAGCTTGATCGCCTCGGTCGACTGCACGGAACCGATTGCGGCACAGAGGATGCCGAAGACGCCGCCCTCTGCGCAGCTCGGGACGACACCCGGCGGCGGCGGCTCGGGGAAGACGCATCGGTAGCAGGGGCCGTGCCCCTTCCACCACACCGACACCTGGCCGTCGAAGCGGAGGATGGACCCCCAGACGTGTGGTTTGCCCAGCAGGACGCAGGCGTCGTTGATGAGGTAGCGGGTCGGGAAGTTGTCGGTGCCGTCGACGACGAGGTCGTAGTCCCTGATGATCTCGAGGGCATTGGCCGAGTCGAGGGTGACGTCGTGCCGGATCACCTCGACGTGCGGGTTGACCCGGGCGACCGCGGCCTGCGCCGACTCGGTCTTGGGCCGGCCGAGGTCGGCGTCGGAGTGGATGACCTGCCGGTGGAGGTTGGTCAGCTCGACGACGTCGGCGTCGACGACCCCGATCGTGCCCACCCCGGCGGCGGCGAGGTAGAGCAGCGCCGGCGAGCCCAGCCCGCCCGCGCCGACGACGAGGACGCGCGCGGCCGCAAGACGCTCCTGGCCATCGCGGCCGACCCCGGGGATGAGGACGTGGCGTGCATAACGCGTGACCTCCTCGCCGGAGAGCTCACGACCCGTCTTGACCAGTGGCTCGAACGGCATGCCACCACGGTACTGGTCGGTATGGTGAGAACGACATCGTCGTCCACCGTCGCCGACCGGCAGGGTGGTGGGCCCGGTGCGCGACACGAACGACGAGGACCACATGCCCGACGAGACGCCGACCCGGCAACCCGCCCCACTGCCACCGATGCAGCGCGGCCAGCGCCTCCCCCGCTCGGAGCGCCGGGCCCAACTCCTCGAGGCGGCGCTCAGCGTCTTCGTGGAGAACGGCTACCACCAGGCCGCCATGGACGACATCGCCGCCCGCGCCGGCGTCTCGAAACCCGTCCTCTACCAGCACTTCCCCGGCAAGCTCGAGCTCTACCTGGCCCTCGTCGACCAGCACTCCACCGAGCTCGAGAAGCTCGTGCTCGACGCCCTTGCGCTCGGCGACAACAAGGCCCGGATCAACACGATGGTCAAGGCCTACTTCGACTTCGTCGCGCAGGAGGGCGCTGCCTACCGGCTGATCTTCGAGTCCGACCTCGCCAACGACCCCGAGGTCCGCAAGCGCCTCGACCAGGTCGACCACACGTGCACCGAGGCGATGGCCGGCATCATCCGCGCCGAGACGTCGATGGACCACGACGAGGCGGTCCTCGTCGGCGTCGGCGCCTACGGCCTCGCACAGACGTCCGCCCGGCACTGGCTCGACCACGTCGACACGATCTCCAAGGAGACGGCCACCCGGATCACCAGCGCCCTCATCCGGCGTGGCTTCGCCGCGTTCCCTGCGGTCGGCAAGGACGGTCGCCCTGTCGGTGGTTCGACGGCCGCGGGCCGGGAATCGGTCGGGTCGGCCGCTGGTTAAGGTGTCGAGGGGGCCCGAGCCGGTGAGCGGCTGGGCGTCCCCACCCTGACTGACGACGAGAAAGTGGGTTTGACCGTGGAGGTCCGAATCGGCGTGCAGCACGTGGCACGCGAGATCACCTTCGAGACGACGCTGAGCGCGGACGAGCTCGTCGAGGCCGTCAAGGCCGCCCGCTCGAGCGAGGTGCTCGAGCTGACCGACGAGCGTGGCGGTCGCATCATCGTGCCGAGCAGCTCGATCGGCTACGTGACGACGGGAGCCGAGCGCAAGACGGGCGTGGGTTTCGGGGCGCACTGAGTCGCCGTTAGAACCCGGCGATGTGGGTATCTGAACTGTGACCGGCGCGTTCACCTGATCGACCACCAGCGGTGGGAGATTGGATGACGTGATCTGGGTAGATCGGTCACAGCAGAGGCGGCACGCCGCGACCCAATTAAGGAGCTCACATGCTTAGCGCAATCATCGGAGCCATCATCGCCGGTATCATCATCGGCGCTCTGGGACGGCTTCTCCTGCCGGGCAAGCAGAACATCTCCATCCTGATGACGATCGTCATCGGCATCATCGCCTCGTTCCTCACCACCCTGATCCTCGGCGCCATCTTCGGCTACGAGAACGAGAGCGGCGGAGTCGCCTGGTGGTACTGGATCGTCAGCGCCATCGTGGCTGCGATCGGCATCGTGCTCTACGGGCGCATGTCCCGACGCCCCGTCTGACACAAGCCTTTTCGCGAAGGGCCCGGCCGCTCGGCCGGGCCCTTCGCCGTGCCCTGCATACTGCCGTATGCCGCTGGGCTCGCTCCCACGGACCCGTTCCCTCCCCGTGGCAGCCCCGGGGTCGCCCCGTGTCAGGCGGAGAGGCCGAGCCGGTCCATCCGCTTGGTGTGCTCGTCGGTGAGCCGGACGAACATCCGGCCGAGCTCGGCGAGGTCGGCGCCGCTTCGACCTGGAGCCCCCACGAGCAGGCTGGCCAGGGCGTCGCGCTCGACCCCCACCCGCTGCGCCTGGGTGATCGCCTCGCCCACGAGCCGGCGGCCCCACAGCGCGAGCCGGCCGGCGATCCGGGCATCCTCCTCGATGGCGGCCCGGACGGCGGAGACGGCGAAGTCGGCCTGCCCCTGGTCCTCGAGAACCGTCAGGACGAGGGATCTCGTGTCGGGGTCGACGTAGCTGGAGATCTCACGGTAGAAGTCTTGGGCGATGCCCTCGCCGACGTAGGCCTTGACGAGGCCCTCGAGCCAGTCGCTCGACGCGGTCCTGGCATGGAAGGAGTCGACCGCCTCGACGAACGGCTCCATCGCCTGCTCCGGGTCCGCGTCGAGCGCACGCAGCCGGTCGGTCAGGAGCGTGAAGTTGCGCAGCTCGTGGGCCGCGAGAGTCGCGTGCGCGGACCGGTGCCCGAGGGTCGGCGCGAGCTCGGAGTCCTTGGCGAGCTGGGCGAACGCCCGCAGCTCGCCGTAGGCCAGGGCCCCGAGCAGGTCGACGACGGCTTCCCGGTAGTCCGGGTCGGACAGGTCGGACAGGTCGCGATCGGGATGGGACCGCTCGGGCGCGACATCACTCATGGCCGTCAATCTAGCCGCGAGTCGCCGCGCCGGGGCCGGATGGACGTTTGGACGGCCGCGCGGTGACCGGACGGTAGACTGACCGGGACCACGCGGTGCCCGGTCGGCCCGATGACCATCTCACTGACTCCCCGATCGGCCCGGATCACGACTCCTGCACTGAGCTCCCGCAATCGCGTGTGGTGCTCGTGCCGATCGAAAGACAGTGATGACCCAGTCCAACGACACCTCGCACCCGCATGCCCCGGAGGTCACCTTCGGCGACTTCGACGTCCACCCGGACATCATCTCGGCCCTGGCCGACGCGGGGATCATCAACCCCTTCCCGATCCAGGCGATGACCCTGCCCGTGGCCCTGTCCGGCCACGACATCATCGGCCAGGCCAAGACCGGCACCGGCAAGACCCTCGGCTTCGGCGTGCCGATGCTCAACCAGGTTGTCGCCCCGGGGGACCCGGGCTTTGACGAGCAGCCGCGCCCCGGGAAGCCGCAGGCCCTCGCCGTGGCCCCGACCCGCGAGCTGGCCGTGCAGGTGGCGGGCGACCTCGAGCGGGCCGGCAAGCGCCGCGGCATCCGCGTCCTGACCGTCTACGGAGGCCGCGCCTACGAGCCGCAGGTCGAGGCCCTCAAGCGCGGCGTCGAGGTCGTCGTCGGCACCCCCGGTCGCCTCATCGACCTGGCCAAGCAGGGGCACCTCGACCTGTCGCAGGCCAAGGTCGTCGTCCTTGACGAGGCCGACGAGATGCTCGACCTCGGGTTCCTGCCCGACGTCGAGACCCTGATGTCCCTGACGCCCGCGTCACGGCAGACCATGCTCTTCTCAGCGACCATGCCGGGGGCGATCGTCGCCCTCGCGCGTCGCTACATGACCCAGCCGACGCACATCCGGGCGATGGGCGACGAGACCGAGAACGCCCACACCGTCAAGGCGGTCGAGCAGTTCGTCTACCGCGCCCACGCGATGGACAAGGTCGAGATGCTCTCGCGGATGCTCCAGTCCAAGGACCGGGGCCTCACCATCATCTTCTCCCGGACCAAGCGCACCGCGGCCAAGGTCGCCGACGAGCTCGTCGAGCGCGGCTTCGCGGCCGCGGCGATCCATGGTGACCTCGGTCAGGGCGCCCGGGAGCAGGCGCTGCGCGCGTTCCGCAACGGCAAGGTCGACGTCCTCGTCGCGACCGACGTCGCGGCCCGCGGCATCGACGTCGAGAACGTCACGCACGTCATCAACTTCCAGTGCCCCGAGGACGAGAAGACCTACCTGCACCGCATCGGTCGCACCGCCCGCGCGGGCAACACCGGCGTCGCGGTGACCTTCGTCGACTGGGACGACCTGCACCGCTGGGCGCTGATCAACAAGGCGCTCGACCTGGGCATCCCCGACCCGCAGGAGACGTACTCCAGCTCCGACCACCTCTACACCGATCTCGAGATCCCGACTGACGCCAAGGGCTACCTGCGCAAGTCCCAGCAGACCCGCGCCGGGCTCGACGCCGAGGAGATCGAGGACCTCGGCGAGACCGGCAAGCGACACGGCAAGGGCGGAGCGGGACGCTCGGGCGAGCGCGGCCGCTCCGACGAGGGTCGTCGCCGGGACTCGGACGACCGGGCGTCGACCGAGGAGAGCCGCCCGAGGCGCAGCCGCAACCGCCGCCGCACCCGTGGCGCCGGCGCTGCCGCGGCGGGAGCGGGGTCCGAGACGGCGACTGCCGGCGCGTCGGAGTCCGGACCGACCGGCTCCGTGTCGACCGGCGAGTCCAGCAGCGAGTCGACCGGCGAGGCGAGCAGCCGTCCGCGCCGCCGTCGTCGCCGGGGTGGCTCCTCCCGCAACGGCGAGACCACGGCCGCGACGCAGCCGTCGCCGACCCCCACCGACTGACCCCCACCGACTGACCCACACGACACCGCAACACACCCGCTAGCTTCGTGCGCACCCCTGCTACAGCAGGGGCCAGCACGAAGCTAGCGGGTGTGTTGCGTTGGGGGGACCTGGCCGGGCGAGAACTGGCGGGACCCGCGGACCCAGCCCAGCGGCATACGACTGGCTCGTCTCCTCACGTGGCTCGGGGCCCGCTCAGGTCCCCCACACGGCTCTCGTCGTGCTCGTGGCCATGCACCATTGACCGACACACTCCAACGAGAGGGGCTCGAGTCCCAGCGTCGACGAGGTCTTCGACCACGTGGAGCCGTTCCAGCGCCAGAGCACTCCCCCATACTCCGGAGCCAGGCAGCTGGTCGAGGACTGGCACTCCACGACACTCGGAGACAGCTCAGTCGGCATGGCCGTCAGCGACCAGGTCCATCCGTTGAACCTCGCGGAGCCCATGCCAGTGGATGTCGCACCGACCGCGAGGCACGAGCTCGCCGAGGAGCACGAGAGGGAGTAGATCCGCTTGAGCCCGATCGTGCGCACGCTCCCCCAGGCCGTGCCTCCCCACCGAGAGACGGTGGCGGAGACGTCGTCCCACGCCAGGCACATCTTCGAGCTGGGGCACGTGACCTGTGGGTTGGCCTGGGCGGAGAACAGCCGCTTCATCGAGGACCAGCTCGAACCGTTGAAGCGTCGGTAGTCCCCGCCCTGGAAGAGGAAGCAGTTCTTCGTCGAGGCGCACCCCAGCGACCCGTAGTGGTTGGGGACGTCGAACCGCACCGTCGGGCCCCACGTGCCGGTCCACTTCCGGTAGTGGCCCGACTGCCGGCTCACAGCGAGACACCATGTCGAGGAGATGCAGGACACCATGGCGCCCGACGGAAGCACTCTCATCTGGGTGCTCCAGGAGGTCCCGTTCCAGAGCAGGATGTTGCCGAAGAAGTCCGTGCTCAGGCAGCGTGAGGCGGAGGGGCACGCGAGGGTGCCGAGCAGACCCCGCGTGGTGACGAACGTGCGCAGCGCGGACCAGGTCGAGCCGTTCCACCGCGTCTGTCGGCCCTTGCCGTCGACGGCGATGCACATCGATGAGCTCGCGCAGTCGAGGGTGCGCTCCCGGTCCAAGAGGGTGGGCGTCGGCAGCGATGTCAGCTGCTTGACCGTCCACGACGAGCCGTTCCACCGGGCGGCCCGCCCTTCGCCGACCCCGATGCAGTTGGTCGTCGAGGTGCAGGAGAGCGATTCGACGTAGGCGATGATGCCATCCTGGGTGTCGGCCGCCCGTCTCCAGCCGATGCCGTTCCACCGCCAGGCCTGACCGCCGGTCGTCAGGACGCAGAACGACCACGAGGTGCAGGACACCTCGGCACGCACGCCGATGTTTGCGTCGCCCATCCCGGTCACCGTGAGGTCGGTGCCCTTGGCCCGAACGGCGTAGGCCCTCGTTTCGCCCACCCCGGCGGCCACGCAGACGGTCCCTGACGGACACGACACCGAGGTCAAGCGGTCGACGGTCGACAGCCGACGGGAGAGGGAGACACTCGTGCCATCCCAGAAGCCGATGCGCGCTTCTCCTGGGGCGCTCACCCCGCTGACGACAGCACATCGGGTCGAGGAGTAGCAGTCGACCGCGCCCCACGGGAAGCCGGTGTCGAGCAGCGTCCACGAAGCGGAGCGGTAGACCGCCAGGCGGGCGTCCGTCGTCGTCGCGAGGCAGAAGAGGGGTGATGAGCACGAGACGTCCGTGAACGCATGGATCTCCCCATCCACCTGGGGGAGGATGCGGGTCGGCGTGCCCCAGGAGGTCCCGTCGAAGCGCACCGCCTGCCCAGAGGCGTCGACCGCCACGCACCAGCTCGTGCGGGGACAGGAGATGCTGGTCGGTGAGCCGCGCAGGGGCGCAATGGACTTGGGTGACGACCAGCTGTCCGTCGCGGCAACCGATGCCGTGGTGGGCGCTCCGCTCGAGGCCGCGACCCCCGTCACCCCAGCGGTCGTCGAACTCCCCGTGGTCGCTTCGGCCCCCGCTGTGCCGGTGAGGGTCGCGAGGACCGCGGCGCCCACGACGACAAGAGCCATGAGCCGGATACGCATCGATCGGAGCGCAAGCCCCACCGCGTCACCCCCTGACAGAGCGCGGCCAGTCCGCGCGATCGCAGCCTAGGAGCCTGCACCGCGCGGAAACAAGGGGCCGCAGGTCAGCATCTCTTGAGGAGCGCGGCGGCGACCTCGCGGTAGGCGGCGGCGCCCTTGGAGGTCCGGGCGGTCGACAGGATCGACCGCCCCACGGCCGGCGCCTCGGCGAAGCGGATCGTCTTGGGGATCGGCGGGTCGAGCACGGGGACGCCGTAACGCTCCCCCACGTCGGCCAGCACCTCCCGGGCGTGCCGGCTGCGCCCGTCGTAGAGCGTGGGCAGGATCCCGAGCACCTCGAGGTCGGGGTTGAGGATCCGCTGCACGTCCGCGACGGTGTCGAGCAGCTGCCCGACTCCTCGGTGGCCGAGCATCTCGGCCGGCATCGGCACGATGACACCGCTGGCCGCCGTGAGCGCGTTGAGCGTCAGCACCCCGAGGCTGGGTGAGCAGTCGACGAGGACGACGTCGTATGCCGCTGAGCCGGCTCCCGCTGCCGTCTGGCCTTCCAGGGCGGTGCGCAGGACGTACTCGCGCCCGGGGCGGGCCAGGAGCATCGCCTCGGCACCAGCGAGGTCGATCGTCGAGGGGACGAGGTCGAGGCCCTCGTCACAGTGCAGGACGGCGTCGGCGACCGCTGCTCCCTGGGTGAGGACCTCGTGCACCGACGTCTCGACGGTGTCGGGGTCGATGCCGAGCGAGAAGGTGAGGCAGGCCTGGGGATCGAGGTCGACGAGCAGGACGCTCTTGCCCAGCTCGGCGAAGGCAGCGCCGAGGCTGGCGACGGAGGTGGTCTTGGCGACCCCGCCCTTCTGGTTGGCCAGGGCGAGGACGGAGGGGCGGCGGTCTTTCGGCGCGCGGCGGACCATGGCGTCAGTGTGTCAGGTCGGTCTCGGTCAGAGCGCGGAGATGGTCCGTGGCGCCCGCTCGGAGCCCGTGAGAGCCGCCACAACCGCCGCTTGTCGGTGCCCTCAGGTCAGGCATCGGATGGCCCTCTCCGCATCGCACGACGGCGGGCTCACTCGCCCCGGGCCCAGCCCGGCTCGGCGCCGACGTCCGACCGGTCCTCGAGGCCGGCCCAGTCTGACTTCTCCGGCCCCATCCGCTGGCCCTCCGCGCAGTGCGCCCGGAAGTCGCACCACGTGCAGAGCGGCGATGGTCGCGGCGGAAATGACGGGGACTCGACACCGAGATCGGCGAACTCGGCGTCGACGCGGCGCAGGTCGGTGGCGATGGACTCCGCCTCGTCGATCTTGCTCGATATCGACTCGGCGGTGTGCACGTGCGCGACCTGAGTGCCTGAGGGCACGTGGTGCAGCTCGACGCGGACACACTCGCGCCGGAACGTCCGGGCTGCCCCGGCGGCGTAGAGCGCCAACGGGAGGGAGGTGCGGGCGTCCTCCTCGGTCGGCACCTGGCGACCCGTCTTGTAGTCGACGACGACGAGCTCGCCGTCCCGGTCGTCGAGCCGGTCCACTCGACCCGTCACGGCGATGGACTCGGTCCGCAGCGCGACCGACCGCTCGATGCCGACCGGCTGGCGTTCGCGATCGGCGCCTCGCAGGTAGTCGACGACGGCATCGCGGACGCGCAGCCGCCATGCCGCGGACTGCTCGGGGTCACGGAAACCGACGTCGATCCACGACGAGCGGACGAGCTCGGCCACGCCGTCGGGAGTGCGGCGGCCCGGCGGCAGGTCCCAGAAGTCGCGGAGCACGTTGTGCGTCGTGATGCCGACCGACGTGTGCGCGCGTTGCGGGCGGGCCTGCGGCCGGGGGCGGTCGAGATACTGCATCCGGTAGCGGCGCGGACAGTCGAGCCAGGCGAGGAGCCGCGACGGCGACGCCGGGTAGAGCGGCGTGGGCATGCCCGGAAGGGCGGCCTGCCGGCTGACACCCGGCGCGCTCCCCTGCGTCGGCTCCTCCGCGTCTGCCCCCGTCACGCCGTTCACCCTAGGCGGGCCCGGTGACAAAGGCGCGGATCGAGTTGGCGACCATCTGCACGGCGATCGCGGCGAGCAGGAGACCGGCGATCCGGGTCAGCAGCATGGTGCCGCTCTCACGCAGCACGGCGCGGATCTGGCTGGCGAAGCGCAGGAAGACGTAGACGACGAGCAGCGCCCCGACGAGGGCGGCCGCAACCGCGAGGTAGGAGCCGCCGTCATCCGCGCCCTGGACGGCGAGCATCGTCGCGACGATCGCTCCCGGCCCGGCGAGCAGCGGCGTGCCCAGCGGGACGAGGGCGACGTTGACTCCGGCGTTGCTCAGGGAGTCCGACTCCTTGCCCGTGAGCAGCTCGAGGGAGATGAGCAGGAGCAGCAGGCCACCGGCACCCTGGAGCGCCGCGATGGAGATGTGCAGGTAGTTGAGGATGCTCTGCCCGAACACCGCGAACAGGGCGATCACCGTCACGGCCACGAGCGTGGCCCGCAGCGCGGCGGCGGCCCGCTGCGCCCGGGTCAGCGAACCGGTGAGCGCGAGGAAGATCGGGATAGCGCCCGGCGGGTCGAGGATGACGATGAGCGTGATGAACGTGCTCAGGAAGACCGTCGTGTCGAACCAGCTCATGGGCGGACCACCGGCGTCACGCCGCTCGCCTGCGACTCGATCACCGCGAGGACCTCGGGGTCGGTCGTGTGCTCGGCGAGCCGGTTGACCTTGCCGGTGCCGTGGTAGTCGCTCGAGCCCGTCACGACGAGACCGAGCCGGCGCGCGAGAGCCAGCGCGCGCTCGACCTCGGAAGGGCCGTGGTCACGGTGGAAGGCTTCGAGCCCGGCCAGCCCAGCGGCATACATCTGCTCGATGAGCGCCTCCGTGACCGTGGCGCCCCTGGTGCGGGTGAAGGGATGGGCCAGCACGGGGACCCCGCCGGCACGGCGCACCAGCTCGCAGGCGCGCACCGGGTCGGGCGAGTAGTGCGAGACGTAGTAGGGCGACTCGTTGGTCAGCCAGTCGCGGAAGGCCTCGTCGCGGTGCCGGATCGTGCCGTTGGCGATGAGCGCGTCCGCAATGTGGGGCCGGCCGGGCGTCGCGCCCGGCGCCACCTGCGCGAGGACCTCGGGATAGGTGATCGGGATCCCGTCGGCAGCCATCAGGTCGACCATCCGCTCGAGCCGCGTGGCCCGCGAGTCGCGAGCCTTGGCGAGCTCGCCCATCAGGGCTGCGTCGTCGGGATCGGTGAGGTAGCCGAGGACGTGGATCGACGCGTCGCGGTAGGTCGTCGAGACCTCGATGCCCCGCACGAGCGAGATGCCCTCGGAGCGGGCTGCCTGCGCGGCCTCGGCCCACCCTGCCACCGTGTCGTGGTCGGTGATCGCGAGGACGTCGATACCGGCCTGCCGCGCGGCCGAGACGAGCTCGGCCGGCGTGTCGGTGCCGTCGCTCGCGGTCGAGTGCGCGTGCAGGTCGATGACCGGGGCGGCAGGGCTCACGGACGCCAGCCTATGGGGCGAGCTCCCCCACCCCGGTCAGGCCTCCGCGCCCGGCGTCGACCCCGGCCAGTTCTTGTCCGGCTGGGGCACCGGACGGCCCGGCTGCTCACCGCCGCGATCCTCGAGGTAGTTCTCCTTCGGCACCATGACCTTGCGACGGAAGATGCAGACCACCTTGCCGTCCTGGTTGTAGCCGATCGTCTCGACGTGGACGACGCCGCGGTCGTCCTTCGACGTCGACTCCCACTTGTCGAGGACGGTCGTCTCACCGTAGATCGTGTCGCCGTGGAAGGTGGGCGCGACGTGGCGCAGGGACTCGATCTCGAGGTTGGCGATCGCCTTGCCCGACACGTCCGGCACCGACATCCCCAGCAGCAGCGAGTAGACGTAGTTGCCGACGACGACGTTGCGACCGAACTGCGTCGTCTTCTCCGCATAGTTGGTGTCCATGTGGAGCGGGTGGTGGTTCATCGTCAGCAGGCAGAACAGGTGGTCGTCGTACTCGGTCACCGTCTTGCCCGGCCAGTGCTTGTAGACCGCACCGACCTCGAACTCCTCGTAGCTGCGACCGAACTGCATGCCGTCCTCCTGATAACCCACCGAGCGCGAAACGAACGCGTCCCAGCCTGCCTGACGCGCCGCCATCCACACACGGCCGGATGCCGTGGGCTTCCTCACGCTGTCACGTGCCTCACGGGGTCGGCGGGGTCTCCGGCTCGCTCGCGGGCTCGCGCTGCGTCTCGGCGTCCGGCTCGGCGTCCGGCTCGGGGTCGGGCTCGGGCTCGGGCTCGGGCTCGGGCTCGACGCGGGGCAGCTCTCCCGTGTCGGACAGCAGCGGCACGACGACGGCCGCCGTGGCGGAGGGGTCCGAGGGCAGGCGGGAGCCGGCAGCCTGCCGGAGCCGCACCCCGTGCCGCCGGGCGAGGACCAGCCCGGCGAAGTACGTGCCGAGCGAGACCCCGGCTGCGAGGCCGAGCCCCAGCCCGAACGCCTCGGCGAGGATCGGCAGCCCCGCCGAGAAGCCCATCCCGTCGGGCTGGGTGACGAGCAGCGAGATGCCTTCGTAGGCCTTGCGCCCCGGCAGCAGGGGCACGATCGCCGCAGTGGTCACGGCGAGGGCGGAGATGCGGGCGCGCCGCGCGAGGAGCCGGGCAGCCAGACCGATCACGAGCGCCGCGAGCGCCGACGCAGTCACCGCGCCCAGCTCGGCCCTTTCTCCGAACGCGAGGATCGCCCATCCCAGGGCTCCCGCGGCGCCGGCCATGGCGACGGCGCGCCCGGTGGAGTACGACATGACGGCGAAGGCGATGGAGATGACTGTCGCGCAGACGAACTGCACGAGGAGGTTCTCGTCCAGCAGGGTGCGCGAGCTGATGGCGATGGGATAGCCGAGACGGTGTCCGGCGGCCAGGACGACGGAGATCCCGACGGCGATGCCGAGCGACAGGACGACCACCTCGAACGCCCGCGCGCCGGCCGTCACGTAGTAGCCCTCGAGGGCGTCCTCCCCCGCGCCGACGATCGAGAGCCCGGCGAGCAGCAGGACGATGCCGGAGGCCACGACGAGGGATGGCGACACCTCCCCGAAGAAGGTCAGGCCGGCAGCCTGGCCGGCGACGACGAGAGTCGCGACGACGGTGGGGATCGCCGCGCCGAGGGCCTGGGCGAAGAACGAGGAGATCCCGAGTTTGCCGAGCCACTCGTTGGCCCGCGTGACGAGGGCCGCCGTGACGAAGCTGAGCAGGATGATGAACCAGCCCGCGCCGAGGAGGCCCGCGGCTCCGGCCGCGAGCGCCGCGCCGGCGATGGTGACGACCCAGCGGCGGTAGGGATGGGGCGCGGTGATGACGGCGTCGAAGCGGACCCGGGCCTCGTCGACGTCGAGGGGCTCCTGGCTGAGGGCCACGATGAGGGCGCGCAGGCGCTCGAGCCGGGTGTAGTCCTGCACGCGGAATCGCACGATCCGCAGCACGGTGATGGGGTCGGCGTCGGCGCCACGGTGGTAGGAGACGGTGACGGACGTGTAGGTGACGTCGACGTGGACGTTCGCCAGCCCGTAGGCGCGGGTCAGGAGCAGCACGGTCGCGGTGACGTCGGCGGCGGCCGCCCCGGTGGCGAGCATGGCGACCCCGGCGCGCATGGCGAGGTCGATGACGGCTCGGGCGGTCTGCCGGTCGACGTCGTCCGGGGAGTTCCAGAGCGGGATCTCGTCGGTCGGGGGGCCGCTCGGCCGCATCGCGCGCCGCGTGCTCGCGCGCAGGGACGGCAGCGAGGGCAGGGCCGGCGCCGGGCCGGGGTGGGCAGGGGTGCTCGGTCGGCGGGGTCCGTCGGGTCGGGGCACAGACCGACCGTATGTCCGGGCCCGTCGGGGCCGCCAGTTCCCCCGCGCGTGTTCGGCGGGGAATCGGTTTCAGGCTGCGCGCCGTGACGTGGAACCATGGCGAGGTGAACAGCGAACAGCAGAAGCAGAGCGAGAACCGGTCGCGGCCCACCACCGACGAGTTCCGCGCGTTCGTCGCGTCCGGCTGGGCTCCGCGGGGCGCCGGCATCCCCGAGCAGGCCGCAGTCGTGCCGTATGCCGCTGAGCGCCGTGCCGCTGTCAGCGCCGCCTTCCCGGGTGAGCGGGTCGTCATCCCTGCAGGTGGGCTCAAGGTGCGCAGCAACGACACCGACTACGTCTTCCGGCCACACAGCGCGTTCGCCCACCTGACCGGACTCGGCAGCGACCGCGAGCCGGACGCCGTCCTCGTCCTCGAGCCGATCGGCGACGCCCACGGTGAGAGCGACGCGCCGGGGCACGAGGCGGTCCTCTACTTCCGGCCGCTGGCAGGGCGGGACACCGACGAGTTCTTCGGCGACGCCCGCTACGGCGAGTTCTGGGTCGGGGCACGGCCGACCATCGACGACGTCGAGGCCGAGCTCGGCGTCACCGGCCGGCACATCGACGAGTTCGCCGACGCCGTGGCCAAGGATGCCGGCGAGATCACCGTCCGGGTCGTGCGCGAGGCCGACTCAGCCGTCGCCGCCCTCGTCGACCGGGCTCGGGCCGTGGCGACTGAAGGCGCTGACCAGGCAGCGGCCGATCAGCGCGTCGAGGCCCAGCACCAGGCGGACGACGAGCTCTCCGCGTTCCTGTCCAACCTGCGGATGATCAAGGACGACTGGGAGATCGACGAGATGCGCTCGGCGGTCGAGGGGACGCACCGCGGCTTCGACGCGGTCATCGCCGACCTGCCCGAGGCGGTCCGTCGCGGCCGCGGCGAGCGCTGGGTCGAGGGCGTGTTCGGTCTCCACGCCCGGCACCACGGCAACGGGGTGGGCTACGACTCGATCTGCGCGAGCGGTGACCACGCCAACACGCTGCACTGGATCAAGAACACCGGCGACATCCGGGAGGGCGACCTGCTGCTGCTCGACGCCGGGGTCGAGGTCGACTCGCTCTTCACCGCCGACATCACCCGCACCCTGCCGGTCAGCGGCCGGTTCACCGACGCGCAGCGCAGGATCTACGACGCGGTGTACGCCGCGCAGGAGGCCGGCATCGCGGCGTGCAAGCCGGGCAACACGTTCAGCGACATCCACGCCGCCGCGATCAGAGTGATCGCCGAGCACCTCCACGAGTGGGGCCTGCTGCCCGAGGGCATCGACGTCGAGGCGACCCTCGACAAGGAGCACGGCCAGTACCACCGCCGCTGGATGGTCCACGGCACGAGCCACCACCTCGGCATTGACGTCCACGACTGTGCCCTCGCGACGCGGGAGCAGTACATGGACGCCGAGCTCAGACCGGGCATGATCCTCACGGTCGAGCCGGGCCTCTACTTCAAGGCGGACGACCTGCTCGCCCCCGAGGAGTTCCGGGGCAACGGCGTGCGGATCGAGGACGACATCCTCATCACCGAGGACGGCTGCGAGAACCTCTCGGCCGCGATGCCGCGGACCGCCGACGACGTCGAGGCGTGGATCGCCCGGATCTGGGCCGAGCGCAGCTGACGCGGCTCACGGTCGCGGCGTGACGGGGCGGTCGGGCTCGCTCTGCGGCTGGTCCCGCGGCGCGACCCCGCCGCCCTCGCTGGCCGACCCGCCCTCGCTGGCCGACCCGCCCTCGGTCACCGGCGCGCCCTCGCTCACCGACCCGTCGGAGGACACCGGCTGGTCGGGGTCGGGCGCCGGGATCGGCGGGCTCCACTTCTCGACGAGGTCGACGAGGCCGCCCACCTCGGCAGACTCGACTCCGCCGCCCAGGACGGGCGGCCGGCAGGACGGGGTCACGCCCACGTGGACGCTCGGCCCCTCCGGGTAGGCGAGGACGAGCCGGAAGGCGTCGCCGGCCGCGGGGTCCGCGCCCTCGCAGTAGCCAACCGTCGGCCGCACCGGCAGTGCCCGCAGCTCGGCGACCACCTGCTGGCTCTGCTCACTGTCGAGCTCGGTCTCCTGCCACGCCCCGGTGACGGTTTGGCGGCACACCGTCACGGTGGGGTTGCCGTCGGGCGCGAGGCTGCGGTCGTCGCCGAGCCGCCCGTGGGACCAGCCCGCACACCCGTCCTGCTTCGGGAGGGTCCGCGGCTGGCCGGCATGCTCGCCGTAGAGCTGCTCGAGGGTGACCCCGACCGGTGCGCGCGAAGTGAAGTCCCCGTTCGTCGCGCCGGAGCACGAGTTGGCGTCCGCCTTGGCCGCGACCCACACGATCGCGTCGTCGTAGGTGGCCGCGACGAGGTGGACCCACTCGTTGCCGGCCATCGCCGTGCAGGCCCGCCCCTCGGTCGACCCGCGCGGCGCCCACGTCAGCAGCTCGACGACGGTGTCGCGCTCGCCCATTGGGACCACGATCCGGGTCTCGAGCGCGAAGGGCGCCGTCAGGCCGCCGGTCTCGATGTCGAGCACGGGATAGCGGCAGACGACGAGCGAGTCGGGACGCCGGTCCGGCAACAGGCGGGCGTTGCCGTCCACCCCTTGCGGCATCTCGGGCACCGTGGTGCCCCGGTCGTCGGCGATCGTCGCGGGGCACTCGAGCGCGCCGTCGGCCGCGAGCGGCTGGCTCGTCACCGGACGCAGTGGTCCCTGCGTGGGCGGGTCGGCCGGGTTCTGCGCCGTGCCGCACGCGGCCAGGGCGACCGCCAGCACCGCACCTCGGACGACGATGCCGGCTGATCGGCGCGACGACGCTCGCATGGCACACCTCCGGGCTCGGCTCCTCACCCGAAGAGACCCCCGTCGGGCCAGAAACGTTCCCTCCTCAGCACCGGCTGAGGGTGCGGCTCAGGCCTCCGTCCGGTCCGACGGGGGACGGGTCTCGGTCTCGGTCCCGCCCCAGGCCGACGGCCCGGTCGGGAGGACGTTCGCCTTGGCCAGGATGTCCCGGGCCTGCTGGGCGACCTTGTGCTCGGTGAAGACCTCGTACTTCGTCGCCACCACCTGGCTCACCGACGAGAAGTCACGCGTCCCCTTGGTGAATGCATAGCCCACCAACGACCAGATCAGCCCGAAGAGCACGCCCCAGAGGGCCGTCGCGAGCAGCAGCGCGAAGGCACTCGTCCGCTCGCTGAACAGGGAGAAGATCAGGCCGACGAACAGACCCAGCCAGAGACCTGAGAGCGCACCGCCGAGCGCCACGCGGCCCCAGGTCAGCCGGGCCGTGACGCGCTCCACCTGCTTGAGGTCCGTGCCGACGATCAAGCAGTTCTCGACCGGGAACCCGTTGTCGGACAGCACGTCGACGGCCTTCTGGGCCTGCTCGTACTTCTCGAACGTCCCGAGGGACATGGGGTAGTCGAGGGAGAGTGTCGCGAAGCCGGGGCGAGCCCCCGGACCTTTCGGTTGCAGGCTCATGCCCTCATCCTCGCACTTTCCCGAGGCGGGTCGCGGGACCTCAGCCCTTGAGCTTGTAGTCCTCGAGCAGGCGTCGGCCGATGATCATCCGCTGGATGTCGGCGGTGCCCTCGCCGATGAGGAGCATCGGCGCCTCCCGGTAGAGGCGCTCGATCTCGTACTCCTTGGAGTAGCCGTAGCCGCCGTGGATCCGGAAGCTGTCCTCGACCACCTGGGCGCAGTTCTCGGAGGCGAGGTACTTCGCCATGCCGGCCTCGAGGTCGTTGCGCTCGCCGGAGTCCTTCTTCCGGGCGGCCTTGACCATCATCTCGTGGGCGGCCTCGACCTTGACGGCCATGTCGGCGAGCCGGAAGAGGACCGCCTGGTGCTCGACGATCTTCTTGCCGAACGTCTCCCGCTGCTGCGCGTAGGAGATGCCGAGCTCGAAGGCCCGGCGGGCGACGCCGCAGCCGCGGGCCGCCACGTTGACCCGGCCCACCTCGACACCGTCCATCATCTGGTAGAAGCCCTTGCCCGGCTCGCCACCGAGGATCTGCGCGTCGGTCGTGCGGTGGCCGTCGAGGACGAGCTCCGTCGTGTCGACGCCCTTGTAGCCCATCTTGTCGATCTTGCCGGGGACCGTGATCCCCTGGGCGGTCTCACCGAAGCCGGACTCCTTCTCGATGAGGAAGGTCGTCATGTTCTTGTAGACCGAGTCGGCGCCCGTGTCCGTCTTGACGAGGACGGCGACGAGGTTGGCCGATCCGCCGTTGGTGAGCCACATCTTCTGGCCGTTGATCGTCCACTCGCCGTCGTCGCCCTGCACGGCCTTGGTCTTGATCGCCGAGACGTCCGAGCCGCAGCCGGGCTCGCTCATCGAGAAGGCGCCGCGGATCTCACCCGTCGCCATCCTCGGCAGGTAGCGCTGCTTCTGCTCCTCCGTGCCGTGCTGGAGGATCATGTAGGCGACGATGAAGTGGGTGTTGACGATGCCGCTCACGGACATCCAGCCGCGCGAGATCTCCTCGACGCAGAGCGCGTAGGTCAGCAGCGACTCGCCCAGGCCGCCGTACTCCTCGGGGATCATCAGCCCGAAGATCCCCATCTCCTTCATCTGGTCGACGATGGCCTGCGGGTACTCGTCGCGGTGCTCGAGCTCGGTGGCGACGGGGAGGATCTGCTCGTCGACGAACTCGCGCACGAGCTTGAGCAGCTCGGTCTGCTCCTCGGTGAGGCCTTCGGTCTGCTGGAGTCGGG
>NZ_JAPFQL010000077.1 GCF_028446585.1 Intrasporangium calvum
GTCCCCACTTTCCCGCACATGCGGGAAAGTGGGGTGGTTCGAGGGCCGGTGGCTGCCGCCTTTCCCGCACGTGCGGGAAAGTTGCGCGGGCCTGGTCCGCAACGTCCGTCGCGACCGCCAAGACCGTGGACGACGACGCGCGCTCACGCGCCTCGAAAGCAGGTCAGGAGTCGGCCAGCAGGTGCTCCACGAGGGGCACGACGCGGTGGTCGAGGCGGGTCGCGAGCGAGATCACCGTGGACGCCCGGGTCACGTGCGTGTCGTCGACGACCTGGTCGATGACCCGCTGCAGGTCGGCGTTGTCGCGGCCGACGATGCGGATGAGCACGTCCCCGGAGCCGGTGATCGTGTGCGCCTCGAGGACCTCCGGGATGGCGGCGAGGTGATCGACGACGGGGGAGTGACCACCCCGGCCCTGCCGGATCTCCAGGGTGCAGAAGGCCGTCACGGGGTAGCCCAGCGCGGCGGGGTCGACGTCGGGGGCCATCGAGCGCAGCACCCCGCGCGCCTGCAGCCGGTCCAGCCGGGCCTGCACGGTGCCCCTGGCGACGCCGAGCCGTCGCGAGGCGCCGAGCACGCCGATTCCCGGCTGTTGGAGGAGCAGGAGCAGAATCCGGCAGTCGAGCGCATCGACCGGTGACTTGGGGGCGGAGGGCGCAGGGGGGGACGGCTGGGAGGTCATGCGCAAAGTGTCCGGTACTCAGCGGCATACGGCCAGCATTTTGTGCATGGTGCCCACTTTCTGCGGATTCTGTTGACCATGTCGGCCCGGTTTGCGAACCTCCCGCCCATGACCACTGACACCCACCTCGACCTCACCGACCAGGAGCGCGAGGCGAACCTCGATCTCGAACAGCTCAAACAGCTCGTCGGGCTCGTGGAGTATGACGAGAACAAGGACGTCTTCCCGGTCACCGGATGGGACGCCATCGTCTTCGTCGTCGGCAACGCGACGCAGACGGCGCACTACTACCAGAGCGCGTGGGGCATGGACCTCGTCGCCTACTCCGGCCCGGAGAACGGCAACCGGGACCACAAGGCGTTCGTCCTCAAGAGCGGCTCGATCCGGTTCGTCGTCAAGGGGGCCGTGAGCCCCGACAGTCCGCTGGTCGCCCACCACACGGCCCACGGCGACGGAGTCGTCGACATCGCGCTCGAGGTCCCCGACGTCGACCGATGCATCGTCCAGGCCAAGAAGGCCGGCGCGACCGTCCTCGAGGAGCCGCACGACCTCACCGACGAGCACGGCACCGTGCGGGTGGCGGCCATCGCCACCTACGGCGAGACCCGCCACACGCTGGTCCAGCGACACGTGGGAGGGCACGTCTACGCCGGGCCGTACCTGCCCGGCTACCAGCCCGCGACCTCGACCTTCGTCAAGCGCGACGGCGCGCCCAAGCGACTCTTCCAGGCCCTCGACCACATCGTCGGCAACGTCGAGCTCGGCAAGATGGACGAGTGGGTGGGCTTCTACAACAAGGTCATGGGCTTCGTGAACATGGCCGAGTTCATCGGTGACGACATCGCCACCGACTACTCGGCGCTCATGTCCAAGGTCGTCGCCAACGGCAACCACCGCGTCAAGTTCCCGCTCAACGAGCCGGCCATCGCCAAGCGCAAGAGCCAGATCGACGAGTACCTCGAGTTCTACCGGGGCCCCGGCGCCCAGCACCTCGCGCTCGCCACCAACGACATCCTCACCACCGTCGACGCGCTGCGCGCCGAGGGAGTCGAGTTCCTCGACACCCCGGACAGCTACTACGACGACCCCGAGCTGCGCGCTCGGATCGGCGAGGTCCGGGTGCCCATCGAGGAGCTGAAGAGGCGCAAGATCCTCGTCGACCGCGACGAGGACGGCTACCTGCTCCAGATCTTCACCAAGCCGCTCGGCGACCGCCCGACGGTCTTCTTCGAGGTCATCGAGCGGCACGGCTCGCTCGGCTTCGGCAAGGGCAACTTCAAGGCGCTCTTCGAGTCGATCGAGCGCGAGCAGGAGAAGCGCGGCAACCTCTGACCTCCACCCCATCAGGTCGTATGCCGCTGGGCCCGCTTCCGCACGGAGGCGGGCCCAGCGCGTGCCTCGGTTTCACAGCGGTCCTTCCGCCCGCGGAGGATGCTGAGAGGCATGGAGCTCGGCACCCTCATCCTTCAGACCGACCCGTGGTCGCGTGCGACGCAGCTCTGGCGGGAGGTCGAGGCATCGGGCGTCGACCGCGCCTATGTCGCGGACCACCTGACCCATCCCGCCATGGTGGGTGACTGGGTCGCCGATCCGTGGGTCACCCTCGGCGCGGCCGCCGTCGTGACGACGACGCTGGGGCTGGGGACACTGGTGGCCTCCGCGGCGACCCGGTCACCCGTCCTGCTTGCCCGGGCGGCTGCCACCCTCCACGACGTCAGCAACGGACGGTTCGTGCTCGGGCTGGGGGCGGGGAACCCGCTCGACGCGAAGGCCGAGCGAGGGAGTGACGAGACCACGGCCACGTTGTCGCGTCGCTTCGCGGACGTGGTTCACGGGCTCAAGGCCGTATGGGCGGGGGACGAGGGCTACGCCGGCCGCGTCCTCTCCGTCGACGGCGTCCACTGTGCACCGCATGCCCCGGGACGGACGGCGCCCCCGCTCGTCCTCGCAGCGCACGGGCCGACCGGCCTCGACCTCGTCGCCAGGGAAGGGGACGGGTGGACGGCCTACGGCGGAGCGCGCATCGTCGGCGTCCAGCGACGCGAGTTCTGGGACGTGGTGGGCGCCCAGGCCGCCGCCCTGACCGAGACGTGCGAGCGACTCGGCCGTGATCCGGCGTCCCTGCGCCGCTCGGTCCTCGTCGGCTACGCGGGCTATCGACCACTCGAGTCGGTGGCCTCGTTCGAGGACGAGGCTGCCGCGGCGACAGCCGCCGGTTTCGACGAGCTCTGCTTCTACTGGCCCACCGACGTGATCGGTGGGGTGCTGGCCGCTGATGTCGATGTGGTGTGTCAGGCGATCGCGGCGGTTCATGGCAGAGTTGCGTCATGAGCCAGCAGCCCTCCGGGTGGTACGACGACCCCAGCAACCCTGACATGCTTCGTTACTGGGACGGGGTGACCTGGACCAGCCACACGTCGCCGAGGAAGTCACCGACCGCGTCGCAGCCGAACGCCGGTCAGGGCCCGCAGAGCCCCACGACGCCGATGCCGCAAGGCGGCTGGCAGGCGCAGGGGAGCGGTCAGCAGGGCGCCTACCCGGGGCAGTACCCGAGCGCGGGGCAGCCGAACCCGTACGCCGACCAGGGCCAGTCCGGGGCGCAGTACCCGTACTCCGGGCAGTACCCGGGGGCTCCCGAGTCGCAGGCCTGGATGCGCGGTCCGGTCACGACGGACGGCGTCCCGCTGGCGTCGTGGGGCAAGCGCTTCGGCGCCTGGATCATCGACGGCATCATCCTCGGGGTCCTCGTCTACTTCGCGCTGCGCGCCTTCTCGCCCGGCTACTTCGACTCGGTCCAGGAGATCATGGACGCCGCCGCGGCCGGTGACGATGCCGCAATGGAGAGCCGGATCGGCGAGCTCACCGCTGAGTCGGTGCGGGCCGCGCTGGTCTCCTGGCTGACGATCACCGCCTACTGCATCGCCTTCTGGACGACGACCGCGCAGACCCCCGGCAAGATGGCGCTGCGGATCAGTGTGCGCAGGGTCGACCGGCCCGGTGCTCTGGACCTCGGGACGGCGCTGCGTCGGCGGCTGCTCAGCCTGATCCAGCTCGTGCCCCTCGTCAGCGGCATCTACCCCATCATCTGGCTGCTCGACGGGCTCTGGCCGCTGTGGGACAGCCAGCGTCAGGCCCTCCATGACAAGGTGGGCAGGACCCAGGTCGTCGAGGGCAAGCAGCCGCGTCGCACCAGCTGAGACCGTCAGGCGCCCGGGCGGGCGCGGAAAATCCTTTGCGGTCATCGGTGGCGACGGGGGCACAATGGCGCGGTGCGTGGGAGTCGTCTCCCGCGGCATCGTCGCCGACGGCCATTCCGGCTGACCTCCACCAACCATCACCAAGACCTTGGGGGACCCGTGTCACCTGCACCCGACTCCACCGCGGCCGCGCCGCCCGCGGCGCCTGAGTATCCCGACAGGATCGACGCCGCCGTCCTCAAGGTGGCCGGCGTCGTCGTCCTCGGATCGATCATGTCGATCCTCGACATCACGGTCGTCAACGTCGCGCTGCCGACGTTCGTCCAGGCGTTCTCGACCAACCCGGCCGACCCGCTGCCCTACTCCACCGTCGCCTGGACGATCACCGCCTACACGCTGGCGCTGGCGACCGTCATCCCGCTGACGGGGTGGGCCGCCGACCGGTTCGGCACCAAGCGGCTCTACATGCTCGCGCTGACGCTCTTCACCCTCGGCTCTGCTCTGTGCGCCACCGCTGACTCGATCGGCATGCTGGTCCTCTTCCGGGTGCTGCAGGGCCTCGGCGGAGGGTTGCTCATGCCGCTCGGCATGACGATCCTCACCAAGGCCGCCGGACCTGCGCGGATGGGCCGGTTGATGGCGATCCTCGGTGTCCCGATGCTGCTCGGCCCGATCTTCGGTCCGATCCTCGGTGGCTGGCTCATCGACCACTACTCGTGGGAGTGGATCTTCCTCATCAACGTGCCCATCGGTGCGGTCGCCATCGGTTACGCCTGGTTCGCGCTGCCCAGGGACCGTCCCGAGCCGTCGGAGTCCTTCGACATCATCGGCATGCTGCTCATGTCGCCCGGTCTGGCGGCATTCCTCTACGGCGTGAGCTCGATCCCGGAAGAGGGCACCTTCTTCTCCGCGAAGGTGGGCGTTCCGGCGACGGTCGGCCTCGTCATGCTCGTGACCTTCGTCCTCTACAGCTTCCGGCCGAAGCACCCGCTGCTCGACCTGCGGCTCTTCGCCAACCGCAACCTCACCGTGGCGACCCTGACGATGTTCCTCTTCGGGGCGTCCTTCTTCGGCGCGCTCTTCCTGGTGCCGACCTACTTCCAGCTGGTCCGTGGCGAGCTTCCGGTCGACTCCGGCTGGCTCGTGGCGCCGCAGGGCATCGGTGCGATGGTCACCATGCCGATCGCGGGAGCGCTTGCCGACCGGTTCCCGGTCGGTCGGATCGCCCCCTTCGGCCTGCTGCTCATCGTCAGCGGCATGTTCGCCCTGACCCAGGTGACAGCAGAGACGTCCTACTGGGGCTACCTCATCCCGGTGCTCTTCGTGATGGGGCTCGGGATGGGGGCGACGATGATGCCGATCATGACGTCCGCGCTCAAGACGCTGACCTCGCACCAGGTGGCCCGTGGCTCCACCCTGCTCAACATCACGCAGCAGGTGGCGAGCTCGATCGGGATTGCCGTCATCTCGGTCGTCTACACCAACCTGCTCGCCGAGAAGCCGCTCGCCGGCCCGGCCATCGCTGCCTGGCAGAACCCGTCGATCGCGGACCAGATCGGAGGCCCGGCAGGCGTGGCGCAGGGTCTGGCCCAGGCAGCCGACGCCTTCGCCGGCACCTTCCTCCTCGCGGCGATCCTCGTCAGCCTGACGCTCTTCACGGCGTTGTTCCTGCCGCGACGGCGAGAGCCTTCGCACCTGCTCGACGACACTGCCCCGACCGGCACGGATCCCGACCCGAGCGTGGCCCCCGCCGTCATCCACTGACCGCGCCGCCGGGCCTGTCACCGGCGGGCTGCGCTACCGGGCCGGCTGGATCGTCCCCGCGACCTCGCCGAGGCCGACTCGGGTGCCGTCGGGCCCCGGGGCCCACGCCGTGATGGTGACCGTGTCCCCGTCCTCGAGGAACCCGCGGGAGCTGCCGTCCGCGAGGGTCAGCGGCTCCGTGCCGTTCCAGGTCAGCTCGAGCAGGCTGCCGCGGGTGTCCCGAGCCGGTCCGCTGATGGTGCCGGAGGCGAAGAGGTCGCCACTGCGCAGCGACGCTCCGTTGACGGTCAGGTGGGCCAGCATCTGGGCCGGGGCCCAGTACATGCGGGAGTACTCCGGCCGGGACACGACCGTGCCGTTGAGCTCGACCTCGAGGTGGATGTCGAAGCCGGTCGCCTCCCCGGCGAGGTAGGGCAGGACGGGCGGGTCGGTCTGCCCCGGCACGGGCACGCGCGCCTCGCGCAGGGCGTCGAGCGGGGTGACCCACGCCGAGATCGAGGTCGCGAAGGACTTGCCGAGGAACGGGCCCAGCGGGACGTACTCCCACGCCTGGATGTCGCGCGCGCTCCAGTCGTTGAGCAGCACGACGCCGAAGAGGTGGTCCTCGGCCTCCTCGACGCTCACCCGGGAGCCGAGGGTCGTGGCGCCGCCGACGACATAGCCGAGCTCGGCCTCGATGTCGAGGCGGATGCTCGGGCCGAAGGACGGCGCCGCATCGGCCGGGGCCTTGCGCTGGCCAGTCGGCCGGACGACGTCGGTGCCCGAGACGACGATCGTGCCGGAGCGCCCGTGGTAACCGATCGGCAGGTGCTTCCAGTTCGGCGGCAGCGCCGGGCTGTCCGGACGGAAGATCTGGCCGACGTTGGAGGCGTGGTCCTCGCTGGCGTAGAAGTCGACGTAGTCCGCCACCTCGATCGGCAGGTGCAGGGTGACCTCGTCCAGCGAGTGCAGATGCGGCTCGACCCCCGCCCGATGCACCTCGTCGGTGAGGATCTCGGTGAGCCACTCGCGTGCGGTGGTCCAGGCCGGCCGCCCGAGCGCGAGGAAGGCATTGAGGCTCGGGGTCTGCCAGACGGACGCGAGGTCGGGCCCTTCCCCGACCTGACCCGCGTCGCGTCCGATCGCCGCCACCGCCCCCGCATCGAGGACCTGGTCGCCCACCCGGACACCCACGCGCGGCGAACCCTCGCCGATCGAGAAGACGCCGTAGGGCAGGTGGTGGACGCCGAAGGGGTGTTCGGTCGGCACGTCGAGCCAAGTGGTCACGCAGTGGTCCTTTCGGGAAGCAGGCCGAGGGCCTCGAGTTCGGTGAGGGGGTCCAGCACGCCGCAGCAGCCAAAGCCGGTGAACGAGCCTCGCAGCCGGTCGATGTGCTCGTCGTCGAGCGCCGTGATGCAGCGGACAAGATGCTCGATGTCGGTCCCCGCCAGGACGTCGGCCAGGTCCGGCGCCTCGGCCCCGTCGAGCGCCTCATGCGTGGCGACGACGACGTTGAGCAGTCCGTGCATCGGCTCGCCGCCGTAGTCGCCACGGACGACGTGGTGCAGGCCGCCGGTCAGCTTGAACGCGAGCCCCCGCAGGACGGTGGCGTCGAGGAAGCGACCCAGGGCGGCCTCGTCCGGCCAGGCCCACGCGGGCGTCTGGCCGGTGCGGAACTTCGCCCGCACGTCGGCCTCGGCGTCGACCGCGCTCGCGATGTCATCGAGCGCCGCGTCCTGCTCGGCCCCCAGCCCCACCTCGACGACGACGGGCACGCCGAGGTCGAGCATGCGGCGCCAGTCCTCGCTCCAGCCCATCTCGATGCTCGCGACGTCGACCGAGCGCGCCGCGTTGAGCCGATCAACTCCGTCGACGAGAGGCTCGAGCGGGGTGCCCGGCCGGGCAACCAGACCGACCCGCAGCGGACGGTCGGCCGTGCGGGGGTCGGCCCCGGCGAGGATGGCGACCTCAGCCGCAGCGGATGCCGGCAGGAGCAGGGGACCGAGCTGAGCGGCATACGGTCCATCGCGGAGGTCGAGGTGCTCGCGGACCGCCACGTCGGTCGGGGCCAGCCCGGGGGGAAACACCGCTGCGTCGTCGACGAGATGGTCGAAGATGCGGGCCTGATGGGGGAAGCCGGTCGACCTTGACATGAGCCGGAGCGTACTCCAATGTGTCAAAGGAGAGAGTCTTACGTCCGTTAATCGGACGCGCTATCAGGAGCAGGGCCAGTGAGAGGGAGTCATGGCGTACTACCGGGCGGTCGGGAACATCCCACCCAAGCGGCACACCCAGCACCGTCGGGACGACGGTGAGCTCTACTACGAGGAGCTGATGGGGGAGGAGGGCTTCTCGTCGGACTCGTCCCTGCTCTACCACCGCAACATCCCCTCGACGGTCTCGGCATCGCGGGTCTGGGACGTCCCCGACCAGGCGACGACGCCGAACCATCCCCTGACGCCGCGCCACCTGAAGCTGCACGATCTCTTCGACGAGGCTGCCGTCAGCGCAGCCGACGTCGTCACCGGCAGGCGCCTCGTCCTCGGCAACGGCGACGTGCGGCTCTCCTACGCCGTTGCAGGACAACCCAGCCCGTGGTACCGCAACGCCATCGGCGACGAGTGTGTCTACGTCGAGCGGGGCGCCGCTCGCGTGGAGACGGTCTTCGGCGCCTTCGACGTCGGTGAGGGCGACTACGTCGTCATCCCGCGCGCCACGACGCACCGCTGGCTGCCCGTCGAGGACGCGAGCAACCCCCTGCGCGTCTACTGCATCGAGGCGAACAGCCACATCACCCCGCCGAAGCGCTACCTCAGCAGGTACGGCCAGCTGCTCGAGCACGCGCCGTACTGCGAGCGTGACCTGAGGGGACCCTCCGGACCGCTGCTCGCCGAGGAGGTCGGCGCGGAGGCGACGGAGGAGACCGACGTCTACATCAAACACCGCGGGAACGGCCCCGGTGGCGTCGTCGGGACCATTCACACGCTGCCCTTCCACCCCCTCGACGTCGTCGGCTGGGACGGGTGTCTCTACCCCTACGTCCTCAACATCCGCGACTTCGAGCCCATCACCGGCCGCGTCCACCAGCCGCCGCCCGTGCACCAGGTGTTCGAGGGCCACAACTTCGTCGTCTGCAACTTCGTGCCCCGGAAGGTCGACTACCACCCGCTCGCCATCCCGGTGCCCTACTACCACTCGAACGTCGACAGCGACGAGATCATGTTCTACGTCGACGGCGACTACGAGGCGCGCAAGGGCTCGGGCATCGCGCGTGGCTCGATCTCGGTCCACCCCGGCGGGCACGCGCACGGGCCGCAGCCCGGGGCCACCGAAGGGTCCATCGGCGTGGAGTACTTCGACGAGCTGGCCGTCATGGTCGACACCTTCCGGCCGTTGGAGCTGGGCGAGGGCGGCCTGGCGGTGGACGACGGGATCTATGCCCTGTCCTGGTCGCGGGGGGCGGGCTCGGTGGGGCGCGGCCACCAAGGCGCCGGCGGCGCGCACTCCGAGGGCTGATGAGCGAGCAGGAGCGCGGAGAGCAGTCCGTGGCGGGGCCTGCTGCTCGCGGCAGCCGAGGCCCGGAGAGCTCCAAGACACTCGACCGGGGGATCCAGCTGCTCGAGCTGCTCGCCCGACCCGATCTCGGTGGTGGCCTGACCATCACCGAGCTCGCGGCAGAGCTGGGGGTGGGCCGGCCGGTGGTCTATCGGCTCGTCACGGCGCTCGAGGCTCATCACCTCGTCGCCCGGCGACCGAACGGCAGGGTGCGGCTGGGGCTCGGTGTGAGCCGGCTCGCCGCCGCGGTCCGGCCCCTGGTGCAGTCGGAGGCACGCCCGATCCTCCAGGAGCTCGCCGACTCGGTCGGGGCCACGGCTCACCTGACCGTGGCGGAGGCCGACGAGGCCCTGGCCCTCGTGGTCGTCGAGCCGACGTGGACGAACTTCCACGTGGCGTACCGCGCCGGCACCCGCCATCCCCTCCACCTGGGCGCCGCCGGGCGGGCCATCCTGGCCGGGCGGGCCGGGTCCTCGGAGCTGGTCGTCTCCGGAGGGGAGATCCAGCCGGGAGCCCATGGTCTGGCCATCGCCGTGCTCGCACCGGCGGTTGACGGGGAGCCGGAGCGCGTCGTCGAGGCCTCGGTCGGGGTGGTCGCACTCGGACCCATCGACCCCGGCACGACGAAGCCCCGGCTCGAGCGGGCAGCCCGGGCCCTGGCCCACGTCCTGCGTTGACGTCGCGAGAGCCGGTCCGTCGTCCGCCCGTCAGTCGGCGACCACCGGCTGGCCGCTGAGGCGCACGCCGGCCTGCTCGAGCTGGGTCAGGGCTGCCTCGGTGGTCTGCCGGGCGACCCCGGCGGTGAGGCCCAGCAGGACCGTCGTCTCGAATCCCTCGCGCTGCGCATCGAGCGCGGTCGCGCGGACACAGTGGTCGGTCGCGATGCCGACGACGTCCACGCGTGAGATGCCGCGGTCCGTGAGCCAGGTCGCGAGGCTGGCCTGCTCGGCGTCATCGCTGCGCCCCTCGAACCCGCTGTAGGCGGCTGCATGCTCACCCTTGCGAAAGACCGCCTGCACCGCGCGCAGGGCGGGCGTCAGGTTGGGATGGAAGGCGGCCCCACCGCCCTCGGCGACACAGTGCACCGGCCACGTGTCGACGAAGTCGGGTGCCGTCGAGAAGTGGTCGCCGGGGTCGACGTGCCAGTCCGCGGTCGCGACGACCGCGTCGTAGTCGCCGCCGTGCTCGTCCACGTGGGCCGAGATGGCCTGCGCCACCGCGGCCCCGCCTGCGACGGCCAGCGAGCCGCCCTCGCAGAAGTCGTTCTGCACGTCGACGATGATGAGTGCGCTTCGCCGACCCACGGGTCCGGCGACGCCGGAGTCCGTGGGGGAGTGGCCGTCGTAGTCGGGAGTCACGCTCAGTCCTCCTCGTAGATCGTCGGGATCACGGGCTCGCCGCGGGACAGCTGGGTGGCCGCTCGCGGCAGCTCGGCGCGAGCGGCGGCGTGCCGGGCGCGGGCCTCGTGGATGTCCTGGTGGTTCACGACCTCTCCGTCCCGCACGAGCTCGACCATCAGGGGTCGGTCGTCGCCGTCGTCACGTGGCGGCTCGGCCAGGCCGATCACCTCGGCCTCGGCGACGCCGCCGCCGTTGCGCCGCCGCAGCGCCCACTTGCGCCCGCCCACCGTGGCCTTGTCCTTGCTCTTCTTGGCGACGCCCTCCATCTGCCCGGCGCTGTTCTCGCGCTGGACGAGCTTGTAGACCATCGACGCGGTCGGGGCGCCCGAGCCGGTGACCAGGGCCGTGCCGACTCCGTAGCCGCTGACCGGACCCGCGGCCAGGGCAGCGATGGCGTGCTCGTCGAGGTCGGAGGTGACGATGATGCGGGTGTCCCGGTTGCCGGCGGCGTCCAGCTGGGCGCGGACCTCCTTGGCCTGGATGAGCAGGTCGCCCGAGTCGAGGCGGACGGCCCCGAGCTCCGCTCCGGCGATCTCGATCGCGAGCTCCACGGCCTGCTTGACGTCGTAGGTGTCGACGAGCAACGTCGTGCCCTTGCCGAGTGAGTCGACCTGAGCGGTGAACGCCTCACGCTCCGAGTCGTAGAGGAGCGTGAACGCATGCGCTGCCGTGCCGGCCGTGGGCACGCCGTAGCGACGGCCCGCCTCGAGGTTGCTCGTGGCCTCGAACCCGGCGATGTAGGCGGCCCGCGCCGCCGCCACCGCGGACTCCTCCTGGGTGCGCCGGGAGCCCATCTCGATGCAGGGCCGGTCTCCGGCGGCCGACGTCATGCGCGAGGCCGCGGACGCGATGGCGGTGTCGTGGTTGAGGATCGACAGGACCAGGGTCTCGAGGAGGACGCCCTCGGCGAACGTCGACTCGACGACGAGCACCGGCGAGTAGGGGAAGTAGCACTCGCCCTCCGCGTAGCCGGTGATCGTCCCGCTGAACCGGTAGCCCGCGAGCCAGTCGATGGTCCGCGCGTCGACGATCTTCCGCTCGGCGAGGAAGCGCAGCTCGTCGTCGCCGAAGCGGAACTGCTCCAGCGCCTCGAGGAAGCGCCCGGTGCCGCCGACGACGCCGTAGCGCCGCCCGTCCGGCAGCCGCCGCGAGAAGGCCTCGAAGACGCACTTGCGGTGGGCCTCGCCGGACTCCAGCGCGGCCTGCACCATCGTCAGCTCGTAATGGTCGGTCAGCAGTGCGGTGCTCACGATGGCCAGCCTACGGTCCGGCTGGGTGCGAGCGCGGTCACAGTGCGGCCATAGGCTGGACACGTGATGTCGACCAGCCTTTCCCTCGCGCCACCTGCGCCGGTCCGCAGCCCAGAGACCGAGGAGGTCACCGAGACCGCCGAGGTGGTGGCTCCTGACGTGCCGTGGGTGACGCTGGTGTGGAACGACCCGGTCAACCTCATGAGCTATGTGACGTGGGTCTTCGAGACCTACTTCGGCTATCCACGAGCCAAGGCGGAGAAGCTGATGATGGACGTCCACACCAAGGGCCGCGCGGTCGTCTCGAGCGGCCCGCGCGAGTCGATGGAGCGCGACGCGGAGTCGCTGCAGGGCTATGGCCTCTGGGCGACGTTCGAGAAGGACGAGTGATGGCCCGCGCCTTCCTGCCGGAGGACGGACGCTACGTCGCCGTCCTCGACGAGACCGAGCGCTTCATGGTCCATGGCCTCATGGAGCAGACCAGGGCCGTGCTCTCCCCGGAGGTCGAGTCCACCGGGGACGCCTTCGCCGACCTCGTCGCGTCGATGGGGGTGTCGGTCGCCACGCAGGACCAGACGCCTGACCGCACGGACGGCGCAGCCGGAGACGACGAGGACGGGTGGGACGACGAGCGCGACCCCGCGCTGGACCGCCTGCTCCCGGACGCGCACCGCGGCGACGGCGACGTGGCTGCGGAGTTCCGTCGCCTCACCGAGGAGGGGCTGCGCCAGCGCAAGAGCGGCAACCTCGACCTCGCCATGTCCCGGCTCGCCGAGGTGTCCGATGACGACCGCGTCGTCCTGGAGGCAGCCCAGGCGCCGGCCTTCCTCATGGCGCTGACGGACGTGCGGCTCCTGCTCGCCGAGCGGATGGGGATGCGGACCGAGGAGGACGCCGAGCGGCTGCACGCGGCCATGGAGGTCATCGGCGACGACGACCCACTCGGCTACGCGATGGCCTGGTACGACTTCCTCACGTGGCTCCAGGAGACGTTGACGCAGGCGCTCATGGGCGAGGACTGACCGACGCCGCAGCCCGGCCAGGCCGCGGAGCACGTCGCCCGTGTGACACACCCGACGAGCGAGTCGCGGGTGCTCGGCGGGCTCGGCACCTAGGCTCAGTGCGTGGACCTCACCATCGTCGGCTGCGCCGGTTCGTTCGCCGGCCCGGACTCGCCGGCCTCGAGCTACCTCGTGCGGAGCGAGCACGAGGGGCGGACGTGGTCCATCGTGTTCGACCTCGGCAACGGGGCCCTCGGGCACCTGCAGCGCCATGTCGACCCGTTGACGGTCGATGCCGTCCTCGTCAGTCACCTGCACGTCGATCACTGCATCGACCTGTGCGGCCTCTACGTCATGCTCAAGTACGTGCCGGGCGGGTCCGGCCGCGAGGGACTGCCCGCCTACGGTCCGGACGGGACGGGGGACCACCTGGCCCGCGCCTACGGCAACGAGGAGATCGAGGACGTGCCGGGCGTCTTCGACTTCCGGACGCTCCGGGACCGGGAGCAGATCGTCATCGGGCCGTTCACCATCACTCCGCTTCGCGTCGAGCATCCGATCGAGGCCTACGGTTTCCGGGTCGAGGCGGACGGCCGGGTGTTCGTCTACACCGGCGACACGGACCTCTGTGACGCGCTGACGCCCCTCATGACCGGCGCCGACCTCGTCCTGGCCGACGCGGCCTTCGTCGACGGACGGGACGAGATCCGCGGCATCCACCTGTCGGGCAGTCGCGCCGCAGAGGCCGCCGTCCGGGCGGGTGGCGTGCAGCGACTCATGCTCACCCACATGCCCGCGTGGAACGACCCTGAGCAGTGCCGGGCACAGGCTGCGGCCGTGTGGCCGGGTGAGGTGGAGATCGCCAAGCCGGGCGCCACCTACGTCGTGTGACGCCTTTCCCGTATGCCGCTGGGCTCGCTCTGACGGTTGGGTGACCTGCTGCGCGGGGCTCGGTCGGGGGACGGGCCGTCGCCTACCGTTGGGGCATGGCTAGCCTCAGGGACATGACTGCGACACGACATGACGGACGGGCCCCCGACGAGACGCGCGAGGTGCGGATCACCCGGGGATGGCTCGACCACGCCGAGGGGAGCGTCCTCGTGGAGTTCGGGCGCACCCGCGTCCTGTGCGCCGCGTCGTTCACCGAGGGAGTGCCGCGCTGGCTCAAGGGCAAGGGGACGGGCTGGGTGACCGCGGAGTACGCGATGCTACCCAGGGCCACCAACACGCGCTCCGACCGCGAGAGCGTCAAGGGACGCATCGGCGGCCGCACGCATGAGATCTCCCGTCTCATCGGTCGCAGCCTGCGGGCGGTGATCGACACGAAGGCGTTGGGCGAGAACACCATCGTCCTGGACTGCGACGTCCTCCAGGCCGACGGCGGCACCCGCACCGCCGCCATCACCGGCGCCTACGTCGCGCTCGCTGACGCGATCGAGGACGCCCGCCGCAAGGGACTCATCGGCAAGGGGGCCCAGCCCCTGACCGGGTCCGTCGCCGCGGTGTCCGTCGGCATCGTCGGCGGCCAGGCGGTGATCGACCTCGACTATCCGGAGGACTCGACCGCCGAGACGGACATGAACGTCGTCATGACCGGCGACGGCCGCTACATCGAGGTCCAGGGCACCGCAGAGGGCGAACCGTTCGACCGCGCGCTCCTCGACGACCTCCTGGAGCTGGCCGCCAAGGGCTGTGCCGACCTCACGGCCGCCCAGCAGGCGGCGCTCGCCTCAACCTCCGAAGGGGCGGTCTCATGACCAAGCTCGTCCTCGCCACCCGCAACCACCACAAGGTCGAGGAGATGCGGGAGATCCTGGCGGACGTCTGCACCCAGCTCGACCTCGAGATCGTCGGCCTCGACGAGTTCCCCGATGCGCCCGACGTCGTCGAGGACGGCGTCACCTTCGCGGCCAACGCCGTGCTCAAGGCGCAGTCGGCCGCCGAGGCGACCGGGCTCCCGGCGCTCGCGGACGACTCAGGGCTGGCCGTCGACGTGCTCGGCGGCGCGCCCGGCATCTTCAGTGCACGCTGGTCCGGCAGCTCGGGCCCGGGCGCCGACCGCGCGAACCTCGAGCTGCTCCTGTCGCAGCTGGGCGACGTGCGCGACGAGCACCGCGGGGCAGCGTTCGTCTGTGCGGCCGCCCTCGTCCTGCCCGACGGCCGCTCCGCGGTCGAGGTGGGGCGCTTCCCGGGCAAGGTCGGCCGGGAGCCCCGGGGGAGCGGGGGCTTCGGCTACGACCCGATCTTCGTGCCGGACGGCCAGCCCGACCCCGCCACGGAGCGGACGCTGGCCGAGTACGCCCCCGAGGAGAAGAACGCCGTCTCCCACCGCCATGTCGCCTTCCGCGCCCTCGTCCCACGCCTGCGGGAGCTGCTCCGGCCATGACCTCGACCAGCCCGGCCCACACGGCGGCCCCCCACGAGTCGGGGCGCAGCGGGGCCGGGCGCGTCGCGGCGGCCAACGGGCTGGTGGCTGGTCTGCTCACGGTCGGGCTGGCCACGCTCCTTGCTGCCCTGCTGCATCAAGGTGGGGCGACGAGCGGCGAGCCGGCGCCGGTGGCTGCCGTCAGCGGCGCGTTCGTCGATCGCACTCCCGCCTGGCTCAAGGACCTGGCGATCAGCGTCTTCGGCACCAACGACAAGAGAGCCCTCCTCGTGGGCGTCGCCGTCGTCCTCGCGGCCTGCTGCGTCCTCGTTGGAGTGCTCGCGCAGAAGCGACCAGCATGGGCGTTGAGTGCTTTTGCCTTGCTCGGTGTCGTCGGAGCAGCAGCTGTCCTGTCGCGGCCCGGCGCGTCGGTGACGGACCTGGTGCCGACGGTCGTCGGGACTGGCCTCGGGCTGTGGTTCCTCCACCACGGCTCGGGCGAGGCGACCACGGCGGCCGCCGCCAACCCGGCCCGACGCCTGCTGCTCGGCGCAGCGGCAGGCGGCTCAGCGGCATACGTCGGAGGGTGGCTCGGTGGGGACTCCGCGGCGGCCACGGCCTCGCGGGACGCGGCGGCACGAGAGGCTGCGCGGGGGACGCCCGTCCAGGTGCCGGCCGGCGCGGACCTCGGAGTCCCGGGAACGACGCCGTTCGTCGTGCCCAACAGCGACTTCTATCGAATCGACACGGCGATCGTCGTGCCCCGGCTCACCGCAGCGGACTGGCGGCTCAAGGTCACCGGGCTGGTTGAACGCGAGATCGAGCTCGACTGGGTCACGTTGCAGGACAAGCCGATGCGTGAAGCGCTGGTCACCCTGGCCTGCGTCTCCAACGAGGTCGGGGGCGACCTCATCGGCAACGCCGTCTGGACCGGCTGGCCCGTGCGTGAGCTGCTCGCACTGGCGGGCCCCCGGGCGGGCGCGGACATGGTGCTGCAGACCAGCGCGGACGGTTGGACGTGCGGGACCCCTCTGGCGGCGCTGGCCGACGACCGCAATGCCCTCCTCGCCGTGCGGATGAACGGCGAGCCGCTGCCCTTCGAGCACGGCTTCCCGGTGCGGCTCGTCGTCCCGGGGCTCTACGGCTACGTGTCGGCGTGCAAGTGGGTGACCGAGCTGAAGGTGACGACCTTTGCCGCGGACGTCGGCTACTGGACACCGCGTGGCTGGTCGGCCGAGGGGCCGGTCAAGACGTCCTCGCGGATCGACGTCCCGCGGACCGGGGCGGTGGTCAACGCGGGCCGGGTTGCCGTCGCCGGGGTCGCGTGGGCGCAGCACCGGGGGATCACCGCTGTCGAGGTCCAGGTCGACGACGGGGCCTGGAAGGCAGCGCGGCTCGCGACCGACGCGAGCATCGACGCGTGGCGGCAATGGGTCTTTGAGTGGGAGGCGCAGCCGGGGAGCCACACGCTGCGCGTCCGAGCGACGGACGCCGACGGCAGGCTGCAGTCCGCCGCCGAACGGCCGCCGGCTCCGGACGGCGCGGAGGGCCTGCACACGGTGACGGTCCGCGTGGAGTGAACGTCGCGCAGGTCCGCGCGATCAGAGCGCGTCGGCGCGGCCCCCGCCGACGAGGGCCTCGGCCTCGATCTCCACGAGGAGGTCGGGATCGATGAGCGCCGCCACCTCGACCATGGTTGCTGCCGGCCGGACCTCGGCGAAGACCTCGCCGTGCGCGCGACCGACCTCCTCCCAGCTCCCGATGTCCGTGACGTAGATCCTCGTCCGCACGACGTCGGCCGGTGACGCACCGACCTCCGCCAGAGCGGCGCTGATGATCTCCAGAGCCACCTTCGCCTGCACGTAGGGGTCGCCGAGCCCGACGACCGATCCGTCGCGCACCGCAGTCGTCCCCGCGACGTGCACGACATTGCCGACCCGGACCGCCCGCGAGTAGCCAACCTGCTGCTCCCACGCGCTGCCGCTGCTCACCTGGTGCCGCATGGGGCCAGCGTAGGGAACTAGGCTGGGCTCCGGCTTCCCGTCGCGGGAGCCACACAGGCGGACGTGGTGGAACTGGTAGACACGCAGGATTTAGGTTCCTGTGCCTCGGCGTGCGGGTTCGAGTCCCGCCGTCCGCACTCTGGTGAACGACCCGACGAAGGAGACCCCGTGAGCGAACGACTCGAGCCCGGCGACCAGGCCCCCGACTTCGCCCTCGCCGACGACACCGGCTCGACCGTCCGGCTCAGCGACTACCGCGGCCGCAAGGTGATCGTCTACTTCTACCCCGCGGCCATGACCCCCGGGTGCACGAAGCAGGCGTGCGACTTCAGTGAGTCGCTGGAGGCGCTGCGCGGGGACGGCTACGAGGTCCTTGGCATCAGCAAGGACAAGCCCGCGAAGCTCGCGAAGTTCCGGGAGCGCGACGCCCTGACGATCCCCCTCCTGTCCGACGAGTCGCTCGAGGTGCACCGCGCCTACGGCGCCTACGGCGAGAAGAAGCTCTACGGCAAGACCGTCGAAGGCGTGATCCGCTCCACGTTCGTCGTCGACGAGGACGGCGTCGTGTCCCACGCCCTCTACAACGTCAAGGCGACCGGGCACGTGGCCAAGCTGCGGCGGGACCTCGGCCTCGCGGCCTGAGCGCCTGAGCCCCACAGCACGTCCGCGCGACTAGAGTCGTCACCAGCCTGACGAAAGGAAGCGTCATGTCCGAGACCGCACGCATCGAGAGAGACATCGAGGCGGCCCGCTCCCGCCTCGAGGGGACCGTCAACGAACTGGCCTACCGGGCGCAGCCCAAGGTCATCGCCGAGCGCCAGGCCGCGAGCCTCAAGCTCAAGCTCAACGAGGCAACGCACACCCCCGACGGGCAGCTCCGGGTCGAGCGGATCGGCGCGGTCGTCGCGGCCGCGGTGGCCCTGGTCGTCGTCGCGGGCCTGATCCGCCGCCGGCGCCGCTGACGGCCCACCGGAGACCCGCACCTTCACATGAGCAAGAGCACGTCCACCAGCGGATCGGCAGCCGGGCGGCTGCC
>NZ_JAPFQL010000078.1 GCF_028446585.1 Intrasporangium calvum
GGCGCCGTGTGGCGCGCCCCCCGTCGAGCCGCTCCGCCTGGGCGTCGCCTCGGCGTTGCCCGAGGCAGTCCCGTCGCAAGGAGACCAGTGACAGCAACATCCCATGCCCTGCAGCTCGCCAAGGCTGCTGCGGACGCCGCGGCCGAGAAGATCGCCGACAAGGTGACGGCCATCGACGTCAGCGACCAGATGCCGCTGACCGACGTCTTCGTGATCGCCTCGGCCGCCTCCGAGCGGCAGATCGGCGCCATCGTCGACGAGGTCGAGGACCGGCTCCGCGAGCTCGGTTCCAAGCCCATCCGGCGTGAGGGTGAGCGGGACGGTCGCTGGGTGCTGATCGACTTCGGCGACATCATCGTGCACGTCCAGCACGAGGACGAGCGCGAGTACTACGCGCTCGAGCGCCTCTGGAAGGACTGCCCCGAGATCGACCTGGCGACGATCGAGGCCCCGGCCCGACCGGGCGGCCCTGTCGGCTCGACCACTGACGCGCCTGACTCCGACGGCGAGGCGGGCACGACGCCGTGAGCGTGACCGGTGCGGGGGCGGCCAGCTCGACACCCGCGTCCGGAGCCGGCCGCCGAGTCGTCATCCTGCGGCACGCGGAGACCGTCGACAACGCCGCCCGGGTGTGGCAGGGCCACAAGGACACGGAGCTCTCCGAGACCGGCCGCCAGCAGGTGGCGGCCGCTGCACCGCACCTGGCTGCCTACCGACCGGCCCTGCTCGTCTCCAGCGACCTGCAGCGGGCGGCCGCGACGGCCGACGCCATCGCGTCCCTGACGGGGCTCGAGGTGCGGCTCGACGCGCGACTGCGTGAGGTCCACGTCGGTGAGTGGCAGGGGATGCACGCCGACGAGGTTCGGGAGAGGTACCCCGAGACGATCGCCGCCCTCGACCGCGGTGAGGACGTGCCGCGCGGCCTGACGGGAGAGACGCGTGCCGAGGTGGCCCATCGGGTCGGTGAGTGCGTGCGTGAGGTGGAGCGCGAGCTGCTGCCGGGCGAAACGGCCGTGATCGTCGCCCACGGGGTGTCCGGGCGGATCGGCGCGACCGAGCTCGTCGGGCTCGACCAGGACGTCTCGGACGTCATCTTCCGCGGCATCGACAACTGCCACTGGATCGAGCTCGTCGAGAGCAGCAAGAGCTTCAGCGCCCGGTCACGCTGGCGGATCTCGGGGTGGAACCTCGGCCCGTGGCGGCTCTGACCGCGGCGCCCGAGGGCGGCGCCGCCGCGGATTTGGGCCGAGGCGCCATCATTGGCTAGAGTGACGCAGGCACTTCACGGAAGTGAGTTCCAACGGGGCTGTGGCGCAGCTGGTAGCGCACCTCCATGGCATGGAGGGGGTCAGGGGTTCGAGTCCCCTCAGCTCCACCAGATGACGAAGGGCCGGACGACGTGTCCGGCCCTTCGTCGCATCTGCCCCAGGAGGTTCCATGACGGACCACGTCCGGCCCGAGGAGCACGCCGACCCGGTTGCAGCGGTGCTCGCCGCTCGCCGTTCGGGCGCCGGGCTTGCGCTGCGGACGTCCGGGACGGCCGGGCCGACCGTGCGACGGGTGCTCCGCACGACCGAGTCGTGGTGGGGCTCCTTCCCGGCGTACTCGCAGCTGACGGGAGTGGAGTCCGGAGCGCGGGTGTGGGTGCCGGGGCCGCTCACCTCCACGATGAACCTCTTCGCCGCCGTGCACGCGGCCTGGGCGGGCGCCGAGCTCGTGGCCGATGCGGTCGCGGCGACCCACGCCTGCCTGACCCCCGCGCAGCTGGACCGACGCGGCGCGGGGCTGCCCGCCGGAGCCCGGGTCGTGCTGGCGGGCTCGGGTGTGCCGGAGCCGGTTGCCGCCGCGGCTCGACAGCGGGGACTGCGGCTCGACCACTACTACGGCGCGGCAGAGCTGAGCTTCGTGGCGGCGTCCTCGGGCGACCTCGTGCTGCGGCCGTTCACCGGTGTCGAGGTCGCCATCCGGGACGTCCCGGTTCCCGGGACCATCTGGGTGCGGTCCCCCTGGCTCTGCGACGGCTACGACGGGCCGCCGGGCCCGTTGCGGCGCACCGCTGACGACTGGGCCACCGTCGGCGACCTCGGACGTCTCGACGACGGGGTCCTCACCGTCCTCGGTCGTCCGGAGGCCGTGGTGACCGCTGGTGCCACGGTGCTGGTCGCGGAGGTCGAGGCGGTCCTCGCGGAGTTCGCCCGGGGGAGCGTGGTCGTGCACGCGGTCGCTCATCCGACCTTCGGACAGGTGGTCGGAGCGACCCTGACCCGGGCCGCTGACCGGGAGCTCCTGGAGCGTGCGGCGCGGGCCGAGCTGCCGGCGAGCCATCGCCCGCGAGTGTGGCGGGTCGTTGAGCAGCTGCCGCTCACCGAGGCGGGGAAGGTGGACCGTCGTGCCCTCGCGGAATGAGCGAGCGAGCGATGCGCTCATCGTCGCTGCACGCCGCACCCCCATCGGCACCGCGGGCCGCGCGCTCGCCGGCGTGACCGCCGCCCAGCTGGGGGCCGTCGTCCTGGAGGCTGTTGCCAGCGAGCTCGAGGGACCTCCTGCTGAGGTGATCCTCGGCAACTGCATGGGACCCGGTGGTGACGTCGCGCGAGTGGCTGCCCTCGAGGCGGGGCTGCCGAGCTCGGTCCCGGCGCTGACCGTGGATCGGCAGTGCGCGAGTGGGCTCGCGGCGATCGAGCTCGGCGCGCGACTCGTCCGCGCCGGGTCGGCACCGGTGGTCGCCGGCGGGGTGGAGAGCGCTTCGACGGCGCCGTGGCGCTACTGGCCCCCGCGGGACGGCGAGGCGCCGGTCCGCTACGAGCGGGCCCCGTTCGCGCCGCCCGCCGACGACATCGACATGGGGCTCGCCGCCGACCTTCTCGCGGAGGAACGCGGCGTCTCCAGACAACGGCAGGACGCGTATGCCGCTGAGTCCCACGCGCGCGCCGTGCTGGCGGCAGCGCGGGGTGAGTTCGCCGACGAGATCGTGCCGGTGGGCGGTGTCGTCGCGGACGAGCGGCCCCGGTCGGGCCTCACTCCGGAGCGCCTGGCGCGGTTCCCGGCCACCTTCCGGGAAGGGGGCACCGTGACGGTGGGCAACTCGTGCGGCATCAATGACGGTGCCGCCGCGGTGGGCATCGTCCCCGTCACCGCGGCGGGTGCCGCCGGGCGGCCGGGGCTGCGGATCATCGGGGCGGCGTCGGCGGGAGTGGCCCCGACCCGGCCGGGGCTCGGCCTCGTCCCTGCGGTGGAGCAGGCCCTCGCAGAGGCGGGCCTCGGGACCGACGACCTCGATGTCATCGAGGTCAACGAGGCGTTCGCCGGCCAGGTCCTGGCCTGCTACGACGCTCTCGCGATCGATCCGGCCCGGGTCTGCCTCGGCGGCGGCGCGCTGGCGCTGGGCCACCCCTGGGGCGCCAGCGGCGCCGTGCTCGTCGTTCGGCTCTTCACCCAGCTCGTGCGGCAGGGGCGGGGCCGCTACGGACTCGCAGCCGTCGCGGCGGGCGGCGGGCAGGGGACGGCGCTGGTGGTGGAAGCATGCCGCTGATCGAGTTCGACTCCGTGAGTCACGCCTACGCCGTCTCGGGTGGCGAGCGGACCGTGCTGTCCGACGTCTCGGTGAGCCTGACGGAGCATCGCATCGGCGTGATCGGTGCCAACGGCTCCGGGAAGTCGACCTTCGCGAGGATGGTCAACGCGCTCGTCGTCCCCAGAGCGGGCAAGGTCCGGGTCGACGGGCTGGACACCGGCAGGGAGGCACGCGCCATCCGTCGCCGGGTCGGCTTCTGCTTCACGGACCCCGACGCGCAGATCGTCATGCCCACGGTGGCCGAGGATGTCGCTTTCGGCCTGCGCCGCCACCGGCTCACGAAGCAGGAGGTGGCGGCGCGGGTCGACGCCGCGCTGGAGGCGTATGGGCTCCAGGAGCACCGGGACCACCCCGCCCACCTGCTGTCCGGTGGCCAGAAGCAGCTCCTGGCCCTCGCGTCGGTGCTCGTCACCGATCCGGACGTCGTGGTGATGGACGAGCCGACGACGCTCCTCGACCTCGTCAATGCCCGGCGGGTGCGCGACGTGGTCGCGAGCCTGCGGCAGCAGGTCATCCTCGTCACGCATCACCTCGACCTGCTCGACGACTTCGACCGCGTCCTCGTCTTCCACGACGCCCGACTGCGTTTCGACGGCTCGCCTCACGAGGCGGTCGCCGCCTACCAGCGGCTCGTCCTGTGAGTGCCCTCGCCGTCTACGTCCACCGGGACTCGGTCGTCCACCGCCTGCCCGCGGGGGCCAAGCTGCTGCTCCTCGTCGCAGCGGCCGTGGCCACGTTGCGGCTGAGCCGGCCGTGGCACGTCGCACTCGCGCTCGCGATCGTGGCGCTGCTCCACCTCGCCGCGCGGATCCCGTGGCGCACCGCGGTGGCGCAGGTCCGGCCACTCGTCTGGTTCCTGGGGGCGCTGGCGGCTTTTCAGGCCGTCGTCGCGGGGTGGGAGAAGGCGGTGGTCGTGGTCGGCGGGATGCTGGCGCTCGTGCAGCTGGCGGCCCTCGTCAGCCTGACGACTCCGACGACGGCCATCGTCGATGTCGTGGTGCGGTGCGCCCGGCCGCTCCGTCGGCTCGGGGTCGACCCGGAGCGGCTGGGGCTGCTCGTCGCGCTCGGCATCCGCTCGGTGGCGGTCGTCATCGAGCTGGCTCGGGACGTCCGCCAGGCCCAGCTGGCTCGCGGGGCCGCCTCGAGCCCGTTGGCCTTCATCGTGCCCCTGGTCGTGCGCAGCCTCCGGCACGCCGACCGGCTGGCCGACGCCCTCGTTGCCCGGGGCGTGGACGACTGACCGACGGGGCGGCTGCCCCGCCGTCGATCAGCTCTCGTCGCGGAGCAGCGCCGTGTGCCAGAGCGCGGGCCGCAGCTGTGCCTTGCCGCTCCACTCGGGGTTGCTGCTCAGTGCCAGGCGCAGCTTGCCGGTCGCGGAGGCGTCGCTGACGTTCAGGTTGAGCCCGATGACGCTGCCGCGAGCCGGGGCGATCTCCCGCCCGAGCAGGGCCCACGGCACGCGTCCTTCGAGCTCGTAGCCGGCTGCGGTCGCCCTCCGGGCCACGTCGATGTCACGGGCGAGCCGGGGGGCTCCGAACGCGTCCTTCGCCGCTACCTGGATGGCGGCGACGGCGTCGCGGTCACCGTCATCGGCGACGCCCAGCACGACGTGCACGTCGCGACCCGGCCGGAGGCCCTCGGTGGGCCGCAGCCGCCGTGGGTCGGGCCCGAGCTCGAAGGAGACCGAGTCGCCCGCGGAGAACGACCTCGGGTCCGAGGACCGGACCGGGGTGATCTTGGGGTCGGTCACCACGACGTGGACATACAGCGCGTCCTGGTCCCAGAGCAGCTGCCAGGAGCTCGCCACGCCGGCTCGGTCGCCACCGGGTGGTTCGACGACGGAGCTCACGAGGTGACTCGGCAGGGACCGCCAGTCGTCGAACTCCCTGTCCACCACTGGCGCAAACGGGGCGCAGCCCACCACGAGGCTCGACCGGCTGGCCTGAGGGCTCGGTGCCGGGGAGGGCTGCGAGGCTGAGCCGCACGCCGCCTCGACGAGGGGGCCGACCCGTTGGGCCAGGCTGGGCAGGTTCAGCCACGCCGAGAATCCACCGATGAGCAGGGCGGCCCAGAAGACCATCTTGAGCACGGTCCCGACGCGGAGCCGGCGCCGGCCGCTTCTGCCTGCGCGACGCGCGAACGGGGTCGGTCGGGGACGGGTCGACGGCTGCCTTGAAGCCGGCTGCGGTCGCGTCGGCTGCGGCTCTCGCTCCGGACTTCCACCCTCGGGTGTCTGGCCATCCTCGGTGGGAGCCTCCGGTGGCGCGGCGGGGGCCGGCGTCGGGGGCTGGGTCTGCGGCGTCGTGCCCTGGGGGCCGGAGCCCGTCTGCCGGAGGCCGTCGAGGAGCGCGGCTGCGTCCGCGTAGTCGGGACGTTCGGCCGCGAGCTGTTCGAGGAGCGGCAGTGCGACGTGCAGGCTGCCGGCAGCCACGGCCTGCTGGGCGGCCGTGTACAGAGACTCCCACCGGCTCTCCGGCGCGAGCTCGGCGACCCGTCCGAACGCCCGGAGGTCGAAGGGCTGGCCGGAGCCGGAACGAAGTAGCACTGGGGTGCCCCACTCCGCGGCCTCGTCCGCGAGGGCCATCGCCTTGCGAACCTCGCACATGGCCGCGTCGACCGGCAGCCCACGGGTCAGGAAGTAGTAGAACTCGTGGCTGAAGACCAGCGCTGCGCGGTCGGAGATCTCGGTCTGCATGGCAACGACGGCCGGGAGCCCTTGGCGGACCAGGGACTGGGCCACTCCGGAGAAGGCGTCCCGGCCGCTGGAACGTGCCCCTTCGCAGGCGTTGAGGACGACGAGCTGCATGTCCTCGGCATCGTGCAGGAGTGTCCCGAGCTGGTCGCCGCTCACGCGGTGGGCGGTGCCGTCCTCGCGATCGAGGGCGAGGACTCCCTGGTCCGGGCCGAGGTCGAAGCCGCCGTGCCCGATGAAGTGGAAGACGTGGAAGTGCTGCAGCAGGGCCCGCTGGAGCGTGCTCAGCGTGGCGTCGGCCAGCACGACGATCTCGAGCCGACCGCTCTGCACGAGGTCGCCGGTCGTGGCTCGCAGGAGCTGTTCCTCACGCTCGACCTGGAGTCGCGGGAGGTCGGTGGGGCTGGAGATGAGGACGAGGACCCGCAGCGGTGCGTGGAGCTGAACCGGGGGCGGGTCGTCGAGCGAGTCGAGGACCCGGACGACCGGCGTCTGGGTCGACAACGTCAGGAAGCGGCCGAGACGCGCGTCATAGAGGTACTCCCAGGGCACGGAGTCGAGGTCCGGCACGGAGTCGAGGCGCAGGCGGACCCGGAGGCCCAGGCGCTGTTGCTTCGCGAGGTGGAGGCTCTCGCGGAAGGCGCGGTCGACGTCACCCGAGAGCAGCGCGGCGGTAAGGCGTCGCCCGTACTCCTTCACGTCCAGCACGCGGGTGGCGGCGGGGACGAGGCGGCGCGACGCCACCCTGGCCGGGCCGACGGCGTTCATGAACTGAGCCAGCTCGACTGCCGTGAAGGGCAGCACGAAGGGTGCGTCGGCCGGCCCGGCGGGGGAGCCGAGGACGCGGGCCACCAGCTCGCCCCCCGCACGAACGAGGGCGAGGTCGAAGTCGAGATAGTCGCGCTCCATGGCGAGCCCCCAGAGATCCCTTGGTGGAGGGTGGATCAGGCTGACCTCTTACTCGGAGGCTAGACCCGCCGACGCTGATACCTCAGCGAATCCGCGACATCGGTGCAGCCGTTGGCTCGCGCCGTCAGTGAGTGGCGGTGTCGTGGACGTGGTCCGCCGCTGGGCGCGGTTGCGGCAGGAGACCGGGGTAGGCGCGGTGCACGGCGCCGGCGACGATGGTCGCGACGACCGCCTTGGCCAGGTCGCCGACGAGGAAGAGGGCGCTGCCGGCCAGAGCAGCACGAAGGCTGATGCCGGCCCGCCAGGCCGTGGCCGGCACGCCGATGGCGTAGAGCACGACGATGCCGCCGAGGATCATGGCCAGGAGCCCGTAACCGGTGTGGAAGGGGCTCCCGCGGCGGTAGATGAGCCCGCCGATGACGAAGGCCGCGATCGGGAAGCCGATGAGGTAGCCGACGCTCGGTCCGGCGAAGACCCCGAGCCCACCTCGGCCACCCGAGAGCAGTGGCAGCCCGAGGGCGACGAGGAAGAGGAAGACCAGCACGGCAGCCGCACCACGGCGTGCGCCGAGGACCGCTCCGGTGATCATGATGCCGAGGGACTGGACCGTGATCGGCACCGGAAAGCCGAACGGCGAGAACGCGGGGACCAGGCCGAGGACGGCGATGAAGCCCGCGAACGTCACCGCGAGGGCGAGGTCGCGGATGCGGCTGTCGGTCGTGCTCACGGAGCTCCTCAAGTGATCTGGGCAGTGCTGGGTGGCCCGCGTCCGGCGCACTGGCCCGGCTCGTGAGCGTGCCAACCGTACGCGTTGTCCGAAGGCAGGGCCAAAGCGTCCACCGGCGGCCCAGCAGACAGCGGATGAGTCGCTGTCAGCTCCCACGGGGTCGGATGGTCACGACATGGAGGTCGTCGGTCCGCCAGTCGGCGACGCCTGACGGTGGGGTGGCCGGTCGGACGCTCCGCGTCGCGACGCGCCCGAGCATCCGGTCGAGCGTGGACGTGGGCGCGGTCCCGCCGCGGAGGACCGGTGCCGCAGTTGCCACGTCGACGTCGAGCTCGGGTTGCTCGAGGGATCGAGGGTCGAACTCCAAGGTGCTCGTGACGATCTTCAGGTGGTCGGTGACCATGACGGTGCCTTCGTCCCACAGGGCATCGGAGAGCTGGCCGACGAGGGACACCGCGGTGGCCGCGCCCGCGTCCAGGCAGGTCGATCCCGCGGGGAAGGCATCGGTGAAGATCCCGTAGGTCTCGGTGAGGTCGAGCAGCGCACACCAGAGGGGCTGCTGGGTGGTGTTGGTCAGGGTGACCGTGAAGGGCGGGGGCCGGTCGTCGACGTAGGAGATCTCGAGGCGTCCGTCGGCCGCCAGACGGCCGGCGTCCGACTCGACGTCGATCCGCACGGCGCCGGAGGGCAGCTGCGTCGCCGGGTTGCACAGCGAGGAGAGGCGGAGCCAGCGCGCCACCCGCTCCAGCGCGACGATGGTGCGCTCCTCCCGGTGGTGCCCGGCCACGACGGGCACGAGCGGACGGGTGACACCCGGACGCGTGATGGCGAAGCCGTCCGGCAGCGCGCGCACGACGAGGTCGGCGGTCGCCGGGTCCGCCTGCAGCTGGATCAGGGTCGAGTCGGCGGACGCTGCGGCAGCCTCCAGGGCCTCGGCTCCGGCCGACTCACCGAGGATCGCGACCTCGACCGGCTTGAGCGGGATCGTCTTGATGACCGCGCGGTAGACGAACGCCGGGTCGAGGTCCGGTGTGACGTCCACCCGCGACCGGTCGGGCAGGACGGAGGTGACGGCCGCCTCCGCCAAGGGCGCGCCGTCGGTCTCGCCTCCGAGCGCGTAGACGGCGAGCTCGGTGGTGTCCTCGCCGATCGGCTCGGGGACTCCGTGGACGGCCCCGGCGTCGATGCTCCATCCGTCCGGGAGGTGGCTCAGGGTCAGCTGCGCGGGCCGGGCCGGAAGGACGCCGCCGAGGAACGCGCGGTCGAGGTCGGTCGCGTCCCCGGTCTCGAGCTGGGGGTGCTGGTCCTCGACGCGGGCGAGCACCCCGGCGGTGACGAAGCGGTGGACGTCGCGGTAGGTGAGCCGGCTGCCGTGGTCCCGCAGGGCGCGTTCCAGTGCCGCCGAGAGGGCGCCGCGACCACGACCGGCGATGGTGAGTTCCTTGGCGGTCTCGGCAGCCCGGCACGCGGCGAGGAGCACGTGGTTGGCCCCGGGGGGCGTCGCCCAGGCGGAGCGGGTCGTGGCGCCCGGTGCCTCGCGCCGGGTGGAGCCCACGTCGGTGGTCGCCTCCGGCAGGAAGCTGGACCCGGGCCGCGTTCTCGGGTCCTCCGGCGCCAGGCGGAGCCGGACCGACCCATTGGCGTCCCGCGTGCCGTCACCCGAGTGGCAGCAGTCGAGGACGACGAGCAGATGGCTGACGGCCCCGGCCACGGCCGTGAGCAGGCCGTTGAGCTCCTTGTCGGCGAGGTCCCATCCGCCGGGCGAGCGGCTGTCGGCCAGAACGAGCGTCTCGTTGCGCCGATCCGGTTCCTGCGTCCACAGCTCCGCGGGCGCGTGCTGCTGGGAGCCGTGCCCACTGAAGTAGAAGAGCGCGGTCGAGTCGGGGCCCCCTGCCGCGAGGTGGGTGCGCAGCGCGTCGACCACGGCCTGCCGGGTGGCGCCCTCGTTGGTCAGCAGGCGCAGCTCGAGGTCGTCGGCGGGGATCAGGGTCGTGAGGGTCTCCGCCATCGCCGTGACGTCATTGACGCACCCGACGAGCGGCGGGACCGGCTCGGGGTAGGCGTCGATCCCGACGAGCAGGGCGTGGAGGCTCGGCACGTCGGTCCCTCAGCTCACGTCGCCCAGGATGATCGGCTGCCACGCCCCGGGTCGGCGCTGCACGATGCGATCCGGGTTGCTGCTGATCATGGCGAGGTGGTTCCACGGGTCCAGCCGGGCGTCGCTGATGTTGACCTGGCCGGCCAGGACGGCGCCCCGCGTCGGAGGGTCCACTCCGAGGACGGCCCACGGGACCCGGGCCTCGATCAGGTAGCCGTCGGGCGTGCGTGCCAGCGCGGCCTCGATCTCGGGCACCGCGCCCCCCGGCGGGAAGTCGCCGCCGGCGGCGGTGTTGATGGCGCCTCGGGCCGCGCCCCCGGGTGCGACGCCGATGATGACGTGCCGGTCGCGGCCGTTGCGGACTCCCGCGCCCGGTCCGAGCTCCCGGGCATCCGGCCCGATCTCGAAGGAGATCGAGTCACCTCGCCAGTACTGGTCCGGCTGCGACTCGTCGACCTCGATGATCACGGGGTCGACCACGTCGGCCTGGACGTAGAGCGCATCCCGGTTCCAGAGCAGTCGAGCGGTGCCGTGGACGCCATGGGGGTTGGCGCCGCTGCGGGGGAAGATGACGGCATCGATACCGACGCCCGTGACGCCGGCCCATTCGTCGAACCGGCCGTCGATGATCGGCGGCGTGGGGGCGCACGCGACGAGGAGCTCGGCCTCGGCACGCGGGATGTCGGCAACGGGTCCGCAGGCCACCGTGACCGCATCGGGACCGGCGCTGGGTCCGGCGCTGGGTCCGAGCGGGGTCGGGTCCTCCGCCAGGCTCGCGGCCCAGACGATGAACGCGATGACCCCGACGAGGAGCAGGGCCAGGGCTGCCGCCAGCCACTTCCACCCGCTGCCGGTGCGACGCTCCGGCATGAGCGTCACCCTCGGGGGTCCCTGAGGCGGAGCGGTCGGGCCCGACGGTGGTGGAGGCGCTGGCGGCGTCTGGGGCCGCGGCGTGGGCCCAGATCGAGCCGGCCCCGCCGGCGGGGGCAGCTCCTGCAGCTCAGGCGGTGCCTTGACCGCGTCCAGCAGGAGGGTGACATCCGCGTAGTCCGGCCGCTCGGAGGCGATCTGCTCCAGGATCGGCACCGCGGTCTGCGGGGTCGCAGAGGCCAACGACGACTGCGCGGCGGCGTAGAGCGACTCCAGCCGTCCCTCGGGGGCCGGCTCGGCGGTGCTCCGCAGAGCTGACACGTCGAAGGGCTGGTCCAGGCCCGACCGGACGAGCACGGCGGTGCCCCACTCGGCCGCCTCGTCGGAGGTCGCCATGGCCTTGCGCACCTCGCAGATCGCCGCGTCGATGGGCAGGCCGCGGGTGAGGAAGTAGTAGAACTCGTGGCTGAAGACGAGGGCGGCCCGATCGGAGATCTCCGTCTGCATGGCGACGACGGCGGGCAGTCCCTGGCGCACGATGGCCTGCGCGACCCCGGAGAAGGCGTCCCGTCCGCTGGTGCGGGCCCCCTCGCAGGCGTTGAGGACCACGAGCTGCATGCCGTTGGCGTCGTGGAGCAGGGTGCCCAGCCGCGAGGCGTCGACGCGGTGGCTCGTGCCGTCCTCCCGCTCCAGGACGAGCACTCCCTCGCCGGCGCCCTGGTCGAAGCCGCCGTGCCCGATGAAGTGGAAGACGTGGAAGGTGTCGATCAGGGCGCGCTGGAGCTCGCTCAGCGTCGCTCGCGTCAGGACGACGAGCTCCAGCCGACCGCTCTTCACGAGGTCGGCCGTGGTGGCCCGCAGCAGCTTCTCCTCGTGGGCCACGGCGAGCTCGGGCAGGTCCGACGGGCTGGAGATCATGACGAGGACCCGCAGTGGTGCGGTGACCTGGACGGGGGCCGGCACATCGAGCGCCTCGACGGAGCGGACGATCGGCGTGTGCGACGACAGGGTGAGGAAGCGGCCCAGCTCGCTGTCGTAGAGGTACTCCCAGGGGACCGGCTCCAGGTCGGGTGCCCCCTGGAGCGAGAGCCGGACGCGGAGGCCGGCGCCCTGCTGCTTGGCGCTCGAGAGGCTCTCGCGGAACAGGCGTCCCACCTCCCCGGCGAAGAGCGCGTCACCGAGGCGCCGGCCGTGGTCCTTGACGTCCATCACGCGCGTCTCCGCGGGCACGAGTCGACGCGACGCCACGCGAGGCGGTCCGACCGCCGTCATGAACTGCGCGAGCTCCACGGCCGAGAAGGGCAGGGCGAACGCGGCGGACCCGCCGCCGGCAGGTGATGCCGCCACGCGGGCGACCTGCCCCGTCGGCGTGCTCTCGATGGAGACCTCGAAGTCCAGATAGTCGCGTTCCACGGCGACCCCCTCACCGAACGGACCCACTCGGATCGGCCCATCCCTGACCTTCTTCAGAGGCTAGACCTCGGATGGGTGATACCAGCCGGATTCACGTGATCAGGGCACCGGTGTCGCGTTTGCAGTGACCGCGCTGCCGACCGGTACGGCCTACGCCGTGTGGGGCGAGGGGGAGACGCAGGTCTGATGGGTAGGCTCCGCCCATGGAGGGTTGGTGGCTCGAGGCAGTGGGCTGGATCGGCTCGGCCGTCCTCGTCTGGTCGCTCCTCCAGACCCAGCTGCACCGGTTGCGGCTGATCAACCTCGTCGGGTGCGTGGTCCTGATCGGCTACAACCTCGCCGTCGGGGTGTGGCCGATGGTCGGCCTCAACGTCGTGCTCGCCGTCATCAACGTGGTGCACCTCTCGCGGATGTCGCGACAGCGCCATGACGCTGCCGCCTACGAGGTGCTCGAGGTCGACGGTGACGACCACTACCTCCGGCACGTCCTGCGTGTCCACGAGGCCGACATCCGGCGGCACAACCCCAGCTTCGTCCACGACCCCTTCACCGGTGACCCGTCCTTCCTCGTCCTCAAGGGCGACGCGACGGTCGGTGTCGTGCTGATGCGCGACCTGGGCGACGGTCGGGCCCAGCTGCTCCTCGACTACGTCACCCCGCCCTACCGGGATCTCTCACCCGGTGAGTTCGTCTTCGGGCCGGACGGCCCGTTCCGCTCGCGTGGCTTCCGCAGGGTCCTCACCCCGCACGACATGGTCGACCCCTACCACGAGCGTCTCGGCTTCCACAAGGACGGCGACGCCTACGTGCTGTGACCGCGGGACCAAGCCCAGCGGCATACGGCCGCAGTCTTCTTCGTATGCCGCTCAGCTCGCTCCCGCGCTGAGCCGGCGGGAGCGCTCGGGCGGGCTCAGACGAGCTTGCGGCAGCGGTTCATGAAGCGCTCGGGGTCGACGACCGCACGGTGGACCTCCCCGTTGCCCAGCTCGTCGCCCTCGGCGTCCTTGACGCTGACGAAGCAGACGAGGCGGCGACCGTCGTTGATCGGCTCGGCGCAGTGGACCGTCACCTCGGTGCCGACCGGGCTGCCCTTGACGTGCTCGAACTTGACCATCGTGCCGACCGTGGTGTGGTCGTCGTCGACGGACTTTTGGCACACCTGGAACGCGGCGCTCTCGCACCACTGCACGAGCCGCGGCGTCGCGAGGACGTCGAGGTCGCCGGTGCCGAGTATTGCGGCCGTGTCGTCCGGTGTCACGGTGTGCTGGAAGTGGCGCATAGGCATTACTCGAGTCTGGCACGGTTCTGGAGTGCCGCTGCGCCGGTGTCCCAAAAGGTGATCTGATCGTCGCCGCGTGTCCCACCCCGCCCACGTCCGGCTGGCTGCCACCCTTGCCGGGTGGAGACCCATGTCATGGTTCTCGCGGTGGCGGTCGCCTTCACGGCGGCTCTCAACTGGTTCGCCATCGCGCGGGAGGACCATGTCGTCGACCTCATCACGCGGCCGACCTTCACCGTTCTTCTCGCCGGTCTGGCGTGGTCGCTGGCGACGGACGGCACGATCGGTGACTCGCTCGTCAGGCCGGACACGGCGCCGGTCCTGACGCCGGTGCTCGTCGCCCTGGCGCTCCAGCTCGTCGTCGACGCCCTCCTGTTGACCGCGACGGAGCGCCGCTACCTCGTGGCGCTCTGGGTGTCGGTGCTGGCCCACGCCGCCTGGGTCTGGGCCCTCGTCTCGGCGCCGGGACGAGACGGCCTGCGCTGGTGGGTCCCCGTCGCCCTGGTGGCGATCGCGGTCCTCCAGCGGCGCTGGGGACGTGACGTCGTCCGCTTCTCGGGCCGGCAGCGGGGCGTCGTCCTCCTGCAGCTGCTGTCCCTGGTGGTCCTCGTCCTCGTGGCGGCATGGCAGCAGCAGGGCCACGCCGTCCTCGGCGGCGCCGCGCTGCTGTTCGTCGCCCACCTCGCGCTCGGACACGACCGCTTCGTGCTGGAGCGACGGTGGGCGCCGACGCTGGTGCTCGTCCTCTACCACTCCGCCCTGGCCCTGCTCGTCGTCGGGCTGCTGGGGGCCGCGGCCTTCGGATGATCCTGCGCTAACCTTGGGCACATGGCTGGTCAGCTGCTCCTTCCGCAGCCGCGTTGACCAAAGCCGGGCCCCCGGCATCAACGCGGCTCCCCTCCTGTGCGAGGGGTTTTCTTTTGTCCCGGCAGTGTCGAAGAGTGTCGACCCACGTGCTGACCCACCTGACCAGAGAGAAGACATGAGCGAGCAGACGCAGACCAACGAGACGCCGTTCCGCTACACCGCGGCCATGGCCGCCGACATCGAGGTCGCCTGGCAGGACCGGTGGGAGCAGGAGGGCACGTTCAACGCGCCCAACCCCGCCGGCCCCTGGGCCGAGCCCGACGAGGTCGCGCAGCGCGGTGACAAGCTCGTCGTCCTCGACATGTTCCCCTACCCGAGCGGGGCCGGCCTGCATGTCGGGCACCCCCTGGGCTACATCGCGACCGACGTCTACAGCCGGTTCCACCGGATGCTCGGCAAGAACGTCCTGCACGCCCTCGGCTACGACGCGTTCGGCCTGCCTGCCGAGCAGTACGCCGTCCAGACCGGTCAGCACCCTCGGAAGACGACCGAGGAGAACATGACGGTCATGAAGCGGCAGCTGCGCCGCCTCGGCCTCGGCTTCGACAACCGCCGCTCGTTCGCGACGATCGACGAGGAGTACTACCGCTGGACCCAGTGGATCTTCCTCCAGATCTGGGACGCCTGGTACGACGAGAACGCCGTCCGTGAGGACGGTGGCCGCGGCAAGGCTCGGCCGATCAGCGAGCTCGTCGAGGAGTTCGAGTCGGGCCGCCGGGCCGTCCTCACTGAGGACGGCCGGTCGTGGGCCGAGCTGACGGCGACGGAGCAGGCCAAGGCCCTCGACGCGTTCCGGCTCGCCTACCAGTCCGAGGCTCCCGTCAACTGGTGCCCCGGGCTCGGGACCGTCCTGTCCAACGAGGAGGTCACCAACGAGGGCCGATCGGAGCGGGGCAACTTCCCGGTCTTCCGCCGCAACCTGTCCCAGTGGATGATGCGGATCACCGCCTACGCCGACCGGCTCGCGGACGACCTCGACCGCGTCGACTGGCCCGAGAACGTCAAGCTCATGCAGCGCAACTGGATCGGGCGCTCGCAGGGGGCGCGGGTGCGCTTCCCGGTCGTCACGGTGTCCGGCGAGCACTCCGAGATCGAGGTCTTCACCACCCGTCCGGACACGCTGTTCGGCGCGACGTTCATGGTCGTGGCCCCGGAGCACCCGCTCGTCGACCAGCTCGTCCCGGGCGGCGACTGGCCGGACGGCACCCACGACGACTGGAAGGGCAACGCCGCCGCCGCGGGCACCCCGCGGGAGGCCGTGGCCGCCTACCGCCTCGCCGCCTCCCGCAAGGGCGACGTCGAGCGGCAGACCGAGGGGAAGGACAAGACGGGCGTCTTCACCGGCACCTGGGCGACCAACCCGGTCAACGGCGAGCCGATCCCGGTCTTCGTCGCGGACTACGTGCTGATGGGCTACGGCACCGGCGCCATCATGGCGGTGCCGGGCCACGACGTGCGCGACTTCGAGTACGCCACGAAGTTCTCGCTCCCGATCCGGCGCGTCGTCGCGCCCTCGGTCGAGGAGGCCGACGCCCCGCTCGACGAGGCCTTCGTCGCGGACGGCTTCGCGGTCAACTCCGCCAACGACCACGTCGACCTCAACGGCCTCGCTCTCGAGGACGCCAAGGCGCGCATCGTCGAGGCCCTGGAGCTCGACGGCATCGGCGAGGGGGCCATCACCTACCGGATCCGCGACTGGCTGTTCAGCCGCCAGCGCTACTGGGGCGAGCCGTTCCCGATCATGTTCGACGAGGACGGCGTCAGCTATCCGGTGCCGGACGACCAGCTGCCGCTCACCCTGCCGGACGTGCCGGACTACAGTCCCAAGACCTTCGACCCGGACGACGCGACGAGCAGCCCCGAGCCGCCGCTGTCGCGCGTGCCTGAGTGGGTCAACGTCGAGGTCGACCTCGGCGACGGCCGTGGGCCCCGGCGCTTCCGCCGCGAGACCAACACCATGCCCAACTGGGCGGGGTCCTGCTGGTACTACTTCCGCTACCTCGACCCGGCCAACCACGAGAAGTTCGTCGACCCGGCCAACGAGGCGTACTGGCTGGCCAAGCAGCCGACCCCCGTGGCCGGTGCTCCCGAGGGAACTCGCGACCCGGGCGGCGTCGACCTCTACGTCGGCGGCGTCGAGCACGCCGTGCTCCACCTGCTCTACGCACGGTTCTGGCACAAGGCTCTCTTCGACCTCGGGCACGTCTCGAGCGAGGAGCCGTTCCGCAAGTACTTCGCGCAGGGCTACATCCAGGCGTACGCCTACACCGACGAGCGGGGCCAGTACGTCCCCGCCGCGGAGGTCGTCGAGGAGCAGGGCCAGGACGGCCAGCCGACCTTTGCCTGGGACGGGCAGCGCGTCAACCGCGAGTACGGCAAGATCGGCAAGTCGCTGAAGAACTCGGTCAGCCCGGACGAGATGTACGACGCGTTCGGGGCGGACACCTTCCGGCTCTACGAGATGGCGATGGGCCCCCTCGAGGTGTCGAAGCCGTGGGAGACCCGCGCCGTGGTCGGCTCGCAGCGCTTCCTCCAGCGGCTGTGGCGCAACGTCGTCGACGAGGGGACGGGGGAGGTGCGGGTCGGCGACGTCGAGCCGGACCAGGCCCTGACCACGCAGCTGCACCGGACCATCGCCGGTGTCCGGGAGGACTACGAGGGCCTGCGGTTCAACACGGCGATCGCCAAGCTCATCGAGCTCAACAACGCCGTGACGAAGCTCGACGTGCCGCCGCGCGAGGTCGTCGAGGCGCTCGTGCTGATGATCGCGCCGGTGGCTCCGCACATCGCGGAGGAGCTGTGGGCCAAGCTCGGCCACGCCGGTGGCGTCTCCTACGTCCCGTTCCCGGTGAGCGACCCCACCAAGATCGTGGAGGAGGCAGTCACCTGCGTCATCCAGATCAAGGGCAAGGTCCGCGACCGCATCGAGGTGGCTCCTGACATCTCGGAGGACGAGCTGCGTGAGCTCGCGCTCGCGCGCGACAAGGTCAAGGCGGCGACCGAGAACGGCGTCCGCACCGTCATCGTGCGGGCCCCGAAGCTCGTCAACGTCGTGCCCCTCTGAGGCAGGATCGACCATGCCGTATGCCGCTGAGCTCGCCGGGTGCCCACGGTGACCACCGAGGGCGCCCGGCCTGCGGACCGCCTGGGTGACCGGCTGAACGAGCTGGTCGGCCAGCGGCTGCGCCGCTGGTCGCGGAACCGCGCCGCCGAGCTCGCCCGCGCCGAGCCGGAGTCCCCGCGGGTCGACGTGCGGCTCGTCACGGACTCGACGGCCTACCTGCCCGAGAGCCTGGTGACGGCGCACCGGATCGAGGTCGTGCCGCTGCACGTCGTCGTCGCCGGCCGCGAGCACGTCGAGGGGCGGGACATCACGGCCGCACAGGTGGCCGAGGCGCTGCACGAGTACACCATCGTCACGACGTCGCGGCCGAGCCCCGCCGTCTTCGCCGAGGTCTACGCCAGGCTCGCTGCCGAGGGGGCCACGCACATCGTGTCGGTCCACCTGTCGAGCCAGATGTCGGGGACCTACGAGGCAGCGACGCTGGCCGCGGCCGAGGCATCCGTGCCCGTCGTCGCGATCGACAGCGAGACGATCGGCATGGCGATGGGCTTCGCCGTCGTCGCGGGGGCCGAGTGCGCCGGCCGCGGGGGTGACCTCGAGGCCGTCCTCGCTGCGGTCAACTCCAGGCTCGGCCCCTCGTCCGTGACCTTCTACGTCCACACCCTCGAGCACCTGCGTCGTGGGGGCCGCATCGGCGCGGCCTCGGCGCTGCTGGGCTCGGCGCTGGCGATCAAGCCGATCCTGTCGGTCCGTGACGGCCGGATCGTGCCGGTCGAGAAGGTCCGGACCTCGTCCCGGGCCATCGCGCGCCTCGTGGCCCTGGCCGTGGAGCAGGCCGAGGCATCCGGCGTCGCCGTCGACATCGCGGTGCACCACCTCGACTCCGCCGACCGGGCCGAGACAGTGGCGACGCAGCTGCGGGAACGGGTCCGCGGCGCGCGGTCCGTCCTCGTGCTGGAGCTCGGAGCCGTCGTCGGGGCCCACGTCGGGCCCGGAACCGTAGCGGTCGCCGTGTCACCCCGGGCGGGCGACGTGCTCGAGCCGCGGGACGCCGGAGTCGACCCGCTGTGAAGGGGGCCACCCACGCCGTGCTCGCGGGAGCGGTGGTGGTGGCGTTCGTCATCGGCTCGGTCAACCCCGCGACCATCGCTGCCCGACTGCTCGGCAAGGACCTCGCGGCGTCCGGCTCCGGCAACCCCGGCGCGACGAACGCCGGCCGCGTGCTCGGCCGCAAGTGGGGCGTGCTCGTGGGGATCCTCGACGTCCTCAAGGGACTCGTGCCCACCTTCTTCGCCGGGCAGTGGTTCGGCGCCCATGCGGCGTACGCGGTGGGGCTGGCTGCGATCCTCGGTCACATCTGGTCGCCGTTCCTCCGGGGTCGCGGCGGCAAGGGGGTGGCCACGACCCTGGGGGCCGTCCTCGGGGTGCATCCGTGGGTCGCCGGCATCGTGCTGGCGGTCTTCGTCGTTGCCGTGGTGCTCACCCGGTGGGTTGCGGCCGGTTCGATCTTCGCTGCCCTCGCCCTGCTCGTGACGGCCGCCGTGGTCCTGGCCGGCAGAGCGCCGGGCGACGTCTGGACCGGGCTGTGGCTGATCGGGGTGGCGCTCGTCGTGCTGTGGCGGCACCAGAAGAACGTCGTCGGCTGGTGGCGTCAGCGTCACCTCCACTGACGCAGCACCGTTGGCGCGCTCGTGGCCACTGAGACCGGCCCGGTGTCAGCGGTGCTCCCTAGGCTGCTCGTACCTCCTCAACGAAAGCGAGTGCTCCCGTGACCGAGCTCCTCCTCCTCCACCACGCCCAAGGCCTGACGTCCGGGGTCGTGCGGTTCGCCGACCGGCTCCGCGCGGCGGGGCACACCGTCCACACGCCGGACTGCTTCGACGGCCGGACCTTCGACAGCCTCGACGACGGGATCGCCTACGCCCGCGAGGTGGGCTTCGGCGCCGTCCAGCAGCGTGGCATCGCAGCGGCGGAGGGGCTTGCCGGCGACGTCGTCTACGCCGGCTTCTCGATGGGGGTCATGGCCGCCCAGCAGCTCGCCCAGACCCGTCCGGGGGCGCGTGGCGCTCTCTTCTTCGAGTCCTGCCTGCCGCCGGCAGAGTTCGGGTCGGCTTGGCCGGCCACGGTTCCCGTGCAGGTTCACGGGATGGCCGAGGACCCGATCTTCGCGGGCGAGGGTGATCTCGACGCGGCTCGGGAGCTCGTCGAGCAGGCCGAGGACGGAGCGCTGTTCCTCTATCCCGGGAGTGTCCACCTCTTCGCCGATGACACCCTGCCGACCTACGACCGGGCGGCCGCCGAGGCACTCACCGAGCGGGTCCTGGCCTTCCTCGCCCGCGTCTGAGCGGTCTCAGAAGACGATCGTCCGTCGGCCCGAGAGGAAGACCCGGCTCTCGGCGTGGTCGCGGACCGCTCGCGAGAGGACCCGGCGCTCCACGTCGCGGCCGATCGCGACGAGCCGCTCCGGCGTCTCCGCGTGGGTGACCCGCACGACGTCCTGCTCGATGATCGGGCCCTCGTCGAGGTCACCGGTGACGTAGTGCGCGGAGGCGCCGATGAGCTTGACCCCGCGGTCGTGCGCCTGGTGGTAGGGCTTGGCGCCCTTGAAGCCGGGCAGGAAGGAGTGGTGGATGTTGATGGCGCGGCCGGCGAGCTGCTCGCAGAGGTCGTTGGACAGGATCTGCATGTAGCGGGCGAGCACGACGAGGCCGACGTCCTCCGCGTCGACCATGCGCAGCAGTTCCGCCTCGGCCTCCGCCTTCGTCTCCTTTGAAACGGGCAGGTGGGTGAAGGGCAGCCCGTAGTACTCGACCAGCCCGCGCGTGTCCTCGTGGTTGGAGACCACGCCGACGATGTCGATCGGCAGGTCACCGGACTTCCAGCGGTAGAGCAGGTCGAGCAGGCAGTGGTCGAACTTGCTGACGAGGATGAGGGTCCGGCAGCGCTCGTCGGCGGGGCGGACGGCCAGGTGCTGGTGCTCCACGGCGGCGCTCGCGTCGATGGCGTCGAGCACCGTCTGGACGTCTGCCTCCGCTGCGTCGAAGACCGTCCGCATGAAGAACAGGTTGGTGTCCTCGTCGGAGTACTGCTGGTTCTCCACGATGTTGGCGTTGACGTCGAGCAGCGCCGCGGAGACGGCGGCAACGATGCCGGGACGGTCGTCGCAGGTGAGGGTCATGATGTGCCGGGCCATCCGTGGATTGTGGCCCAGTGCGCCGGTGCCGTCCCAATCGGGGGGCGAGGATCTCGGGGAGTGGCCGTCCACATCCCCTTTCGCGAGAGCGGGCCGTCCACAGGGCGGTCCCGGCGCACGCTCCTGGCGAGGCTGGCCCGCCTACTTTCCCCGTATGCCGCTGAGCCGAGTCCCGACGAGCCCTGACCTCGAGCGCGTGGTCCAGGTCCTGGGCGGTCGGGTGGCGGAGCGGGGAGTGCCCGCGACGCCAGGCGGTGGCTGGGTGCCGCGCCGGCCGGCCGGGACCGCTCCCGCCCCTGGCGCGGAGCAGCAGAGCCCCCGCGCGCCGAAGGGTGCGCACCCGCAGCCGGATCCGGATTCCCTCGGGGCTCTCGGCGAGCTGGTCGATCTCGGGGCTGACGACAGCGGCGCGAGAGGGCGGTCCGCGGAGCACCTCGAGGCGGCGCTGCGCCGGGCCAGGAGACCGGGCCTGCTGACGGTGCCGGCATCCATCAGGTCGGGTCGAGTCGCGGTGCCGAGCAGCGCGATCGTCGCCGTGCTGGCACTGGTCGTCGCGTTGGGTTGCGCCTTCGCCGTGCGGGTCCTCTGGGCGGAGCGTGCTGCGGAGGCCCGGCTGGCCGCGGACCACGCCGTCCGCGTCGACCCCGGCGAGGGCCAGGTGGGGTCGGGCGATCCCGCTGTCGCGTCGCAGTCGACTCCGGCCGCGGGCCAGCCCTCCGGCGCAGCCTCGTTGCCACCGGGTACTGCCGGCGGGATCGGGTCGACCGACGCCCGAGCGGAGGTCGTCGTCCACGTCGTCGGGCAGGTCAAGCGACCCGGCCTGGTCCGGCTGCGGGGCGGCGCCCGGGTCGCGGATGCCCTGGAGGCAGCGGGTGGGGCGAGCCGCGGTGCGGACCTCGCCGCGCTCAACCTGGCTCGGCTCGTCGTCGACGGGGAGCAGGTCTTCGTCCCCCGACCGGGGGAGCCGGTGCCGGTTGCGGGGCAGGGATCAGTGCTCGGGGCCCCGGCCGCCGGGGGCGGTGCTGCCGGTGGCGGGGCGGGCGCCGGTCCGGTCAACCTCAACACGGCGGACCTCGCCGCGCTCGACACGCTGCCGGGCGTCGGCCCCGTCCTCGCGCAGCGGATCGTCGACTGGCGCACCGAGCACGGCCGGTTCAGCTCGGTCGAGGAGCTGGGCGAGGTCAGCGGGATCGGCGACAAGATGCTCAGCCAGCTGCGGCCGAAGGTGACGGTGTGAGGCGCTCAGCAGAACGGGCTCGTCGGCCGGAGCGCCTCGACGAGGTCGTTCGCGTGCCCCGCCGGCTCGACGCCCGGCTGCTCGTGCCGGTGCTCGTCGCGTGGCCGGTCGTGGCCTTCGTCGGTCTCGTGGTGCCGCTCGCGTGGGTCTGGTCGGGGGCCGGGCTGTCCCTGCTGGGCGCGGTCGTCCTGGTGCGCCGCGTCCGGTCAACGGGCCTGCGCCTGACGGCGCTGACGCTGTCCGTGCTCGCACTCGTGCTGCTGGCCGCCGCCGGCCAGCGTGCGGTGCGCGACGTCGGCCCCCTCGGTGAGCTGGCCGAGGCGCGGGCCGTGGTGACGGTGCGCGGCACGGTGGGCAAGGAGCCGCTCGTCGTGGGTGGTCCAGCGGTGGCGTCATCGGGGCAGGAGGAGGCTCGGCGCGGCCCGACGGTGCTGGTGCGCATCGACGTTCGGGAGGTCGTCGGTCGCGGCCAGGCGACGAGCATCGAGGCCCCGCTGCTCGTCATGGCCGACCAGGCCTGGTCCGGGGCCCGGTGGCAGGACGATGTCGAGGCCGTGGTGCGGCTGTCGCCGGCCGACCCGGGTGACGACGTCGTCGCCCTGGCGCGCCCCAAGGGGCCACCCGCCCTGACCGGTCAGCCCGGACCCGTCTTCCTGGCGGCGGAGTCCGTGCGGGCCGACTTCCGCGCCGCCACCGAGGGCCTGGGCGCCGACGCCCGCGGCCTCGTTCCGGCCCTCGTCATCGGCGACACGAGCCGCACGCCGCCGGATCTCACCCAGGCGATGCTCGACACCGGCATGAGCCACCTGAGCGCCGTCTCGGGGAGCAACGTCACCCTGGTGCTCGGCGTCGGCCTTGGCCTCTGTCGCCTGCTCGGAGTGCCACGCCGGGGCCGGCCCTGGGTGGCGCTCGCAGTGCTGGTGGGCTTCGTGATCCTGGCGCGACCGGAGCCCAGCGTGATCCGGGCCGCCGTCATGGGGGCGGTCGGGCTGCTGGCCCTGTCGACCTCGCGGCGGCAGGCCGGTGTGCCGGCCCTCTCGGCGGCGGTCATCGCCCTGCTCGTCTGGGACCCGTGGCTCGCGCGGTCCTACGGCTTCGCCCTGTCGGCCGTGGCCACGTTGGGACTGCTCCTCTTCGCCCAGCCGTGGGGGAGGGTCATCGCCCGGGGACTGCCGATCCGGCTGCGCTGGTTCGGGCCCGTTCTCGCCGTGCCCCTGGCGGCTCAGGCCGTCTGCGGCCCGATCGTCGTGCCGCTCCAGGGCACCGTGTCCCTCGTTGCCGTGCCTGCCAACCTCCTCGCGGCTCCGCTCGTCGCACCGACGACCATCGCCGGTGTCGGGGTGGCCGCCCTCTCCGTCATCTGGGTGCCGGGCGCTGCGTGGCTGGCGTGGTTCGCCGGCGTCCCCGCTGAGGGCATCGCCCGGGTGGCGCGAACCTGTGCCGAGCTGCCGCTGGGGAGCATCGAGTGGGGCGACTCCGCGCTCGCTGCCGTGGGCCTTGCGGTCGTGACCGCAGCAGGCATCCTCTTCGCCCCGTGGGCCGGGCGCTCCGCGCGGCTCCGGCCGCTGATCGCTGGTTCCGTCGTCCTCGTCGTTGTCGCGGCCACCCTGCCGACCAGCGTCGCTGCGTGGCCCCCGCCGGGGTGGGTGTTCGTCGCCTGCGACGTGGGGCAGGGAGACGGTCTCGTCGTCAACAGTGGAACCTCACCCGACGATGATCGCGCCATCATCGTCGACACCGGGGAGGACCCGCAGCTCATCGACGACTGCCTCGACCGGCTGGGCGTTCGAGTCGTCGAGCTGGTCGTCCTCAGCCACTTCCACGCCGACCACGTGGCTGGCCTGGCCGGGGTCCTCGAGGGGTGGGAGGTGACGGAGCTCCGCGTCTCGCCCGTCGCGGAGCCCGAGATGATGGCGCGCGACGTGCTCCGGATGGCCTCGGCAGCCCACATCCCGGTCGGCGCGCTGCGCGCCGGAGACACGGTGCGCGTAGGGGCCGTGCGAGCCGAGGTCTGGTGGCCCGGACACCCGATCAGCGACGGCTCGGTCGCCAACAACGGCTCCGTCGTCCTCACTGTCGACGTCCGCGGGGTGGGACTGCTCCTCTCCGGGGACATGGAGCGCGAGGCTGCGGCCCAGGTCGTCCGCGCCGCACGCCTGCACCCTGAGCGATGGGGCGAGATCGACGTGCTCAAGGTCGCGCATCATGGGTCGAGCAACCGCGATGACGCGCTGCTCGACCTGGTGACGGGACGAGTCGCCGTGATCAGTGTCGGGGAGGACAACGACTACGGTCATCCCGCACCGGCCCTGCTCGATGCCTTGGGGCGCAAGGGGTTCGACGTGTTCCGCACCGACCTGCAGGGGGACGTCGCTGTCGTCGTCGACGGCCAGGGTCGGCTGGGTGTGCGGACTCGAGACTAGAGGGTGGCCCGACCTCGGTTCAGGACGCGCCGGCGGCCACCGGAAATGCGGCCGTCTCAGGAGGCGACGCCGACGGCGCCCTCGCGGCGGGAGTCGGCCGCGGCGAAGAGCTCCTGACCGTCCAGCTGCGCCGCGCCGACGCCACCGAAGTACATGTGTCGGGAGGGGTACTCGTAGCGGGCCAGCCCCCGAGCCTCGGTCGCGGCCGCGATGGCGGGGTGCCGCTCGTGCTCCACGGCCGGCTCGCCGTCCTCGCGGAACCGCACGTGCAGACGCGGAGCCTCGATGGCCTCCTCGATGTCCACGCCGCGCAGGAGGGCCGGGCCGAGCACCTGGAGCAGGGCCGTCGTGATCCGGTCGGCCCCGGGCGAGCCGATGGCGAGGCAGCCACCGGCATCGTGCCGCGCGGTGGTCGGCGCCATGTTCGAGGCGAGCCGGGTCCCCGGCATGAGGGCGTGGAGTCCGCGGCGGTTGAGCTCCGGCTCACCGAGGGCGTTGTTGAGCAGAATGCCCGTGCCGGGGATGGCAACTCCCGCACCGTAGCCCGACGACATGGTGATCGAGCAGGCCGTGCCATCGGAGTCGGCGGCCGAGACGTGCGCCGTCGACGCGGAGGTCGGCAGGCCCGCCAGCCCGTGGCGTTCGACCGCCTCGAGCAGGGCATGGCCGTCGGCGAGCAGGTCGGGGGAACGGTCGTGCACGGACAGGCGGTAGGACAGGACCTGCCGCTGGATGTCGATGATGTCGGTCCATGACCAGGCCGGCCCACGCGCGGCCAGCTCGTGGAGCATGACGGCGAGCATCGGGCCGCCCACCGAGGGCGGCGGGTTGAGGGCGACGGTCCAGTCACCGAGCCGACGCATCGTGGGCTGCCGCTCCACCGCCTCGTAGGCGAGCAGGTCGTCGCGGGTGAGGAGCCCGCCGTGCCGCTCCATCTCCTCGACGAGGACCCGCCCCACGGCCCCGGAGGTGAACAACGACGGCCCCTGGGCGGCGAGCAGCTCGAGGATGTCGGCGAGGTCGCTGTTCTTGACCACCTCACCGGCGCGCAGGGCGTGCCCGTCCGGGCCGGTCACCATGGCGTGAGCTTCCGGGTCGGCACCGAAGAGGGTCTCGCGGACGATGCCCAGATAGAAGGCGGAGCTGGCGCCGACGGCGAAGCCTTCGCGGCAGATGCGCTCCGACGGCTCGACCGCGACCGACCAGGGGACCTGCCCGTGCATCTCGACCGCTCGCGAGAGCGCCTGCACCGCACCGGAGTTCGCGACCGATCCGTGACCTGCACCGATCGTGATCCCGCCGCCGTACTGCGTCGCCACGAGGCGGATGCCCTGACCGAAGCGGCTGGCGTCCGCGCCCCGACCGGGCATCTCGACGTTCCCGTCGATGACGACGGGGGAACCGTCTGCCGGCCAGATGTTGACGTAGGCGCCGCCCATGAGGCTGACGATGCCCGGCTCGGTGCACATCGCCGCGATCGACGCCGCAACCGCAGCGTCCACGGCATTGCCGCCGTCGGCGACGACCGCGAGGCCGGCTTCGAGTGCTGCGGAGCTCGGCGCTGCGACCGCGACCTTCGTCATTGGCTCATTGTGCCGAAGCAGAGCCCGCGACGATGACGTTCCACGCGCCCAACGCGCCGGAGCTGCGGAACCTAGCCCAGCGGCATACGGCGCATCGTCAGGAGCGGCCCTGCGAGTGGTACTCCGCGTTGGGCACGAACCCGAGTGCGGAGGACACGCGGTTGGTCAGGTTGAACATCCCGACGACCTGGACGAGCTCCATGATCTGGTGGTCGTCGAGACCGACGGCACGCAGCGGCTCGAGGTCAGCCTCGACGACCTCCGCGGGCCGTAGCGTCAGCTTCTCGGCGTAGGCCGCCATCGCCGCCTCCCGCTTCGGCAGGTCCGCTTGGCGCCAGTTGATCGCCACGAGGTCTGACGTGCGCTCGTCCTCCGTGTAGGTGCGCAGCGCGGCCCCGTGGGAGACGACGCAGTAGGTGCAGCGGTTGACGTTGGAGACGACGACGGCGAGCAGCTCGCGGTCGGCGTTGCTCAAGTGCCCCTCCTTGTTGACGAGGAGGTTGAAGTAGTTCCACCAGGCGAGGAACTGGTCGCCGTTGACTGCCTGGGCCCGGAAGACGTTGGGCACGAAGCCGAAGGCCTCCTCGGCCTTGGCCCACAGCTGTGTGACGCCCTCCGGGACGTCGTCGGGACCGGGCACGGGCAGGAACGAGATGCGTGCGTCATCGGACATGACGGCACTGTATGCCGCTGGGTCGGCTGGCGCGCTCAGGCTGGGGAGAGCGCGGGCTCGGGCACGTCCACCTCGGCGCCGGCCGCCTCGCCGAGAGCGCGCAGGGCCGCGGCGACGGCGGGGACCCGCTGGAGGTCAGAGGTCGTGACCGCGAGGATCTGGCGCCGGGAGACGGGGGAGAGGGACAGGGTGGCCACCTCCTCGTGCTTCGCGGCGTTGAGGATGAGGTCGGGCACCAGCGCCACCCCGAGGCCCGCGGTGACGAGACCGATCTGGGCGACGTAGTCCTCGATCTCGAAGGCGACGTTGGGCCGGAAGCCCTCGTGGTCGGCCAGGGAGACGAGATGACCCCGACAGCGCGGGCAGCCGGCGATCCACTCCTCGTCGGCGAAGTCGGACAGCGAGACGCTCGCCCGGTCCGCGAGCGGATTCGACTTGGGCACGACGACGCGGACCTCGTCATCGAGCAGGTGGTGCGTCTCGAGGAGGGAGAGGTCCTCCTCGAGGACGCCGAGGTCGGCGCCCTCGTAGGCGAAGGCGACGGCCACGTCGCAGTCACCGTTGCGCAGGGCAGCGA
>NZ_JAPFQL010000079.1 GCF_028446585.1 Intrasporangium calvum
GGCGAGAACGCGGACGGGCGCACCCTCACTAGGCTGGTCGCTGTGTCTCCTCGGTCCGTCATCAGCAGCGCCCGCCGCCTCGTCGTCAAGGTCGGCTCCAGCTCGCTGACCGGCGTCGACGGCGGGATCGACCACGCGCGCCTCATCGCTCTGGTCAATGCCCTGTCCCACCAGCAGCTGCGCGGCACGCAGATCGTCCTCGTCAGCTCCGGTGCGATCGCTGCGGGGCTCCACCCGCTCGGCCTGACCACCCGGCCGCGGGACCTCGCCACGCAGCAAGCCGCCGCGAGCGTCGGGCAGGGCGCGCTGCTCGCTGCCTACACGCAGGGCTTCGCGGCCCACGAGATCACCGTTGGCCAGGTCCTCCTGACCGCCGACGACGTCACCCGGCGCACGCACTACGCCAACGCCCGCCGGACCCTGGAGCGGCTCCTCGACCTGCGGGTGCTGCCGATCGTCAACGAGAACGACACGGTCGCGACGTCCGAGATCCGCTTCGGCGACAACGACCGGCTCGCGGCGCTCGTGGCCCACCTCATCGACGCCGATGCCCTCGTCCTGCTCTCCGACGTCGACGCCCTCTACGACGGCCCGCCGAGCCGCGCCGGCGCCCAACGGATCCCCGTCGTCGGCGGCCCCGAGGACATCGCCCACGTGGAGATCGGCGGCGCCGGCTCCAAGGTCGGCACCGGCGGCATGGCCACCAAGATCGAGGCGGCCCGGATCGCGACGGCCGCGGGGGTGACGACGACGATCACCGCCGCCGACCGGGTCATCGAGGTGCTGCGCGGTGAGGACGTCGGCACCGTCTTCCTGCCCGTCGGCCGCCGCGGTCGCTCACGACGCCTCTGGCTCGAGCACGCGACGGCGGCGCGCGGACGGCTCATCGTCGACGACGGCGCGGTGCAGGCGCTGACGCACCGCAAGAAGTCGTTGCTCCCCGCGGGGATCACCGCCGTCGAGGGCACCTTCCACGACGGCGACCCCGTCGACGTGTGCGGGCCGGACGGGACACCCGTCGCGCGCGGCCTCGTCAACTACGCGTCGAACGAGCTGCCCACCCTCCTCGGTCGCTCGACGAAGGAGCTGGCCAAGGCGCTCGGGCCTGCCTACGAGCGCGAGGTCATCCACCGCGACGACCTCGTCGTGCTCTGACGGCGACCCGCAGGCTGTCCGGGCCGGGCCCTACGCTCGAGGAATGAGCCGCATCTTCACGACGAGCTTCGCGTCGGTCTACCCGCACTACGTGGCGAAGGTCGAGCGCAAGGGCCGCACGCAGGTCGAGCTCGACGAGGTCATCGAGTGGCTCACCGGCTTCGACGCCGCCACCCTGCGCCGGCACCTGGAGTCGGGCACCACCTTCGCGGACTTCTTCGCCGCGGCCCGGCTCAACCCGCAGGCCTCGCAGATCCGGGGCGTCGTCTGCGGGGTCCGGGTCGAGGACGTCGAGGACCCGCTGATGCAGCAGATCCGCTATCTCGACAAGCTCGTCGACGAGCTCGCCAAGGGCCGTCCGATGGCCAAGGTGCTGCGCGCCTGAGCGGGTCCTCGCCCGGCTGGCCGGGTGCCCCACGTGCGTGACTGAGCCCAGCGGCATACGGGATGGTCCGTATGCCGCTGGGCTCGGTCGGGAGCGTCAGCGCGCTCAGTGGTGAGTTGCGGCCTCCGCGCCGACGCCGGTGAGGGAGCGGACCTCCATCTCGGCGTACTTCGCGGCGTTGTACTCCTTGCTCGTCACCGTCCCGATGTAGCCGAGGATGAAGCCGAGCGGGATCGAGATGATGCCCGGGTTGTCCAGCGGGAACAGGTGGAAGTCGACGCCCTGGAGCATCGACGGGCTCTTGCCCGTCACGGGGTCCACCGCCTTGCCGGACACGACCGGCGAGAAGATGATCAGCGTGATGGCGCTGAGCAGGCCGCCGTAGATGCTCCACAGCGCGCCCCGGGTGTTGAACCGCTTCCAGAAGAGCGAGTAGAGGATCGTCGGCAGGTTCGCGCTCGCGGCGATGGCGAAGGCGAGGGCCACGAGGAAGGCGATGTTCTGGCCCATGGCGAAGATGCCACCGACGATGGCGACCGCACCGAGCACGAGGGCCGAGATCCGGGCGACCTTGACCTCCTCCTCCGGGGTGGCGTTGCCGTCCTTGACGATCGTGTTGTAGACGTCGTGCGACAGGCTCGCCGACGCCGTGATCGTCAGGCCGGCGACGACCGCGAGGATCGTCGCGAAGGCGACACCGGAGATGATGCCGAGGAAGATCTCGCCGCCGAGCTCGAAGGCGAGCAGCGGTGCGGCCGAGTTCGCGGCACCCGGCGCGTTCTTGATCTCCGACGGGCCGAGCATCTGGGCCGCACCGAAGCCGAGCACCAGGGTGAACAGGTAGAACAGGCCGATCAGCCAGATGGCCCAGACGACCGAGCGACGTGCCTCACGCGAGGTCGGCACCGTGTAGAAGCGCATCAGCACGTGCGGCAGGCCCGCGGTGCCGAGGACGAGCGCCATCGACAGGGAGATGAAGTCGATCGGGTTCTTGTACTGCAGGCCCGGCTGGGTGAGGTCGCGGGCCTTCCCGAGGTCGGACGCGGTCGTCTCGTTGGCCGCCCCGATGAGGGTCGACAGGTTGAGGCCGAACTTGGCGAGGACCCAGACGAACATCAGCCCGGCGCCGACGATGAGCAGGACCGCCTTGATGATCTGGACCCACGTCGTGCCCTTCATGCCGCCGTAGATGACGTAGAAGATCATGACGATGCCGACGGCGGCCACGACGACGCGCTGGCCGGCCGCGCTCTCGATGCCGAGGAGCAGGGCGACGAGGCCACCGGCACCGGCCATCTGCGCGAGCAGGTAGAAGAAGGAGACGGCGAGGGTGGAGATGGCCGCCGCGATCCGGACCGGGCGCTGGCGCAGCCGGAAGCTGAGGACGTCGGCCATCGTGTACTTGCCGACGTTGCGGAGCAGCTCGGCGACGAGGAGCAGCGCGACGAGCCAGGCGACGAGGAAGCCGATCGAGTAGAGGAAGCCGTCGTAGCCGTTGAGGGCGATGGCGCCGGCGATCCCGAGGAAGGACGCCGCCGAGAGGTAGTCACCGGCGATGGCGATGCCGTTCTGGCGTCCGGTGAAGGCGCGCCCACCGGCGTAGTACTCCGCGGCGCCCTTGTTGCCGCTCGCCACCTTGATGACGATGGCCAAGGTGATCACGACGAAGACGAGGAAGATCGCGATGTTGAGGGTCGGGTTGCCGACCGACGTCGCGGCCGGGGCGAGGGCGGGGGTGAGGCTGACGAGGGCGCTCATCGGTGGTGGCCTCCCATCTTCTGGGCGAGGGCCTCGGCGCGCGGGTCGAACTCGCGGTCGGCCCAGCGGGCGTAGTACATGGTGATGGCGAAGGTGGAGACGAACTGCCCGAGCCCGAGGATCAGGCCCCAGGTGATGTCGCCGACCACGCGCGTGCCCATGAAGTCCTTGGCGAAGACGGACAGCAGGACATAGAGGAAGTACCACGCCAGGAAGGCGATGGTCATCGGGAAGACGAACTTGCGGAACTTGGTCCGCAGCTCTTCGAACTCCGCGGAGTTCTGCACCTCTGCGTACCGGTCCTCGGCCGCCGATGCTGGAGCGTCGTTGCTCACTGTGAAGCCACCTCCGTTGGTGGTTGTCGGGAGTGGGGAAACGCTAGGAGGTGTGACCCAGGTAACGGGAGCGGCGTCGGCCGCGGGTCGGCGAACGGTGCCGACGCGTCGCCGTGCGTGAGCGGTTTGCGCGACGAGCGGTCGGTGCTCAGCGACGAGCGGTCAGCCGGTCGGGGCGGGCCTGCAGCTGGGCCTCGGGGTTGAACGGCCCGCGGTTGAGGGTGAGGTGCTCGGGGGCGTGCAGGCGCACCATGGTCTGGGCGACGTGCGGCGGCTGGCGGTGGCGCGTCGCGATGGAGGCGCCGATCATCGTGGCGAAGGCGGCCGGGACGGTGATGGCGGCCGGCTGGGTGAGGATGGCGCCGAGCAGGCCGTCCGCGTCGATGCCCATCATCGTCGTGAGGACGGCGGTCATCGAGAGGGAGCCGCCGACGACGAGGCCGGCGATGACCCCGACGGCCGTGAGCCGCCGCCACCAGATGCCGAGGACGAGCATCGGGCAGAACGTCGACGCCGCGACGGCGAAGGCGAGCTCGACGGCGTGGGCGACGGGCACGCGGGCCGCGACGAACGTCAGGCCGAGCGCCAGGCCGACGGCGATGAGCGTCGCCAGGCGGAAGGCGCTCACGCCGTGGCCGAGCTCGGTGCGCCGGCGCAGCACGTCCTGGCTCAGGACTCCGGCGACCGAGACGACCAGCCCCATCGACGTCGAGAGGAAGGCGGCGAAGGCGCCGGCGGCGATGAGCGCCGTGAGCAGGTCGGCGAGCACGCCGGAGAAGAGCCGACCAGGCAGCTCGAGGACGACCGAGTCGGCCCGCCCGGAGCTGACGAGGTCGGAGGCGAGCACCCGGCCGAGGATGCCGTAGGCCACCGGTAGCAGGTAGAACGCGCCGAGCAGGGCCAGCACGACGAGCGTGGTCCGGCGCGCGGCCCGGCCGTCAGGGTTGGTGTAGAACCGGACGACGACGTGCGGCAGCCCCATCGTGCCGAGGAAGGTCGCGAGGACGAGCGAGTAGGTCAGGTAGAGGGCGTAGTCGCCCGTCAACGGCTCGGCCCAGTCGACGGCGTCAAGCCGGCCGACGGCGGCAGGCGCGCCGCCGGTGACGAAGGCCCCGAGGAGGAAGAAGATCGGGGTGAGCAGCGCCGCGAGCTTGAGCCAGTAGTGGAAGGCCTGCACGAGGGTGACGCTGCGCATCCCACCGGGCAGCACGTTGAGCGAGACGATGATGGCGACGACGACCTGCCCGACCCAGAGCGGCGCACCGGTCAGGGTGCGCAGCGTCAGGCCCGCCCCCTGGAACTGCGGGATGAGGTAGAGCATCCCGATGCCGACGACGAGGAGGCTCGCGACGTGCCGCGCCTTGCTCGACTCGACGCGCAGCTGCGCGAAGTCGGGCAGCGTGTAGGCGCCGGAGCGCCGCAGCGGGGCGGCGACGAAGACGAGCAGCAGCAGGTAGCCGGCGGTCCACCCGACGGGCAGCCACAGCATGTCGACGCCGCGGGCGAGGATCAGGCCGGCGACGCCGAGGAACGAGGCTGCGGACAGGTACTCGCCGCTGATGGCCGACGCGTTGAGCACCGGTCCGACGACGCGCGAGGCGACGTAGAAGTCGCTCATCGTCCGCGAGATCCGCAGCCCGAAGGCCCCGACACCCAGCGAGGTGAGGGCGACGAGGATGACGGCGACGACGCTCGCGGCGGTGCTCATGTCAGCGGCTCACCGGGGGCTCATCGGGTGTCGAGCAGGTCGCTGAAGGCTGCTTCGTTGCGCTCGGCGCGGCGGACGTAGAACACCCCGAGCGCGACGATCTCGACGAACGCCACGATGGTGAGGATGACCCAGGGCACGGGGATGCCGAGGACGACGACGCGCCCCCACGCGGGCACGAGGTGCAGGACGATCGGGACGAGGCCGAGGGTCAGCACGAGGGCGGCGACGACGGCGAGCGCGAGGCGCAGCTGGCTGCGCATGAGCGAGTCGACGTAGACCTCGCCGAGCCGGCTCTGCGCGTCGATCTCGGAGGCGATCGACACCCGCCGTGCGCGCGCGGCCCGGGTCCGGGGCGAGGTGACCGTGACCCGGGTGGGTGGCTCGGTCGGTCGCGCTGCCGTATGCCGCTGGGCTGGCTCCCGGGTCACCGTCGCTCCTTGCCGGGCTGGGCGCGTTTGACGAGCAGGTCGCGCAGGGCGCGGGTGTGGCGGCGGCTGACGCCGAGCTCGTGTCCGCCGAGCACGACGGTGGTCCGGCCGCCCTCGGTGCGCCACTCGGTGATGTGGCCGAGGGCGACGAGGAGGGAGCGGTGGATCCGGACGAAGCCCGCATCGCGCCACTGGTCGGCGAGCGTGGTCAGGGGGACACGGACGAGGTGGCTGCCGGTCGCCGTGTGAAGTCGGGCGTAGTCGCCCTGGGCCTCGACGTAGAGCACCTCGGAGCGCGGGATGAGCCGGCTGACCCCGGCGAGCTCGACGAGGATGCTGTCGTCCTCGGCGCCGGGCGCGGCCTCACGGCCCTCGATCCGGCTGACGACGCGACGCACCGCCTCGGCGAGCCGCTCGTCCCGCACCGGCTTGAGGACGTAGTCGACGACGTTGAGCTCGAACGCGTCGACGGCGTGCTGCTCGTGCGCGGTGACGAAGACGACCGGTGGCTTCGTCGAGAACCGGGAGAGGACGCGGGCGAGGTCGAGGCCGGTGAGGCCGGGCATCTGGATGTCCATGAAGATCGCGTCGACGGGTCGCTCGTGCAGGATCCGCAGCGCCTCGGCAGCCGAGTCGGAGGAGATCACCTCGCCGATCCGCTCCTCCCGGCCGAGCAGCCAGACCAGCTCGTCCAGGGCGGGGGCCTCGTCGTCGAGGGCGAGGACCCGGAGCAGCTCGGGCGCGGCCGCTGCGGGAGGAGAGGTCGAGTTCGTCATACGTGCACCCCTGGCCGGAACTTCGGCAGTCGGACCGTCACCTTGGTGCCGGCGCCCTCCGCGGTCTCGACGACGAGGCCGTAGTCGTCCCCGAAGGCCGCGCGGAGCCGCTCGTCGACGTTGGCCAGCCCGACGGAGTCGGTGTTGCCGTCCCCGGCCAGGGCCCGGCGCACCTTCTCCGGGTCCTCCCCCACGCCGTTGTCCTCGATGGTCACGACGCACTCGTGGTCGGCGTCCTGAGCCAGCAGGGTGATCTCGCCGTCCCCGACCTTGCCCTCGATGCCGTGCTGGACGGCGTTCTCGACGAGTGGCTGGAGGCAGAGGAACGGCACGACGACGGGGAGCACCTCGGGCGCGACGCGGAGGGTGACGCGCAGCCGGTCACCGAAGCGGGCCTTCTCGATGACGAGGTAGGCCTCGATCGAGCGCAGCTCCTCGGCGAGTGTCGTGAACTCGCCGTGGCGCCGGAACGAGTAGCGCGTGAACTCGGCGAGGTCGAGCAGCAGCTCGCGGGCCCGCTCGGGATCGGTGCGGGTGAAGGAGGCGATCGCCGTCAGGGAGTTGTAGACGAAGTGCGGGCTGATCTGGGCGCGGAGGGCGCGGACCTCGGCCTCCATGAGGCGGGTCCGGGAGGCGTCGAGCTCGGCGAGCTCGAGCTGCCCGGAGACCCAGCGCGCGACCTCCGTCGTGGCCCGGACGAGGCTGGCCGACGCGGAGCCGGTGAAGACCTGGAGCGTGCCGACGACCTTCTCGTCCACCTCGAGGGGCGCGACGATGGCCTGGCGGATGAGGCAGGACGGCTCGATGCAGGTGATGTCGCCGCCATCGACGACGACGGTTCGCCCGTTGCCGAGGGTGCCCGCCGCGATGACCGGCGGCTGGGTCGCGTGGTGGTTGTGGCTGCCCTCCCAGGCGAGCAGGTCGCTCGTGTCGGTCATCGCCACGGCCGGTGAGCCGAGCAGCGCCCGGAGGTACTTCAGGGACCGCTCGGCCGACGCCGCCGTCAGCCCCTCGCGGAGGGGCGGGGAGGCCTGCGAGGCCGTGTGCAGGGTGCGAAAGGTCGCCCGGTCGGCCTCCGTGCCGAGGTGACCGCGGCGCAGCAACGCACCCCACGAGCTCATGGGCTCACCTTACGACCCATCCAGAGAGCGATTCGTCCGCGGACGAGCAGCTCTCTCGGTCACTCCTCGTCGTCGCGCAGGTGCCAGAGACCGGACCGGCGCTCGGTGTCGAGCTCCTCCTGGGTGGCGGCGCGGGCGGCGTAGCGGTCCTTCATCGACTCGCGCTTCTCGTCGCGCGTCGGTCGGGCCCCCTCCTCCAGACGCAGGTCCGTGCCCCGGGCGCCGAGCAGCTCGGCGCCGGACTGGAGCGTCGGCTCCCAGTCGAAGACCACCGCGTCGTCGGTCGACCCGATCACGACGGTGTCACCGGCGACGGCGCCGACCTTGTAGAGCTCGTCCTCGACACCGAGCCGGGCCAGGCGGTCCGCGAGGTAGCCGACGGCCTCGTCGTTGCTGAAGTCGGTCTGCCGCACCCAGCGCGTCGGACGGTCGCCCGTGACGCGGAAGAACGGGCCGTCGGGGCCGTTCTCCTTGACGACGGCGAAGCCCTGGTCGTCGACCGAGCGCGGTCGGAGCACGACCCGCTGCGGCACGACGGCCTCGACCTCGGCGCGGGCTGTCTCGACGTGCCGGGCCATCGCGTAGGTCAGCTCCTTGAGCCCGAGGTGGGCGACAGCGGACACGATGAAGACCTCGTAGCCCCGCTCCTCCAGGTCGGGCTTGACCATCTCGGCCAGCTCCCGCGCCTCGGGCACGTCGGCCTTGTTGAGCACGATGAGGCGGGTCCGCTCGGCGAGCGGTCGACCGCCGAGGTCGGCGTCGGGGACGTAGAGGGACAGCTCCCGCTCGATGACGTCGAGGTCGGTGAGCGGGTCGCGGCCCGGCTCGAGGGTGGCGCAGTCGATGACGTGGGCCAGCACGGAGCACCGCTCGACGTGCCGGAGGAACTCGAGGCCCAGGCCCTTGCCCTCGTGGGCGCCGGGGATCAGGCCGGGCACGTCGGCGACCGTGAACCGGATCGACCCGGCCGTGACGACGCCGAGGTTGGGCACCAGGGTGGTGAACGGGTAGTCGGCGATCTTCGGTCGGGCCGCGGACAGGACCGACACGAGCGACGACTTGCCGGCACTCGGGAAGCCGATCAGGGCGACGTCGGCGAGCGTCTTCAGCTCGAGGACGACGTCGACCTCCTCCCCCGGCTCGCCGAGGAGCGCGAAACCCGGCGCCTTGCGGCGGGCCGAGGCCAGGGCCTTGTTGCCGAGACCCCCTCGTCCGCCACGAGCGATGACGTGCTCGGTGCCCATCCCGACGAGGTCGGCGACGATCCGCCCGTCGCCGTCCTTGACGACGGTCCCCTCGGGCACCGGCAGGACGAGGTCGGGGCCGTCGGCGCCGTTGCGCTCGTCGCCAGCACCCGGCTTGCCGTTATCGGCCTTGCGGTGCGGGTGGCGGTGGTAGTCGAGCAGGGTGGTGGCCTGCGGGTCGACGCGCAGGACGACGGAGCCGCCGTGCCCGCCGTTGCCGCCGTCAGGCCCGCCGAGCGGCTTGAACTTCTCCCGCTTGACGGAGGCCACACCGTGTCCACCGGCGCCGGCCGACAGGTGCAGCACGACGCGATCGACGAAGTTCACTGCCATGGGGGTTCACTCTTCCAGATCGAGCCCGCCCAGCGGCATACGCCCACAATCGAAAGAGCAGTTCGCGACGGGGTTCCGTCACGAACTGCTCTGTCGATGGGCAGTGCTGTCGCGAACTGCTCTTTCGATTGATTCAGCTGGTGATCAGGTGGTCACTCAGCAGCCGCGGTCTCGACCGCGTCGATGTTGACCGTCTTGCGGCCACGCTTGGTGCCGAAGCGGACGGCGCCCGCGACGAGCGCGAACAGCGTGTCATCGCCACCGCGACCGACGCCCTCGCCCGGGTGGAAGTGCGTGCCGCGCTGGCGGACGAGGATCTCGCCCGCGTTGACCTGCTGGCCGCCGTAGCGCTTGACGCCGAGTCGCTGTGCGTTCGAGTCGCGACCGTTGCGGGTCGAGGACGCACCCTTCTTGTGTGCCATGTCAGTTGCTCCTTGTGAGTCCGTGTGCCGTGAGACGCAGCGCGTCGATCACGCGTTGATCTCGGTGACCTTGACCTGGGTCAGCGGCTGACGGTGGCCCTGACGCTTCTTGTAGCCGGTCTTGTTCTTGTACTTCATGATCGTGATCTTGGGGCCCTTGGCGGCCTTGACGACCTCAGCCTTGACGGAGGCCTTCGCCAGCTTGTCCGCGTCGGACGTCACCGTGGTGCCGTCGACGAGGAGCAGCGGCGTGAGCTCGACAGCATCGCCGGGCTGACCCGTCACCTTGTCGATGAGCAGGACATCGCCCACCGAGACCTTCTCCTGGCGACCGCCAGCGCGAACAATCGCGTACACGTGAAACTCACTCTCTGATTCGTGATGGCACGCCGCTTTGCGCACCGGCCCGTCAACACGGGCCCGGTGGGCGCACCGAGGATCTAGGCTACCGGCTGGGACGGCCCCCGACCAAACTGGAGCCGCCCCTCACACCCGTCAGGCGTCGGTTGACGACGCGCGTGGCGGACCCGCCGGCGCGACGACTCGGCCACGGCGCCGGCGCGTCGGTGCGACAGCCGGAGGCGTCGCGACCGGCTCGACCGTCTCGACCGGCTCCGCGACGGGGTGCTCCGTGGCCTGCTCCGTGGCCTGCTCCGTGGCCTGCTCCGCCTCCCCGGCCGCAACCTGCTGCGGCTCGGCGGGGCTGACTTCGGCGCTGACTTCGGGGCTGACTTCGGTGCTGGCGTCGTCCTGCCGGGCCTCGGCGGGCTCGCTCTCGGCGCCGCCCGCTTCCGCGTCGGCGGCCGGCGCGGCCACGCTCTTGAGAGCCGCTGCGTGGGCCGCGGCGGCGATCTGGGCCGCGGTCGGCCCGGACGGCTTGCTCTGCTCGGCCGGGACCACCGCGGGGGCCGGACCAGCCGTGCCGCCAGCGTTGTCGCTCGACCCCGAGCCGCCGCGCCGGGCACGTCGCCCGGCCCGGGCACCACCCTGGTCGGGCGCCTCGGTCGCGCCGGCGCCCTTGTCGACCGGGTCCGAGTGGATGACGTAGCCGCGCCCGTTGCAGTGCTCGCACGTCTCGGAGAAGACCTCGATGAGGCCCGACCCGACACGCTTGCGGGTCATCTGGACGAGCCCGAGTGAGGTGACCTCGGCGACCTGGTGCTTGGTGCGGTCACGACCGAGGCACTCCAGCAGGCGTCGCACGACGAGCTCGCGGTTGCTCTCGAGAACCATGTCGATGAAGTCGATGACGATGATGCCGCCGATGTCACGCAGCCGGAGCTGGCGGACGATCTCCTCCGCGGCCTCGAGGTTGTTCTTCGTCACCGTCTCCTCGAGGTTGCCGCCCGAGCCGACGAACTTGCCGGTGTTGACGTCGACGACGGTCATCGCCTCGGTGCGGTCGATGACGAGGGAGCCGCCGGAGGGCAGCCAGACCTTGCGGTCCATCGCCTTGGCCAGCTGCTCGTCGACGCGGTGGTGGATGAAGAGGTCCTCCTCGGACGTCCAGCGGGTCACCCGGTCGGCCAGGTCGGGGGCGACGGAGCTGATGTAGGGGTGGATCTCGTTCCAGGCCTGGTCGCCGGAGACGACGAGCTGCTTGAAGTCCTCGTTGAAGACGTCGCGGATGACGCGGACGGTCAGGTCCGGCTCCCCGTGCAGGAGCAGCGGCGCGGAGCCGGACGGGTTGGACCCGCTCGCGCCGTTCTTCTTCTTGCCCTTCGACTTGCCGGCCCGAGGCGTGGACGCGGACTCGGCGCGGGCCTGGATGTCCTCCCAGGTCCGGCTGAGGCGCTCGACGTCGGCGCGCAGCTCCTCCTCGCTCGCCCCCTCGGCTGCAGTGCGCACGATGACGCCGGCCGAGTCGGGGACGACCTCACGGAGGATCTTCTTGAGCCGGGCCCGCTCGGTGTCGGGCAGCTTGCGGCTGATCCCGGTCATCGAGGAGTTGGGCACATAGACGAGATAGCGGCCCGGCAGCGAGATCTGCGAGGTCAGGCGAGCGCCCTTGTGGCCGATCGGGTCCTTCGTCACCTGGACGAGGACCGTCTGCCCGGAGCTGAGGGCGTTCTCGATCCGCTTCGGCTCGTTGGCCTCGAGGCCGGCGGCGTCCCAGTTGACCTCACCGGCGTAGAGGACGGCGTTGCGGCCCTTGCCGATGTCGACGAAGGCGGCCTCCATCGAGGGCAGGACGTTCTGGACCCGGCCGAGGTAGATGTTGCCGGCCATGGAGACGTTGGTCGCCTGGTCGATGTAGTGCTCGACGAGGACGCCGTCCTCCAGCACACCCATCTGGGTGCGACCGTCCTTGTTGCGCACGACCATGATCCGGTCGACGGCCTCGCGGCGGGCGAGGAACTCCGCCTCGGTGATCACGGTGCGGCGGCGCCCGGCCTCGCGGCCCTCACGCCGACGCTGCTTCTTCGCCTCGAGTCGCGTCGACCCCTTGACGCCGACCGGCTCGTCGGACAGGGCGCGCGGCTGGCGGACCCTCGTGGAGACGTTGGGGGCGTCGTCGGCGGACTCGCCGGCGGACGAGCCCGCACGGCGGCGGCGACGGCGGCGGCGGCTCGACGCGCCCTCCTCGTCGTCACCCTCGTCGGACTCGGTGGCCGGCTCCTCCGGGGATCCCTCGCCGGCCGGGGCTGCGTCGTCGGACTCGTCCTCGGAGCGTTCGGCCTCGGTCGCCTCGGCCTCTGCGTCGTCGGCGTCGGCCATCCCACGACCACGACGACCCTTGCCGCCGCGGCGCCGGCGCGACCGGCGGGGAGACGTGTCGTCCGTCGCCTCGTCCTCGGGCTGCTCCGACTCGGTGGGCTCGTCCTCGGGCTCGGGGGTCGGCTCGGCGGGAGGGACCTCGACGGAAGGTGCTTCGGCCCTGCGGCGACGGCTCGGGGCGGCCAATGCGGCCGCCGTGTCCGGAGCCTGGAACAGGACACTGAAGCTCGGCACCGCCGGGGCGAGCCGCTCCTCCGGGGCCCAGGCCAGTCCAACGAGCTCCTCGGTGGACTCGTCGTCGGAGGCGGCGCCGTCCTCCTCGGCGAGGACGACCTCGGTCAGGTCATCGTCGGGCGTTGCCGGGGTCGCGACCGCTGCATCCGCCTCGGTCACGGCCACCGACTCGAGCGCGTCCTGGGTCTCGGCCTCGGCCTTCCTGGACCGCTTGCGTGGGCTGGCGGCCTTGCGGGTCGCCCGCTTGCGGGTCCGGGGCGCTGGCTCGGCCTCCGCGTCCTCCACGGCATCCACCGTGGGCACGGCGTCAACCACGGCTGCCGGGGCCGGCTCGACCTCGGCCGCCCGCTTGGCCGGACGGCGCGCGGCGCGCTTTCGCGGAGCGCGCCCCGCTGGGGGCTCAGCGGCGTCGGGGACGGACTCAGCGGCATACGGCGTGGTGGCGTCCCCGCCGAAGAGGGTGCCGGCGGTCTCGCCCGAGTCGCCCTGGTGGTCGGTGGGGGTGGTGTCGTTGGGTGCCATCAGGCAACCTCCCGTCGGGTGCGGGGTGACCCACACCCTCGGCCGAGGCCGCCACCGCCGCACGAGCGCGGTTCGTGTTTTCGGTCGTCGCGCCACGTCGGGCGGGACGGAAGTCGTCTTGTTACATCTGAAAATGGTTCGCGCGGGGGCGCGGCCCCATGATCCGATGCCGTCGGCCTTCTTGTCGGCAGCCTGTTCGCTGGTCAGGCCAGCGGGTCGGTCACCCTCGCGGTTGCGGTGTCGAGCGGTCCCTGGGCCATTCGCGTCACCAGAGGTGGACGCGGCGGCGCCAAGTCGGCAGTCTCACGCAGCGCGGTCAGAATGTCGTCGGGGCGGACGGCAGGTGTGGTGTGCCGTACGACCATGCGCAGTATCGCACAGTCGACCGGACTCGCGTCATTCATCGCGCCATCGCGAGACGCGTCGGAGACCTCGGCGGACACGATCGCGGCCCGGACGTCGAAGGTCCGGGGCCCCGACTTCGTCATCCGCGTGACCTCGACCCTCTCGTGCTCGAGGAGCCGGCCGACGGCTCCTTCGAGCACGTCCGCGGGCACGCCCGTGAACTCCACGCGCCACTCGCTGGCCTCGAGCCGATCGGCCAGCGAACCCGCGCCCGCCTCGACGACCTGGACGATGTCGAGCCCCTTCGGGAGGGCCTCGTCGAGGGCGACCCGGACCGACTCGGGATCGACCCGGGCCGTGACCTGCAGCTCGACGTACTCGGCCTCGCTCGCCGTCCCCGTCGCGGCCGCGTTGGCGTAGCTGATCTTCGGGTGCGGGTGGAAGCCTGCGGAGAAGGCCATCGGGACGTCGGCGCGACGCAACGCCCGCTCGAGGGCGCGCTGGAAGTCGCGGCTCGAGGTGAAACGGAGCCTCCCACGCTTCGCGTAGCGCACGCGCAGCTTCTGGACGGCGGGGTCGGGTGCCGGACCTTCGGGGACGCGCTGACGCGGTGGAGCCATGCGCGGCAGGTTAACGGACCCCGGGCCGTATGCCGCTCAGCTCGCTCCCGCTCAGCCCTTGCCCTGGGCGCGGCGCTGGGCCGCTCGCCGCTCCTCCGCGAGGCGGCGTCGCTCCGCGGTGTCGGCGTCGTCGAGCCGGGTGGCCTCCGCCAGGGTGGGCGCGGTCCCGCCCATCGAGGCCGGGAGGAACTTGAGGTCGGCGCCGGTGAGCGGCTCGTAGGTGGCCCGGAGCACGTCCAGCATCTCCTGCATGACGGCCTTGTAGCCGGCGGTCACTTCCTCGGGATCGGCGTCGGAGGGGATGGGAATCGGCTCGCCGACCGACACGGCGATCGGGATGTTGGTCCGGCCCAGGCGCTTGGGGTGGCCCTTGGTCCACACCCGTTGGGAACCCCAGATGACGACCGGCAGGATCGGGACCCCCGCCTCCGCCGCCATGCGCGCCGCACCCGTCTTGAAGTCCTTGAGCTCGAACGAGCGGCTGATCGTCGCCTCCGGGAAGACCCCGACGATCTCGCCGGCGCGCAGCGCCTCGACCGCGCGGCGGTAGGAGGCCGCACCCGCCGTCCGGTCGACCGGGATGTGGTGCATGCCGCGCATCAGCGGCCCGCTGACGGGGTGCGAGAAGACCGAGTCCTTGGCCATGAACCGCACGAGACGGCCCGACTTCAGCGCCGCGAGCCCGGCGTAGGTGAAGTCCATGTAGCCGATGTGGTTGATCGCCATGACGGCTCCGCCCGTGCGCGGGACGTTGTCCTCGCCGAGCATGGTGAACCGCAGTCCCTGGAGGGCGAAGAGACCCCGGGCGAAGGCGATGACGGGTGAGTAGACCGGCTCCATGAGGACACTCTGCCCTGCCGCCGTACTGTTCGGTAATCCTCTGATCCATCGCCCACCCTCAGGCGAGCCGTGAGCATCGCCACAGTGCCCGGCGATACGCGGTCGAGGACACCCGTGAGCCCATGGAAGGATTGACCGCATGACTGACGCACCTGCACCCACGACCTCGCGGATCCCCGAGCGACCCACGCTCGACGGCCTCGAGGAGAAGTGGATGCAGGTATGGAAGGACGAGCAGACCTTCGCGTTCGACCGGGAGCGCGCCCTGAGCCTGCCCCGCGACCAGGTCTTCGCCATCGACACGCCCCCGCCGACCGCCTCGGGCTCGCTGCACGTCGGCCACGTGTTCTCCTACACCCACACCGACTGCATGGCCCGCTACAAGCGGATGCAGGGACTCGAGGTGTTCTACCCGATCGGCTGGGACGACAACGGCCTGCCGACGGAGCGCCGGGTCCAGAACTACTACGGCGTGCGTGGTGACGCGACCCTGCCCTACGAGGAGGGCTACGAGCCGCCCTTCACCGAGGGGGTCGACGCGAAGGGCAAGGCCATCAAGGCCGCCGACCAGCGCCCGATCAGCCGCAAGAACTTCATCGAGCTGTGCGACGTGCTCACCGTCAAGGACGAGGAGACGTTCGAGTCCCTCTTCCGCCGCCTCGGCTTCTCCCTCGACTGGAACATCTCCTACCGGACCATCGACGAGCGGTCCCGCGCCGTGGCCCAGCAGGCCTTCCTGCGCAACTACGCGCGTGGCGAGGCCTACCAGTCGGAGGCCCCGGGGCTCTGGGACGTCACCTTCCAGACGGCTGTCGCCCAGGCCGAGCTCGAGGCCCGGGACTACCCCGGCGCGTACCACCGGGTCGCCTTCCACCGGGTCTCGGCTGACGGCGCCGCCGGACCTGTCTACATCGAGACGACCCGACCGGAGCTCATCCCGTCGGTCGTCGCGCTGATCGCCCACCCCGACGACGAGCGCTACCAGCCGCTCTTCGGCACGACCGTGCGCTCCCCGCTCTTCGACGTCGAGGTGCCCGTGCTCGCGCACCCGGCTGCCGAGATGGACAAGGGCGCCGGCATCGCCATGTGCTGCACCTTCGGCGACCTCACCGACGTCCTGTGGTGGCGCGAGCTGCAGCTGCCCATCCGGTCCCTGATCACCCGCAACGGCCGGCTCCAGGCCGAGACGCCCGAGTGGATCGCCGGCGGACCCGGCGAGGAGCTGTATGCCGCTGAGCTGGCCACCAAGACCACGTTCAGTGCGCGTGAGGCCGTGGTCACGGCGCTCCGGGAGTCGGGCGACCTCGACGGCGAGCCGCAGAAGACGCAGCGGAAGGCGAACTTCTACGAGAAGGGCGACAAGCCGCTCGAGATCGTCACGTCGCGCCAGTGGTACATCCGCAACGGTGGGCGCGAGGCCGACCTTCGCTCCGCACTGGTGGCGCGCGGCGACGACATCGACTTCCACCCGACGTTCATGCGCGCCCGCTACCGCAACTGGGTCGAGGGCCTCAACGGCGACTGGCTCATCTCGCGGCAGCGCTTCTTCGGGGTGCCCTTCCCGGTCTGGTACCCGGTCACCGCCGAGGGCGAGACCGACTACGACCACCCGATCCTGGCGCCCGAGACCGCGCTGCCGGTGGACCCGCAGATCGACGTGCCCGAGGGCTACGACGAGGCGCAGCGGGGCGAGCCGGGCGGCTTCGTGGCCGACCCGGACATCATGGACACCTGGGCGACCTCGTCCCTGTCGCCGCAGATCGCGGCGGGGTGGCCGGTCCGCGGCGGTGAGGGGCTCGGGTCGGACCCGGAGCTGTTCGACGCGATCTTCCCGATGGACATGCGGCCCCAGGGTCACGACATCATCCGGACCTGGCTCTTCGCGACGGTCGTGCGAGCCCACCACGAGCACGGGACGGTGCCGTGGCGCAACGCGGCCATCAGCGGCTGGATCCTGGACCCGGACCGCAAGAAGATGAGCAAGTCGAAGGGCAACGCCGAGACCCCCGAGGACGTCGTCAAGGCGCACGGGGCGGACGCCGTCCGCTACTGGGCCGCCTCCGGCCGCCTCGGGACGGACGCCGCCTACGACACGGGCCAGATGAAGGTCGGCCGTCGCCTGTCCATCAAGATCCTCAACGCGTCCAAGTTCGCGCTCGGCTTCGGTGAGGTCTCCGGCGACCTGCGCGCGGCGGTGACCAACCCCCTCGACCTGTCGATGCTCGCCGCCCTGGGCGACGTGGTCGACAAGGCGACCCACGGCTTCGAGTCGTGGGACTACACCCGGTCGCTCGAGGTGACGGAGACGTTCTTCTGGACGTTCTGCGACGACTACCTGGAGCTCGTCAAGGACCGCGCCTACGGAGGTCGCGGCGAGGCGGAGGCGGCGAGCGCGCGGGCCGCCCTGCGGATCGCCCTCGAGACACTGCTGCGCCTCTTCGCCCCCTTCCTCCCCTACTCCACGGAGGAAGTGTGGTCCTGGTTCGAGCAGGGCTCCGTCCACCGTCAGGCCTGGCCCACCCGGTCGGAGCTCCCGGCCGGCGGGGACCCGGCCGTGCTCGCCACGGTCAGTGAGGCGCTCGCCGGGGTCCGCAAGGTCAAGTCGGAGGCCAAGCTCGGCATGCGTGCCGAGGTGCGCACCATGACGCTCGTCGGTCCGGCCGCGCAGCTCGAGCACGTCCGCGCGGCCGAGGGTGACCTGCGTGCGACCGGCCGCATCGGCGACCTCGCCTACGGGGACGGCGACGGCATCGAGGTCCGCGAGGCCGAACTGATCCCGGCGGAGCCGCGGCCGACGCACCCCAGCTGAGCCGATGACAGGCAGGGGGATGCAGGGGTTGGCTGGTCTGGCCGCGGGGTGCGGCGCGGCGCTCGTCATGGCCTTCCTCGTGGTCGCAGCGTCCGCGGGACCCACCGATCTCGTCAGCCGTCCCCGGGCCAGTCTCGTGACCGGCCCGCCCACCAGCGGGTTGACGCCCACCCTGACGGCCGAGCCGCGCGAGAGCGTGGACTCCGAAGGCGTCAAGGGCTGGGACCCAGATGGACTCCTCGCCGTGCTCGTCCAGGTCGTCGTCGTCCTCGTTGTCATCGCGGTGCTCGTCCTGCTCGCCCTGGCCGTGCGCGACCTGCTGAGGCGGGTCGCCCCTCGCCTGACGAGCGAGACCGAGCCCGGCTTCGGGAGGCCCGAGGTGCCGGCAGGAATCCTCGAGGGCGCCGACCTCGGCCTCGACGCCATGGGCCGCGGCACCCCACGCAATGCCATCGTCGCGGCGTGGGTCGCCCTCGAGCAGGCCGCTGCGATGGCGGGCCTCCCCCGCCATCGCGCCGAGACCTCGATTGAGTACGTCGCCCGGGTCCTGCGCGTCTGGGACGTCGATGCCCTGAGCCTCGACGAGCTGGCCGGGCTCTACCGCGAGGCACGCTTCTCCACCCATGCGCTCTCCGAGCCGCACCGCGAGCGGGCCATCGTCGCGCTCGGCACCATCCGCGGCGACCTCGGACGGGCCCGCCCCGCGCCCGACGAGGCTGGCCGCGACCCGGCCACCCACGGAGGGAGGGCGTGAGCGGGACCGAGCCCAGCGGCATACGGTCACTCGCGGGAGCGCTGCACCCGTGGCGGCGGCGCCTGCTCGGCATCGTCATTGCCTGGGGCGTCATCGCCCTCTTCACGGGCCTCATCGGGCTGCGCCCCGACGTGCCGCGGCTCGCCGTCGCGCTCGTCGCGTCGGCTGCGATCCTCTGGTACGCCATCGACCACTTCGGCAGCCACCAGCTCGTCGTCTGGCCGCTCACCGACAGCGAGCTGAGCACGGGCAACCGCGGCAACGACTACCAGGTGACCAACCTCGCCGCCCGGCTGGAGGGGGCCAACGCGCGCCCCGAGGGCCGTCCCGAGCTCGTCCACCACCTGCACACCCGGCTGAGCGAGATCATCCGCGAACGGCTCCACGCCAAGCACGGCCTGGCCGTCGACGAGGAGGCGGCCCGGGACGTCATGCCTGCCGAGCTCTGGGAGTTCCTCGAGACGCAGCCCCCGCCCGACCTCTACCGTCCCGACCGGCTTGACCAGATCCTCCGACGAATCGAGCAGTGGTGACCCCATGACCGACGTGAGCACGCAGGGAGCAGAGCAGATGGACCTCAGGCGCGTCAGCGACCTCAGCAACGCCGTCCTCACCGAGGTGGAGCGGGCCGTCGTGGGGAAGCGCGAGCCGCTGCGCCTCGTCCTCGCCGGAGTGCTGGCCGGCGGGCACGTCCTGATGGAGGACTTCCCCGGTCTCGGCAAGACCCTCGCCGCCCGCAGCTTCGCCCAGACCCTCGGGCTGACCTTCAAGCGGGCGCAGTTCACCCCGGACCTGCTGCCCGGCGACATCACCGGCTCCTTCGTCTTCGACCAGCGCTCCGGCGACTTCGAGTTCCGGCCCGGGCCGATCTTCACCGGGCTCCTCCTGGCCGACGAGATCAACCGGACGCCTCCCAAGACGCAGGCGGCCCTGCTTGAGGCCATGCAGGAGAAGCAGGTCACCGTCGAGGGGCGGACCTTCCCGCTCCCGCGGCCGTTCCACGTCCTCGCCACGGCCAACCCGGTCGAGTACGAAGGGACCTACCCCCTGCCCGAGGCGCAGCTCGACCGGTTCCTCATGCGGGTGTCCTTCGGCTACCCGACCGTCGACGAGGAGTGGCAGATCCTCACCAACCGGATGGCCCGGCAGCAGGAGGAGCAGACGCTCCGTCCCGTCGTCGGCCCCGAGGACCTGCTGGCCATGCAGGCCGCCGTGGAGCGTGTGGTGGTGGACGAGTCGGTCGGCCGCTACTGCGTGGCCCTGGCCGCCGCGACCCGCGGCCACGCGGACGTGCTCATGGGAGCCTCACCCCGGGGCGCTCTCGGCCTGCTCCTCTGCTCCCGCGCCTACGCGATCATCGACGGCCGCGACTACGTCACCCCCGAGGACGTCAAGGCGGTGGCCAAGGCGGTGCTCGCGCACCGGGTCACGGTGAAGCCGGAGCTCTGGATGAGCGACGTCAGCGGCAGCAACGTCGTGACACGGCTCCTCCAGTCGGTCCCGACGCCCGCCCCGCGTGAGATGCGGCAGCCGGACCCGGCCGCGTCAGCGACGACACCCGGGACCTGAGGGTGCGCCCGCTCCTGCCCCGGACCACCTCGTCCGGGCACCTCGGGCAGTGGACCCCGACCGCCGCCCACACCCGGGCGGTGCTCCTGGCGACCGGCGCCGCGGTGGCCGCCGTGCTCGGTCGGCGACCCGACCTCCTCGTCCTCGCCGCCCCCCTCGTCGTGGTCGCGATCTGGGGCCGAATCGCCAGGCCGCGGACCGCGCCCCACGCGGACGTGACGCTCACCACCGGCACGCTGCGGGAGGGAGACGTCGCGGAGGCCGCGGTCCAGGTCCGACCGATGTCCGATGCCGAGGGCGTCATCACGCTCGCGGCGACCCGCTGGGTCGAGCGCAAGCCCGTCAGCGGCGTCGCCCGGATCGAAGGCGGCACGGGCGTCATCGCGCTGCGCACGACCCGCTGGGGGCGCCGCCACATCGGGACGTTGAGCATCACTCTGACGAGCGACTGGGGCGCCTACCGGGTCGGCCCCACCGACGTGCCCGACCTCGCCACGGCAACCCTGCCCGTTCCCGCCGCGTTCGACGCCGCAGCACCGACGCCGCACCCCCGTGGTCTCGTCGGGCTCAACCGGTCGGCACGCCCCGGATCAGGCAGCGAGTTCAACACCATCCGCCAGTTCCACCCCGGCGATCGGCTCCGGCGCATCCACTGGCCCGTGTCGCTGCGCACCGGTGCCCTGCACGTCACCTCCACCTACGCCGACGAGGACGCGCACGTCTTCCTCCTCGTCGACGCGTTCAGCGACCTTGGGCCACGTGAGGGCATCGACGGGCGCCCGACCAGCCTCGACGTGACCGTGCGCGCCGCCGGCGCGATCAGCGAGCACTTCCTCGCCAGCAACGACCGCCTCACGCTGCGGACCGTCGGCGCGGCCAACATCCCTCGCCTCGGGGTGGGCTCCGGCACCAGGCACCTGCGCCGCGTGCTCGAGACCCTCGCCTCGATCGCCCCGGCCAGTGAGCGCCGCGACGACGGCGAGCGCGCCATCCGCGGCGTCGACCCCAACGCCCTCTGCCTCGTCCTCAGCCCGCTCATCGTGCCCACCACGGTCGGGCTCGCCCACACCCTCGCCGCGCGAGGGCTGACCACCGTCGTCGTCGACACGTTCCCCGAGCACCTCGCAGCGGACCCCGGCAGCGTCTACGAGGCCCTCGCCTGGCGGATCCGCCTGCTGGCACGCGAGGCGCAGGTCCACTCCCTCGTCACCCGCGGCGTCCCGGTCGTTCCCTGGCAGGGCCCGGGGTCGCTGGACCACGTCCTGCGCGACATCGCCCGCCGCGCCGCCGCACCCCGTCTCGGGAGGCGCCGATGAGCGCCGCGAGCCCCCGGTCCGGACGCGGCCCCGACGCACCGACCTGGCGCACCCTGCGGTTCGGCAGGGGTCCGCGCTGGTCGCTCCCACAGGTCGCCCTGGCGCTCGCCGGGGCTGCCAGCGCCGGCGCCTTCCTGCTCTCACTCCAGGCTGCGGCCGGAGGTCTCGACCCGATCTGGTGGTCCTTGGTCCTCGTGCCCCTGGTGACGCTGACCTACGCCGGGTCGGGAGTGCCACTCGCGTTCTGGGGGCTCCTCCTGGTGGGCTGGTTCCTCCACACCCCGGCCGGCAGCTTCTCGCCGTGGTCGGTCCCGGCCGCACTGGCCCTGGTCGCCGGGCATGCCGCCGCTGCCCTGTCCGCGACCACTCCCCCGGCCGGTGGGTTCCCAGGGCCCGTTCTGCGGACCTGGGCCCGCCGCACCGTGCTCGCAGCCCTCGCTGCCCCCGCCGTCGCTCTCCTCGCCGGCGCCCTCCGGGGCGGTGGGCTGGAAGCCGGCCCAGCGGCATACGTCATCGGTCTGGGCGGTCTCGCGCTCGGAGTGTTCCTGCTGCGCACCGAGTCCCCGGTCCAGGCCGAGTGACCCGACGTCAGTCCGGCGCGTCGTCCCAGACGGCACCCCACGGCACGTCCCAGCCCGCCATCCGCAGCCGCCGCTCGACGAACGTCTGCCGCGGCAGGTCGACGACCCGACCGACCGACGGCTCGTAGACGTCCAGCTCCTGCCCGCGGGTCGCCGGCATCACGAGGACGACGTGGCGCGGCAGCCAGGCGTTGCCGATGTAGAGCAGCGCCGGCCGGCCAGCCCGGACCCGACGTTGGAGGTCGGCGTAGGCCTGCTCCAGGGCGCCGCGCCCGCCGAAGCGGAACAGCGTGATGTCGTAGTCCGCCCACGGCACGGCCGCGCCGAACTCGAGCTCGCCGCGCGCGCCCCACGGTGGCGTGCCGAGGGCCCTCGGCCACGGCACCTGGATGCGGCCCCCCGCGCCGACGAGCGAGTTGGTGCGGCTCGCGACGACCTGCTCGTGCGCTGCGAACCGCTGCTCGACGGTGCGGGCGTCCCGGGCATCCTCATCCTTGGCCTCCACGTCCAGACCGAAGCGGATCCATCGCGCGAAGGCCGGGTTCACCAGCATCCGGGCAACCGTCAGCGACGCCGAGCCGCAAGTCGTGCTCGACTGCTGCACGGGGACCCGGTCCCCCGCCTGCAGGTGGAATGGCGCGATCATCGGACCCCCTTCGGTGCCGCCCTACGCGGGGTGACTCAGGCGGATTCCTTGCGCTGGCGCTTCGGGCGCGGCTCCGCCTCGCGGCGCACGATCGTCGGGTTGACGTTGTCGAGGACGACCTCGCGGTTGACGACGACGCGGGCGATCCCGTCGTCGCTGGGGACGTCGAACATCACGGGGAGGAGGACCTCCTCCATGATGGCGCGGAGGCCGCGGGCGCCCGTGCCGCGCAGGAGCGCCTGGTCCGCGACGGCCTCGAGGGCGTCGTCGCTGAACTCGAGCTCGACGCCGTCGATGGCGAACATCTTCTGGTACTGCTTGACGAGCGCGTTGCGCGGCTGCGTCAGGATGTTGACGAGAGCCTGCTGGTCGAGCGGGCCGAGCGTCGTGAGGACGGGCAGCCGCCCGATGAACTCGGGGATCAGGCCGAACTTGAGCAGGTCCTCCGGCATCACGTCGGCGAAGCTGTCACCCAGGTCCTTGGCCGTGTGCAGCGGCTGGCCGAAGCCGAGGCCCTTGCGCCCGGAGCGGCTCTCGATGATCTTCTCCAGACCGGCGAAGGCGCCGCCCACGATGAAGAGCACGTTGGTCGTGTCGATCTGGATGAACTCCTGGTGCGGGTGCTTGCGCCCACCCTGCGGGGGCACGCTCGCCGTGGTCCCCTCGAGGATCTTCAGGAGCGCCTGCTGGACGCCCTCACCGGAGACGTCGCGGGTGATCGACGGGTTCTCCGACTTGCGGGCGATCTTGTCGACCTCGTCGATGTAGATGATGCCCGTCTCGGCCTTCTTGACGTCGTAGTCGGCGGCCTGGATCAGCTTGAGCAGGATGTTCTCGACGTCCTCGCCGACATAGCCCGCCTCGGTGAGCGCCGTCGCGTCGGCAATGGCGAACGGGACGTTGAGCATCTTGGCCAGCGTCTGGGCGAGGTAGGTCTTGCCCGAGCCGGTCGGCCCGATGAGCAGGATGTTGGACTTGGCGATGTCGACGTGGTCGTCGTCGCGCTTGGGTCCCTCGCCTGCCTGGATCCGCTTGTAGTGGTTGTAGACGGCAACGGCGAGCGACTTCTTGGCCGCGTCCTGCCCGACGACGTAGTGCTCGAGGAACTCGAAGATCTCGCGTGGCTTGGGCAGGTGGTCCAGCCCGAGCTCACTCGACTCGGCGAGCTCCTCCTCGATGATCTCGTTGCACAGGTCGATGCACTCGTCGCAGATGTAGACGCCGGGGCCGGCGATGAGCTTCTTGACCTGCTTCTGGCTCTTTCCGCAGAACGAGCACTTGAGGAGGTCTCCGCCTTCTCCGATGCGTGCCACCGAATCGCTCCTACCCTCGACGTCAGGCTGTCGACAACGACCCCCAATCTAGGGGTCGACTCCTATTAGACGACGGAGCGACCCACCCTCGCGCGTGCAACGCCGTTTGTCCGCTGTCGGCTGACAAACCACGCACGTGTCACTTGAGCCCGGTGGGCCCGTGATGACGCCGCACCATTTTCCCGCCCGTGCGGGAAGGTCGGGAGGCTCTGCGGCCCGGCTGGCACGACTCTCCAGCACGTGCGGGAAAGTGGCGGGATGTTCCGGCAGGCTGTGGATGACCGCCGCGCCAGAAGGTGCCCCCGCCCGGACGCTCAGCCGGGTCCTCGCCGCCAGGCGGGACCAAGGTATGAAGACACCACGCCTCGGTGACGAATGGCGTAGGCACTTCTCGAGCAAGCCGGACGACATCGCCGAGCCGGCCTGAACCCAAGCAGGGAGGGGGCGATGGACGACCACCGGCCGACGGCCTCGCGACATTCCCGCACGTGCTGAAGGCTCGCGCCGATCGGGCCGCAAATCTCCCGACACTCCCGCCCGTGCGGGAAAGTGGAGCCGCGCGCGGGGTCAGGTTGCGGTGAGGTCCGCGACGATCGCGATGTACTGCGCCTCGGCGTCCTCGCCCGACGTGCCGCTGAGCTTGGCCCACGCGTCGTACTTGGCCCGCCCGACGAAGTCGGTGAAGCCGGGCCGCTTGCCCGCCACATCACCCTCGGTCGCCTGCTTGTAGAGGGCGTAGAGCTTCAGCTTGACGTCGTTGCCGGGATCCTCCGTCAGCTGCTTGACCGACGCGACCGCGGACTCGAACTCAGTGCTCGCCATGGCTCCACCTAACCAGATCGAGAGAGCAGCCCGCCGCGGCGAGCTGCTCTCTCGATGAATGGAACGCTGCGGCTCAGACCTCGAGCGAGGCCTTGCGCGAGGCGAGGACCTCGTCGATCAGGCCGTAGTCCTTGGCGTCCGCCGCGGAGAGGATCTTGTCGCGCTCGATGTCCTCGCGGACGGTCTCGGAGGTGCGCCCGGTGTGCTGGGCGAGCGTGTCCTCGAGCCAGGTGCGCATCCGGAGCACCTCGTTGGCCTGGATCTCGATGTCCGAGGCCTGGCCGTAGTCGCCGCCCTGCAGCGCCGGCTGGTGGATGAGGATCCGGGAGTTCGGCAGGGCGAACCGCTTGCCCGCCGCACCCGCGCCGAGCAGGACCGCCGCGGCCGACGCCGCCTGGCCGATGCAGAAGGTCTGGATGTCGGGCCGGACGAACTGCATGGTGTCGTAGATCGCGGTCATCGCGGTGAACGAGCCGCCGGGGCTGTTGATGTACATCAGGATGTCGCGGTCGGGGTCGAGCGACTCGAGGACGAGCAGCTGGGCGATGATGTCGTCAGCTGACGCGTCGTCGACCTGCACGCCGAGGAAGATGATGCGGTCCTCGAAGAGCTTGTTGTAGGGGTCGGACCGCTTCATGCCGTAGGAGGTGCGCTCCTCGAACTGCGGCAGGATGTAGCGGCTCTGCGGCGCCGGGGCGGCGAGGCGGCTGTTGGGGGTGATCATCATCGGGTCTCTCACTTCTCGCTGGTGCCGTCGGTCTTGGCATCCGCCTGGCCGATGCTGTCGCCCTCGGTGGCCTGCCCGGAGCTGGTGAAGACGTGGTCGACGAAGCCGTACTCCTTGGCTTCCTCGGCGCTGAACCAGCGGTCGCGGTCGGAGTCCTTGGTGATCTGCTCGACCGTCTGGCCGGTGTGCTCGGCGATGAGGCGCGCCATCTGGTTCTTGATGTAGAGCATCTGCTCGGCCTGGATCTTGATGTCCGTCGCCGTGCCGCCGATACCGCCGGACGGCTGGTGCATCATGACGCGGGCGTGCGGCGTCGCGTAGCGCTTGCCCTTCGTGCCGGCCGAGAGGAGGAACTGACCCATCGACGCGGCCATGCCCATGGCGACGGTGGCGACGTCGTTGGGGATCCAGTTCATCGTGTCGTAGATCGCCATGCCGGCCGAGATCGAACCACCGGGGCTGTTGATGTAGAGCCAGATGTCCTTCTCCGGGTCCTCCGCGGAGAGCAGCAGCAGCTGCGCGCAGATGGCGTTCGCGTTCTCGTCGCGGACGTCCGAGCCGAGGAAGATGATGCGTTCCTTGAGCAGGCGGTTGTAGATGTGGTCGTCGAGACCGCCCGGCATGCCGCTGCCGTTGGCGGAGATGTCCGAAGTCACCGTGTCTCCATCGTCGAAGGGGTTCCCGCCCGGCCGGAGATTGCCCGGTCGGCTGGCTCGTCACTGACCCTAACGCTCGAAGGTGGAGCACGATTTCCCGGACCACGCCGTGTTCGCCCTGAGCGCACAAACAACGACCCCCGCGGGCTCGACCACCAGGCCGTATGCCGCTGGGCTCGCTTCCCGGGGTCACCACAGACGTGCGCGGGCCGGCTCCCGGGGGCTGCGTGGTGCCCGGGAGCCGGCCCTGTCCAGAGCTCCGGCCGAGTGACCGGAGTCAGCTCACCGCCGGGTCGTCCTCATCGCCGCGCACCGGCTGCTCCACCTCGTGATGTGTCTCGACGCCCCTGACGTCGCCGGCATCCTCGAGCGACTCCTCGAGGGGCACGTTGGCCTTGGCGCTGCCGTCGGCGCTGCCGCGCTCCACGTCCACCTCGTCGGGCTCGTGCGGGATCTCGTTGGCGGCAGGGTCGACGCTGCTCACTGGTGCCTCCTCGGTGTGTCTGCGTCCCGTGGCGGACCGGATCGGCCGCACGGTGCGTCGGACCACTACCCATTCCCGGCATCACGGCACGGGGCCTGGAGACAGCACGACGGCCGGC
>NZ_JAPFQL010000008.1 GCF_028446585.1 Intrasporangium calvum
GTGGCTCAGTCCTTCGGTCGTGCCGGGAGGGTCAGTCGTGGGTGAAGGTCTCGAGGGGCCCGCCGCCGGGGCCGACCATGACGGGCAGGTTGTCGATGAGGCGGGTCGTGCCGACGCGCCCGGCGACCGCCAGGAGCGCCTCGCCGCGATACCACTCGGGCACGTCCTGCAAGGTCTCCGGGTGGACGAGGACGAGGTAGTCGACGAGGGCGAGCGGCTCGTGGACGAGGACCTCGCGGGCCGCGCGTCGGATCGCTGAGGGACCCTCGATGGCGGCGCCGGCCCCGGCCCGGAGGGCGCGGGAGAGGCACAGCGCCGTCTCCCGGTCGGAGGCGGTGAGGTAGGTGTTGCGGCTCGACATCGCCAGGCCGTCGGGCTCACGCACCGTGGGCACCGACACGACGCGGACCGGGAAGTCGAGATCCCGCACCATCCTGCGGATCAGGAGCAGCTGCTGCGCATCCTTCTGGCCGAAGTAGGCGGAGGTGCACCGGGTCAGGTGCATGAGCTTGGCGACGACGGTGAGCATGCCGTCGAAGTGGCCCGGCCGGGACTGGCCCTCGAGGACGTCGCCCAAAGGCCCGGCGGAGACACGCACCCCGGGGTCTCCCTCGGGGTAGATGACGTCCGGGGTGGGCGCGAACACGAGGTCGACGCCGGCCGCGGAGCAGATCTCGAGGTCGGAGTCGAAGGTGCGCGGGTAGCGGGACAGGTCCTCCTTCGGCCCGAACTGGAGCGGGTTGAGGAAGATCGTCACGATGACGTGGGCGTGGGTCTCGCGGGCCCGTCGGATCAGCGTGGCGTGGCCGTCGTGGAGAGCGCCCATCGTCATGACGACGGCGACGTCGCCGTCGTCGAGGGCCGCGCGGGCCGTGCGCAGCTCGTCGCGGGTGCGGGCCACGACGGGGCCGTCCGTTGGTTGCGTGGTCACGACTTGTCCTCCTCGTCGGCGAGCAGATCGAGCAGCGGCTCGGCGGCTGACGGCTTCAACCTGCCGCTGAGCAGTGCTCGTTGTGCGGTAGCGCGGGCGAGCGCCAGATAGGTCGGTCGGATGTCGGGGGCGACGTCCCGGAGCAGCGCCACGTGCCCGGCAACGGTACCGGCATCTCCTCGGGCGACCGGTCCGGTGAGGGCTGCGTCACCCTGTTGCAGCGTGTTGGCCAGGGCCGCCGACAGGAGCGGCTCCAGCACTCGGGCCGGCTCCTCGATACCGGTCGAGCGCAACAGGTCCATCGCCTGGCTGACGAGGGTCACCAGGTGGTTCGCACCGTGGGCGAGGGCCGCGTGGTAGGTCAGCCGCTCCTCCTCCGGCACCCACACGGGGTCGCCGCCCATCTCGATGACGAGCGCCTCGGCCAGGGGGCGCGCCATGTCGACCGTCGTGACGCCGAAGCAGCAGTCCTGGAGTCGCTCGATGTCGACCGCCGTCCCCGTGAACGTCATCGCCGGGTGCAGCGCGAGGGGCACGATGTCCCGCTCGGCCGCCGCCTCGAAGACGGCGATGCCGTGGGCCCCCGACGTGTGCAGGACCAGCTGCCCGGGCGTGAAGGTCGCCGTCGCTGCGAGGCCCGCGATGAGCTCGACCAGCGCGTCGTCCGGGATGGCGAGCACGACGAGGTGGGCGCCGGCGACCACCTCGGGGATCGGCCGCACCGGCACCCCGGGCAGCAGGGCCGCCGCGCGCTCCCGGCTCTGCTCACTGACGGCGGAGACGCCGGTGACGTGGTGCCCCGCCCTGCGCAGCGCCGCGCCGAGCACGGCGCCGACGCGGCCGGCGCCCACGATCCCGACGTCGAAACGGGCGGGGCGATCCTGCGGAGTGGTCACTCACCGCACCGTATCGCCTAGAGTCCGTGACCGTGGATCCCGTTCCCTGGCGTCAGGCGTGGCAGAGCGCGTTGTATGCCGCTGGGCTGGGTTTCTACGTCGCCCGCGGTGGACCCTCGGCGCACTTCACGACCGCGACCCACGGGGTGACCGGGGCGGTGCTCGCGCAGGCCCTGCTGGACCTGTGGCACCGGGAGCGCGGAGTGACGCCGCCCGCGCTCGTCGTCGACGTCGGAGCGGGGCGAGGTGAGCTGGCGACCCACCTGGCCGACGTGGTCGACCCGGTGACGGCCGTTCTCGCGGTCGACGTGGTGGCACGCCCCGACGGTCTCGACCCCCGAGTGGACTGGCTCGAGTCACCGGGGGGCGCAGGGCTCCCGAGCGGCCTCGTGGGCCTGTCCCACGCGCTCGTCATCGGGCACGAGTGGCTGGATGTCGTGCCCTGTGTCGTCGCCGAGGTCGACGAGTCGGGGCGGCTGCGCGAGGTTCTCGTCGATCCCGCCAGCGGCGGCGAGCAGCTCGGCGACGGCCTGCCGGCCGCCGACCTGGCCTGGGTCGGGGAGCACTGGCCCGCCGCAGCACCGGGCGACCGCGTCGAGGTCGGCCGGGCCAGAGACGGTGCATGGGCAGATCTGGTGGCGCGCGTGGAGTCCGGGCTGCTCGTCGCCGTCGACTACGGGCACGTCCGCGAGGCTCGCCCGCCCAGGGGCACCCTGACGGCCTATCGGTCCGGGACCCAGACCGAGCCGGTGCCCGACGGCAGCTGCGACATCACCGCCCACGTGGCGATGGACAGCCTGGACGCGGACCTGGTCACCACTCAGCGCGAGCTGCTCCGGAGCCTCGGGGTTCGCGGTGCGACACCGGACCATGCCCTGGCGATCCGGGACCCGATGGCCTACCTCCGCGCGCTGGAGCGGTCCGCCGCGGAGGCGGAGCTCATCAGGCCGGGCGGGTTCGGGGACTTCTGGTGGGCGCTGAAGCGGGTCGGGGCGCCGGACATACCCTGAGGGCATGCGTCGGCTCGTCACGGTCCTCCTTGCCCTCAGCACGTCCGCGGGGGTGACCATCGGCTTCGCGGCTGCGGCGATCATGGCCTTCCCCAGCACGGCCAGCGCACATGACGTCCTCGAGAAGACGACACCGGGCGAGGGCACCTCGGTCGAGCAGGTGCCGGCGGAGGTCGTGCTGGTGTTCAGCCAGGAACCCCTCGAGATCGGCCTGCAGGTCGTCGTCACCGGCCCGACCGGCAACGTGGCTCAGGGGGCCGCCGTCATCGAGGGGCGGGAGGTCCGTCAGGCCCTCTCGTCCGCAGCTCCCGCGGGCGACTACACCGTGGCCTACCGCGTGACGTCCGAGGACGGGCACCCGCTCACGGGTTCGTTCCGGTTCTTCGCGCTCACCGGGCTCGACGGGTCGACGGCGACAGTGGGGCCGTCGGCCCCCGTCGCCGCGCCGGAGGACCCCGAGGCAGAGGCCGCCAAGGACTCGCAGCTGGTCCCCGTCCTCCTCACCGCGGCCGGCACGGCCATTGCCCTCGGCCTGATCGCCTTCGTGCTGGTCCGAATGCGACGTCGGCAGTCCTGAGCGGCGCCCCGGGCGGCGACGAGGATCACTGAGACTCGGCCGACACCACCCTCTCGAAGCGAGGGGGGACACGGCATACTCGACCACATGACCGAGACCGCCGTGTCACACCGTTCCTCGCGTCAACGCGCCCTCACCGTCGGGGTCGGCGCCGGAGGGCTCGCAACGGCCGACATGGTCCTCAACATCGGCCCCCAGCACCCCGCGACACACGGCGTCCTCCGGCTGCGCATCGTCGTCGACGGCGAGCGGATCGTCACCGCTGAGCCGATCATCGGCTACATGCACCGCGGCGCCGAGAAGCTCTTCGAGGTCCGCGACTACCGGCAGATCGTCGTGCTGGCCAACCGGCACGACTGGCTGAGCGCGTTCTCCAACGAGCTCGGCGTCGTGCTCGGCGTCGAGCAGATGCTCGGCATGGAGGTCCCCGAGCGCGCAGTGTGGGCCCGCACGGCGCTCGCCGAGCTCAACCGCGTCCTCAGCCACCTGATGTTCCTCGGCAGCTACCCGCTCGAGCTCGGCGCCATCACGCCGGTCTTCTACGCGTTCCGCGAGCGCGAGGAGCTCCAGGCCGTCCTCGAGGAGGTCTCCGGCGGGCGGATGCACTACATGTTCAACCGCGTCGGCGGTCTCAAGGAGGACCTGCCCGCCGGCTGGCTCGGTCGGGTCGACAAGGCGATCGTCAACGTCCGCAAGCGGCTGCCGTCGCTCGAGCACCTCCTCGTCGGCAACGAGATCCTCGAGGCCCGCACCAAGGGCGTCGGCGTCCTGGCGCGGGAGACCGCCCTGTCCTACGGCGTGTCCGGCCCGATCGCCCGCGCCAGCGGCGTCGACGTCGACCTGCGTCGAGACGCCCCCTACCTCGCCTACGGCGAGCTGTTCGGGCCCAACGGTCCCGGCCGGGTGGTCACTCGGGAGGCCGGCGACTCGCTCGCCCGCCTCGAGGTGCTGCTCGAGCAGACCCGGGTCAGCCTCGACATCGCCGAGGCCTGCCTGGACCGGCTGATCCAGCTCCAGCCGGGCCCGATCAACGTCAAGCTGCCCAAGGTCCTCAAGGTCCCCGAGGGCGAGATCTACTGCGCGACCGAGAACCCGCTCGGCTTCAACGGCTACTTCCTCGTCTCGCGCGGGGACAAGACGCCGTGGCGGCTCAAGCTGCGCTCCGCCTCGTTCAACAACGTCGCCGTCCTGACGGAGATGCTGCCCGGGCAGCTCATCTCCGACATGGTCTCGATCCTCGGGTCGATGTTCTTCGTCGTCGGCGACGTCGACAAGTGAGGTCCCGTATGCCGCTGGGCTCGCTCACGCGCGCCCGCCGGCTCACGCTGCGCGCCCTTCTCGTTGCCCTGGTGCTGGCCGCGGTCGGTGGCACGGCGGCCTGCTCGGACGAGGACCTCGTGGACACCATCCCGCCCCCTCGCCCCAACCGGGGGGCGACGGCCCCGTCGATCCCGACCGGCCCGTCGGAGGACTCGACGACGTCCTCGACGACCCCGTCAAAGACCACGTCAGAGACCACGTCAAAGACCACGTCGAGGACCTCGACCGTCTCCCTGGTCGACGAGTCCACCGCGCCAGACGCGAGCACCAGCACGCCCTGACCGCCCTCAGGAGACCGGCATCCCCAGGAACCGCGGGGCGCCGGAGGCGATGTCGATGACGACCCGCTCCCCCAGTGGCTCGGCGAGCTGCAGGACCGTCGGGGACAGCAGGTACTGCATCGTGCACATCGTGCCCGGGTCGGGCGGCGTGAACGTGCCCCCGACGACGACGAGGTCGGGGAACTCGACCGCGTGCCCCGTCAGGTCGCGGTCGCAGGCCCCATGGCCGAGCTGCACGGTGATGGTCCGCCCGGAGACCGCCGACAGGGCGTCGGCCGAGCTGAGCCCGGGCTCGGCTGCGGGCAGGGACGGCAGCGGGGCCGGCTGCTGTGCGGGCGGCTCCAGGATCCCGGGCGCCGTGGCGACGATGACGATCGGCCGGGCCATCCCCTGGACGGTGAAGGACCACGCCGGGACCCTGGCCTCGCCCTCCGTCGTGGGCACTCGCGCCGTGGTGAGTTCGGCGTCAGTGAGCGTGAGCCGGCACTCGTCGGACGCAACGCCCGTGCAGTCACCGGTGGCGTCCTGAAGGGCCCTGGCCAGCGACTCATCCGGCGTGATCACGTCGACCGGACGCTCCGTCCCGTCGGGCAGGGTCATCGTCGAGACGCCGATCTCGTCCTTCGGGACGCCGCTGTCGAGCGTCACCCGGCCTGCGGCCCACGCGACCTTCTGGGCATCGGTCTCGAAGCCCAGGTCAACGACCCAGGACCCCAGCAGCACCGGGCCCTCCGGCTGCTGCGGCACCCCAGCCCTGCGGACGGCCTCGGCGACGATCTTCGCCCGGTCGACGAAGGACGGTGGCGCCGGCTCGGACGGAGCCGTCGTGGCCGAGGGGCCGGCGGGAAGGTCGACGGGGGCACCCGGCGTGGACAGGGTCGAACCAGTGGAGGCGGGGGCGGGCGACTCGACCTCGCCGCAGGCGCTGAGGGCCAGCCCGAGCGGGACGGTGAGCAGGACGAGAGTTCGCAGCCGGCGGCCGCGCGTGGGAAACGCCATGTCTCGGAGACCCCTGAGCCAGCGGGTTCGTTGCATCAACGGTCCCGAGCGTGGCCGTCCAGGTGGGGCACCTCGTCCTCGTCGCCCTCGTCCCGAGGTCGGACGCGGCACCACCGCTGGACGACCATGCCGGCGACGGCCAGCGCGAGAGCCACGACGACGTGGAGGGCGAAGGGCCACAGCCGGCTGCGCTGGGACTCGACGTCCGCGTCGGGCAGCAGGACGAGCACGATGGCGGCGTACCACCCGGTGAGGGCTGCGCCGGTCAGGGCCGCGGCCTGGCCGAGCACCAGGGTCCGGGCCGCGCGCAGTGCCGTCATCGACGGGGAAGGGGTGCCGTCCCGGAACTTCCGGACCTGCCAACCGGCCACGAGCACGCCACCGCCGAGGAAGAGCATGGCGGCTGCACCGACCCAGCCCGGGTCGGGAATGTTGCCGGTGGCCCCCTCGACCCAGCGCATCACCAGCCAGGCGAGCACGAGCACCACGAGCCCGGTCAAAGCCAGGGTCGTCACGCGGATGCCGGAGTGCCGCTTCACGGCTGCCCCCATTCGGGTCCGGGGCCGACCCCGGACTGGTCGAGCCCGCCGAGCAGCTCCCGAACGGGACGGATGCGTTCGTCGCCGGGTCCCAGCCGCAGGCGCGCGTGCGGGTCGACCGCGGCCCAGGGCACCAGGACGAAGGCGCGCTCCCCCGCCCGCGGATGCGGGAGAGTGAGTGACTCGTCCGTGCTCACGACCTCGTCCACCGAGCCGGGCGAGCCGAACTGGATCAGATCGAGGTCCAGGGTGCGGGCGCCCCACCGCACCTCGCGGGTTCGCCCGTGGGCGGCCTCGATGCGGTGCAGGGCCTCGAGCAGCTCGCGGGGTCCGAGGCGCGCTCGCCCGATCACCACGGCGTTGAGGTAGGGCGGCTGGTCGGGACCGCCGACGGGCTCGGTCTCGACGAGCGGCGACACGGAGGTCACGGTGAAGCCGGGCAGCTCACGGAGAGCGTCCACCGCGAGCGAGAGGGTCTGGCCCCGGTCACCGAGGTTGGACCCGAGCGCGATGACGGCGCGCGGACCCTGGCTCCTGCGGATCCGGACCTGGACGTCGCTGAAGGGATGGCCCACCGGAGCTTCCGGCTTGTGCACCACGACCTCGACCTCGTCGACGCGGTCGAAGGCGAGCACGTCGTCCGCGATGACCTCGGCCAGGCGCTCGATGAGGTCGAAGGAGGGTCCGGCGATGCGTGCCACGACGAGGGAGGCGACCTCCGCGTAGTTCACCGTCGCGGCGAGGTCGTCGCTGCGGCCGGCCGGCGCGAGGTCGAGCGTGAGGTGCACGTCGACGACGAAGGTCTGCCCGTCTCGTTTCTCCGACTCGAGGACTCCGTGGTGACCACGGGCCGTCACGCCCTGGAGAACGATGGCGTCGCTCACGAAGAGCCCGCCGCGGACGTGTCTGGGGTCTGCAGGTGGTCGAGCGCTGCACCGACGACCGACAGCACCCGCACCGTGGACGCCACGTCATGGACCCGGACACACCACAGGCCGGCCATGGCAGCCATGACCGAGGTCACGGTCGTCTCGAGGTCGCGCTCGGCCGGGGGCCGCGGCGGCTCGCCGGGGGCCAGGCCGACCCGGCCGAGGAACGTCTTGCGCGAGGCACCGAGCAGGACCGGGTGCCCCAGCTCGTGGAACTCCGGCAACGCGGCCATCAGCGCCCAGTTGTGCTCGGCGGTCTTGGAGAAGCCCAGCCCCGGGTCGAGGACGAGCAGGTCCGGGCTCATCCCGGCACCCAGCAGCTCGTCCCGACGGGCGGCGAGCTCACGGGACACCTCCGCGACGACGTCGTCATAGACGGCGAGTGACTGCATGTCGGCGCTGTGGCCGCGCCAGTGCATGGCGATGAACGGCACCCCGGCCTCGACGGCCAACGGGACCATCTCGGGGTCGGCCAGCCCGCCGGAGACGTCGTTGATGATCCCCGCGCCGGCCTCCAGGGCCGCGGCTGCCACGTCAGCCCGCATGGTGTCGATGGAGACGACGGCGCCCTGCTCGGCCAGATCCCGGATGACCGGCAGCACCCGGCGCAGCTCCTCCTCGACGGAGGGTCGGTCCGCGCCCGGCCGGGTCGACTCGCCCCCGACGTCGACGATGTCGGCGCCGGCCGCCAGCACTTCCCGCCCATGGGCGAGGGCCGCCTCGGGCTCGAACCAGACACCCCCGTCCGAGAACGAGTCGGGGGTGACGTTGACGACGCCCATGACGAGGGTGCGGTCACGCTCGGTGACGAGAGCGGCGGCCGCGAGCGCTGCGGCTTCGGAAGCGATCATGACCGCCATTCTGTCGTCGAGCAGGCCCGGGAGGTCACTTGTTGCCCTCGAGCATGAGCGCCATGGCCTCTGCTCGAGTGGCCGGGTTGCGCAGCTGGCCACGCACTGCGGAGGTGATGGTCGAGGCTCCCGGCTTGCGGATGCCGCGCATGGACATGCACAGGTGCTCCGCCTGGATCACCACGATGACCCCCTGGACCTCGAGGTGCTCGACGAGGGCGTCGGCGATCTGGGTGGTCAGTCGCTCCTGGACCTGCGGGCGGCGGGCAAAGACCTCGACGAGCCTGGCCAGCTTGGACAGGCCGGTGACCCGCCCGTCCTTGCCCGGGATGTAGCCGACGTGGGCGACGCCGTGGAAGGGCACCAGGTGGTGCTCGCACGTGGAGTAGAGCTCGATGTCCCGCACGATGATGAGCTCGTCGTGCTCGATCTCGAACGTCTTGTCGAGGACGTCCTCCGCCCTCATGTCCAGCCCGGCGAAGACCTCCGCGTAGGACCGCGCCACGCGCGCCGGCGTTTCCACGAGGCCGTCACGCTCCGGGTCCTCGCCGATCGCGAGCAGCAGCTCGCGGACGGCAGCCTCGGCCCGCGCCACGTCGATCGCCATCGATCAGGCCTTCTCGTCGGGGTTCACCGGCCGGTCGTCGGGGACCTCCACGACTGCCACCGGCGGGTGCTCCTCGGCGAGCGGGTGGGCGCCGACGGACGCCGCCTCGTCGATCTTCTCCTCGAGCTCCGGGTCCGGCGCCGTCGGCGGGGCCAGGTGGCCGTTCTGCTGCGCCGCGACCTCGGCAGGAGTGAGCACGGGCGGCCGGTCACCGGGCACCCGGGCCTGGGACGACAACCAGGTCGGACGCATCGACAGCTTGACGATGTCGTGGAAGACGCGCGCGATCTCGGCCTGGTTCAGGGTCTCCTTCTCGAGCAGCTCGAGCACCAGACGGTCGAGGACGTCGCGGTTGGTGTTGATCGCCTCGTAGGCCTCGTCATGGGCGTTCTCGATCAGCTTGCGGACCTCCTCGTCGACGACGCCCGCGATCTCCTCGGAGTAGTCGCGCTGGTGGCCGTAGTCGCGGCCGAGGAAGACCTCGCCCTGGCTCTGGCCCAGCTTGATCGCGCCGATCCGCTCGCTCATGCCGTACTCGGTGACCATCTTGCGGGCCATGCTCGTGGCCTTCTCGATGTCGTTGGAGGCACCGGTGGTCGGCTCGTGGAAGACGATCTCCTCGGCGACGCGGCCGCCCAGGGCGTAGGCCAGCTGGTCGAGGATCTCGTTGCGCGTGGTCGAGTACTTGTCGTCGACCGGCATGACCATCGTGTAGCCGAGAGCGCGGCCGCGCGGCAGGATCGTCACCTTGGTCACCGGATCGGTGTGGTTCAGCGCGGCGGCGACGAGGGCGTGACCGCCCTCGTGGTAGGCGGTGATCTTGCGCTCCTTGGCCGACATGATGCGGCTGCGCTTCTGCGGGCCGGCGATGACCCGGTCAATCGCCTCGTCGAGAGACTTGTTGTCGATGATCTTGCGGTCGCTGCGGGCCGTCAGCAGGGCCGCCTCGTTGAGGACGTTCGCGAGGTCGGCGCCGGTGAAGCCCGGCGTGCGGCGCGCGACAGCGAGCAGGTCGACGTCGTCGGCCATCGGCTTGCCCTGGCTGTGCACCTCGAGGATGCGGTGGCGGCCGATCATGTCCGGCGCCTCGACGGCGATCTGCCGGTCGAAACGGCCAGGTCGCAGCAGGGCGGGGTCGAGGATGTCGGGACGGTTCGTCGCGGCGATGAGGATGACGTTGGTCTTGACGTCGAAGCCGTCCATCTCGACGAGCAGCTGGTTGAGGGTCTGCTCGCGCTCGTCGTGGCCCCCGCCGAGGCCGGCTCCACGGTGCCGGCCGACGGCGTCGATCTCGTCGACGAAGACGATGGCCGGCGCGTTGGCCTTGGCCTGCTCGAAGAGGTCGCGGACGCGGCTGGCACCGACACCGACGAACATCTCGACGAAGTCCGAGCCGGAGATCGAGTAGAACGGGACGCCGGCCTCACCGGCCACTGCGCGGGCGAGCAGGGTCTTGCCGGTGCCGGGCTGGCCGTAGAGCAGCACGCCCTTGGGGATCTTCGCGCCCACCGCGAGGAACTTCGACGGCTCCTGGAGGAACTCCTTGATCTCCTGGAGCTCCTCGATCGCCTCGTCGCAGCCGGCGACGTCGGCGAACGTCACCTTCGGAGTGTCCTTGGAGGCGAGCTTGGCCCGGGACTTGCCGAACTGCATGACCCGGTTGCCGCCGCCCTGCATCTGCCCCATCAGGAACCAGAAGAGCGCAAGGATGATGATGATCGGCAGGATCGAGACGAGCAGCGTGCCGATCCAGCTGGGCTCCTCGATGAAGTCGGTGTAGTTGTTGGGCGGCATGTGCTTGTTGAGCGCCTCGACGACGTCGTCACCACGGGCCTCGACGTAGAAGGCGAAGACGGTCTTGGCGTCCTGGACCGTCTTGTCGGCCGAGGTGTAGGGCGTCTTGAGCGTCAGCTCCATGCGCTCGTTGTTGAGCAGCTTGGCCGACTCGACATTGCCAGAGGTGATCTGCTTCATCGCCTCGGACGTGTCGATGCGCGGGGCACCGGCATCCGAGAACATCATGCCGAAGACGAGCGCGCTGATGAGGACCATGATCCACACCAGGGGGGTGCGCAGAATCCGCTTTGCGTCCATGTACGTGCGAGGCCTGGCGGCCCCGGTCCTCCTGCTCGTCAGTGTGAGTGCACCGTGGTGTGCACGCGATCAACGTTCGGCGAACTCCCAGTGTTCCGCATCACGGCCCCCTGTGCCCAACCAGCCCACCGACTCTCAGGAGGGTGGGGCGCCTGCCGTTTCGCGGAGAGCCTGCAGGACGCGGCGGTCGATCCCGCCGGGCGCAAGGCGGGCCTCGTAGTTCACCTCGCCTGCCCACGCTGCCAGGGCAGCCTCCACACCAGCGGCTCCCTCACCCGCGGCCGGCGCGTGACCGAGCCGCTCCAGGAGCCGCCCGACCTCGGCGGCCAGCTCACCCTCGAGCGGCTGCACCCCCTCGGGCCGCCCGAAGTACATCTCCCACTCGTCGAGCAGACGGCTCAGCTCCGTGACCGGGTCGGCGTGGTCGTCGACGCGCAGGTCGGCTGCAACGCCGCTGCGGTCGTAGCCCGCACCGGGCTCGACGGCGTAGATTGCGGCGCTCTGCCGGCCGCGCGAGTCACCGCCGGCGGCGTCCCCAGCGACGAGCGCTGCGAGCAGGCGTTGCGGCAAGGTCGACCCGGCCGACGCGAGCCAGGCCCGCTCCATCTCGTCGACGACCTCGGGACCCACGAGGATGTTGCCCTGGATCGCGTAGGCGGACTCCCCGTCGTCGGAGGACCTGGCCACGCCCCCGCACCACGGGATGCACTCGTCCCCGGTGAAGGTCGCCACCGACTCGCGGCCCACGACTCCCACCTGTCGCGTCGCTCCGCCCGGGTCCATCGCCGTCACCGACTCCAGGGCAGAATCCGCCGGCTCGCCGGCCTCGAGCCGGGCCAGCAGCTCGGGGATGTAGGCGACCCGCGCCCACGACTGGGTCGCGACGGCGCCGACGCCGATGCGCGCGCCGGGCACCACCGCGCCCACGGCCAGGAACTTGCTCGCCACGGCCACGCCGTAGGCCTCGCCCAACCGGGCGACGATCGAGAACGTCATCCGGCGGGTCAGGCGTAGACGTGCGGCGCGAGCGTGCCGACGCAACGCAGGTTGCGATAACGCTCGTCGTAGTCCAGGCCGTAGCCGACGACGAACTCGTTGGGGATGTCGAAGCCGACGTACTTGACGGGGATGTCCACCTTGACGACGTCCGGCTTGCGCAGCAGCGTGCAGATCTCCACCGAGGCGGGGCTGCGTGACTCGAGGTTGGCCTTGATCCACGAGAGCGTGAGGCCGGAGTCGATGATGTCCTCGACGATGAGGACGTCCTTGCCGGTGATGTCGGCGTCGAGGTCCTTGAGGATCCGCACCACGCCGGAGCTCTTGGTGCCCGAGCCGTACGACGACACGGCCATCCAGTCCATCGGGGCCGTGCCCGGCAGGGCCCGCATCAGGTCGGCCATGACGACGACGGCGCCCTTGAGAACGCCGACGAGGAGCAGGTCCTTGCCCTCGTAGTCCCTCCAGATGTCCGCGGCCAGCTCCGCGAGGCGGGTCTGGATCTGCTCCTCGGTGAGGAGGACCTGGGCCAGGTCAGCTGCCATGTGCTCGCGGTCCACGAAGGCTCCTTGGAGTGGTGGTGGTGAGGGTTGGCCGTGCGGCACTATTCAACCCCACGCGACGGGGGTGTCCCCACTGCCCGGAGCTCAGTGGGTGTCCGCGGTCTCGCGGATCGGGCTGAACCGGATCGAGTCACCGGTGCGGGACACGGCGATGCCCCCCGGCACGTGGAGCGGCCCCTGCCCGTGCCATGAGGTCAACAGGGCGTCGAGCGACTCGACGTGGGCGGCGGTCACGTCCGAGATCGGCGCGCCCGCCTCGGCGGACAGGATGCGCCACACCCGGGTGCGGATGGCCCGCGGCAGCGCGGCGAGCGCCTGCAGGTCCACGCCAGGGTCCCCCGCCGTCGCCGGGAGGTCCTCGCGGGCGCGGATGGCCAGGCTCTCGAGGTAGTCGGCGTCCTCTCGCAGCAGGTCGGCCGACCGGGCGAGGGCCGCCCCGAAACCTGGCCCGAGATCGCCTTCGAGCGCCTCGAGCAGCCGGCGCGCGCGGACCCGGCGGAAGGAGGGGTCGGCGTTGTGCGGGTCGTGCCAGGGCTCGATGCCCAGCGCCTCGCAGGCGGCTCGCGTCGTCGCCCGCGGCAGGGCGAGCAGGGGCCGGACGAACCTCCCCCGGCGCAGCGGCATACCGCTCAGGGAGCGGGCGCCCGATCCCCGCGAGAGGCCCAGCAGCACCTGCTCGGCCTGGTCGTCCCGCGTGTGGCCGAGCAGGACCTGGCTGGCCCCGACCCGGTCGGCCACCGCATCGATCGCCTCGTAGCGGGCTGCGCGGGCGTCGGCCTCGAGCCCGGACCCGGTGATCCGGACCTCGGCCCGCGCGACCTCGACGGGGTCGAGACCCAGGTCGCGGCAGGTGCGCGCTGCCCGCTCGGCGACGACGTCGGAGTCCTCCTGCAGGCCATGGTCGACGACCACGGCGCCTGCGCGCAGACCCCCGCGAGGAGCCTCGAAGGCCAGTGCGGCAGCGAGCGCGAGCGAGTCGGTGCCCCCCGAGCAGGCGACGAGGACGAGGCCTCCTTCGGGAACGTCGGCGAAGTGCTGACGCACCGCGAGGCGGGTGGCTGCGACCGCCGGGTCCGGTCCGGTCATCTGGTCAAGGCCTCCTGTGTCAGCCGTGGACCCGGCGCACCCACGCGTCGGGGTCGAGGATCTCGGTCGGCTTCGGCAGGGTATCGGGAGCCGACCACACGGCGTTGAACCCCTCCCTGCCGACCTGGTCGGTGACCGCGCGGACGAAGACTGCTCCGTCGCGGTACTGGCGCATCTTGGCCTCGATGCCGAGCAGCTTGCGCAGCAGCCGGTCGAGGCCGACGGCGCCGCTGCGTCGAGCGTTGAACTTGCGCCGGATCTCGTCGACCGTCGGGATGACGCTCGGGCCGACGTCGTCCATGACGACATCCGCGTGGCCCTCGAGCAGGGACATCACGGCGGTGAGCTCGGCGATCCGCGCCTTCTGCTCGGGCGTGGCGAAGAGCTGTCCGAGGCCCTCACCCGAGGAGATCACCCCGGGCAGGTTCCGGGCGAGCTGGTCGAGCCGCTGCCCCACCTCCTCGGGCGTCGGAGCGAGGTCGACCGCGAGCGCCTGCGACGCGGCGATCAGGTGCTCGCGCAGCCACGGGACCGCGGTGAACTGCACGCGGTGGGTCTCCTCGTGCATCGCGACCCAGCGCCGGAAGTCCCGGGGGCTCACGTCGAGCTTGCGCTCGACCTCGACGACGTTGGGGGCGACGAGGAGCAGTCGGGGGGTGCCTCCGGGAGCAAGGTCGTACTGCCCGAGGATCTTGCTCGACAGGTAGGCGAGCAGGCCGCCCATCTCGGCGCCGGTGACCTTGCTGCCGATCGCCTGGGCAGCCGCGCTCTCCGGTCCCTTGCGCTTGGCCAGCAGCTTGTCGACGACCGGGTCGATCATCGCCTTGAAGGAGTCGACGTTGGCGCTGATCCAGCCCGCCCGGTCCACGATGAGGGGTGGCGGCGCGTCCTCCGGGGCGTGGAGGCGACTGGTCGTCGCGACCGGCTCCTGTGCCTCCGCCGCGGCCGCCCGAAGGTCGGCGACGATCTCGTCGGCCTCGTCGCTCGTCACCTGCGGGCCGGGCTTGACGACCGTGCGCCCCGTCCACTTCGCGAACTCGTAGTCGACGTATGCCGCTGAGCTGGCTCCCGGCGCGGCGCCCGGCGCCGTGGGTGGCTGGGTGTCCAGGCGGTCCGGGTCGTGCTTCGGGTCAGGTGCGGGCTCCGTGGCGGAGCCCCTGGCGCTGTCGGTCATGCCTGGCCTTTCATCGATGACGGGGCCACTGCCCCAACCAACGCCCGCTCTGTCCGGAACGTTCCCCCTCTCGTACCCGCTGCCCGAACTCACCCGCCCGTTCGAGGTGCAAACCGACTCCCAGTGGTCGTGGCCCACCTCGAACCGTCACCGTTCTGCGGGACTTCTGACTCTGGCGCGCCGCAGAGGGCGTCCGCACGATCGGTGCACTGAGCAGGGTCGCCGAGAGGAGCGAGCAGTGTTCGTGCAATGGTTCTGGCGCAAACGGATGGCCAAGGTGGCCGAGGCCTTCGAGGCCCGCGACGCCGACCGCCTCGCAGCCCTGTGGCCCGACGACTTCGTCCTCGAGTTCCCGCCGGGGACGCCGATGGCCGGCGAGTGGCGCGGGCGGAGCGCGGCCACCGAGATCATGCGAGCCATCTTCGCCCACAACGCGTCGATGAGGCTCACGGTGCAGGGCGTGGCCATTGACCATCCGTGGTCACCCACGGGGACGTTCAAGGCCTTCGTCGAGTGGGCAGCGGTGGCCAGGAGCGTGGACGGCCACGTCCTCACCGGGACGTTCATCATGGCCTTGGACTTCCGGCGTTGGAAGGCGGTGCGCAACCGGGACCACTTCTTCGACGTGCCGCAGATTGCGGCTCACTACGCCGGGCTTCAGGTGCCGAGCCGGCAGACCGTCGCCTGACCGGCCCCGACGCCGCTATCGACAGCCGCAGGCAGCGATGGCTGCGACGAAGCGGTCCAGGGCCGCCCGTGCCTCCAGCGTCGGCGCGCCGGCGACGAGGCCCGCATAGACGAGCAGTCGTCCGTCGTCGTCGACCACCGACCCGGCGAGCGCGTTGGCCCCGGTCAGGGTGCCGGTCTTGGCGCGGGCTCGCCCGGCTGCGTCGTCGGTGGTGTCGGTGTCGAAGCGGTCTGCCAGAGTCCCGGTCAGCCCACCGATCGGCATGCCGTCCAGCGCGGTACGCAACACCGGGTGCGAACCGGCGTAGCCCAGGGCGAGCACGTCGGTCAGCAGGGTGGCCGTAACGCGGTTCTCGCGCGACAGGCCGCTCGCGTCGGACAGCGTGACGCCCTCAGTGTCGATGCCGAGCGCGCCGATCTGCTCGACGACCCAGGCGCCCACATCGCGGAAGTCGGTGCCCGCACCGGCCCGGAAGGCGGCCTGACGAGCCAGGATCTCGGTCAGGGCGTTGTCCGACTCGGTCAGCGCCAGAGCCAGCTGGTCCCTGATCGGGGCCGACTCCACCGAGCCGAGGAGCTGCACGCCAGGAGCCGGGGTGCCCGTGGCGCTGGTCGAGCCCGTAGCGGTGGGGCCTGCCGCCGGTCCGGTGGTGGTCCGCTTGCCCAGCTCGACCGTGAGGCCGCGCTCCTCCAGCAGCGCTGCGAGGGCCTGCGCCGTCGCCCCGACCGGGTCGGCCGGCCCGGCGTCGCCCGGGGTGGCGCGCTGCGAGCTCAGCCCGAGCATGCCGACCGCGCCGGTGATGCCGAGGCCACGGAAGCTCTCGCCCCACGTCGGCGCGAGCCGGGGCCCGGGGGCGTACGACTCGTCGACGTGCAGGGTCACTGCCCTGGTGCCTGCCTGCTCCAGGGCTGCGGAGACCTGGTCCGCGAGGTCCCCGAGGCCGGCGCGCCCCGAGACGGCACGCGGGTCACCCTTGCCGGGTGCGAGCAACGAGTCCCCGCCGGCCACGAGCACGATCTCGTCCGCGGCAGTCCCCTGGACGACTCTGGTCGTGAGTGTCGCCTCGGGGTCGAACACCTGACCTACAGCCGCGGCCGTGAGCAGCTTCGTGGTCGAGGCCGGGATCCGCAGCTCTGCGCCACGCTCGTCGAACAGCACCTCCCCCGACTGTCCGTCGCGGACCACCAGCGCCGCATCGGCGAGCGCGGGCAACGTCACCACCTTGGCCAGGGCGCGACGGACCCCAGCCGGGCTGGGAGCGGCGCTCTCCCCCGCAAGCGAGCCCAGCGGCATACGGGCCGATGTGGACGGTGACGGCTGCGGGACGACCGGCAGCGTGCGGGTGCCCGGCGTCTCGGTCGGCGGCGGAGGCGGGACCGGGCGGGTCGTGAGGAACCCCGGGGCCCGGTCCGCGATGTCCAGCCCCAGGTAGCCCAGGACGAGCACGGCAGACGCCGTCAGCGCCGCGGTCAACCGCTTCACGACCAGGCCCCTTCATGTCCGCGAGATGGCTGCGTTTTTCGGATCCGTGCCTGCTACGCGACACTGTTCCCCAAGATTCTGTCAGGACCGGCCCCGCGGACCGTCCCGGGGTGAGCCAGAAAGGGCGCAGTCGTGGACTTCGACGTCACCATCGAGATCCCCAAGGGATCACGCAACAAGTACGAGGTCGACCACGAGACGGGGCGGATCCGGCTTGATCGCTTCCTCTACACGTCGATGGCCTACCCCGGCGACTACGGCTACATCGAGCACAGCCTCGGCGAGGACGGCGACCCGCTCGACGCGATCGTCATGATGCCGGAGCCCACCTTCCCGGGCGTCATCATCCACGCCCGCCCGATCGGCGTCTTCCACATGGAGGACGAGGCCGGCGGCGACGACAAGGTGCTGTGCGTGCCGGTCGACCCCCGCATGGACAACCTGCAGGACGTCAGGGACGTCCAGCCCCACAAGCTCGACGAGATCAAGCACTTCTTCGAGCGCTACAAGGACCTCGAGGCCGGCAAGCACGTCGCCGCGGCCGACTGGGGTGACCGGGCGACCGCCGAGCGGATCGTGACCGAGGCCATCCAGCGGGCCTCCGACGAGGGCCACACGACGCATCGTTGGGCGCCGACCACCCCGCACTGACCGCCGACCGGCTGCTCACCCCGAGCGGCGCCCGGACGCCCCGCGAAGCGAAATGCCGCCCACTCCGACGGAGTGGGCGGCATTTGCTGTCTGAGACGGGCCGGTCAGACCGGCTGCTTCTCCGCGGGCACGGGCTCGCTGTGCAGCGACGACTCGCGGCGCTTCGAGACGAGCACCGCACCGACGATGATGGCGACGGCCACCAGCGCGATCGCGTAGCGGATGGCGTCGTTCGCCGAGTCGCCGACCGACAGCGTCACCACTGCAGGGGCGATGAGCAGCGAGACGAGGTTCATCACCTTGAGCAGCGGGTTGATCGCCGGACCGGCGGTGTCCTTGAACGGGTCGCCGACGGTGTCGCCGATGACGGTGGCCTCGTGGGCCGGTGAGCCCTTGCCGCCGTGGACGCCGTCCTCGACGATCTTCTTGGCGTTGTCCCAGGCCCCACCCGAGTTGGCGAGGAAGACGGCCATCAGGGTGCCCGTGGCGATGGTGCCGGCGAGGTAGCCCGCCAGCGGGCCGACGCCGAGACCGAAGCCGACGGCGATGGGCGCGAAGACCGCGAGGAGACCCGGCGTGGCCAGCTCGCGCAGCGAGTCGCGGGTGACGATGTCGACGACCTTGCCGTACTCCGGCTTGCCGGTGCCCTCCATGATGCCGGGGATGTCGCGGAACTGGCGACGGACCTCCATGACGACAGCGCCCGCCGCACGAGCGACGGCGTTGACGGCCAGGCCGGAGAAGAGGAAGACCACCGAGGCACCGATGAGCATGCCGACGAGCGTCTCCGGGGAGACGACGTTGGCGACGAAGAAGCCACCGGCAGCCTCGCCCGCCTCGGCCAGCGCAGTGCCGATCGCGTCGGAGTAGGAACCGAAGAGCGCGGTCGCGGCGAGCACGGCCGTGGCGATGGCGATGCCCTTGGTGATGGCCTTCGTCGTGTTGCCGACCGCGTCGAGCTCGGTGAGGATCGCGGCACCCTCGTCGGAGACCTCGCCACTCATCTCCGCGACGCCCTGGGCGTTGTCGGAGACCGGGCCGAAGGTGTCCATCGCGACGATGACACCGACGGTGGTGAGGAGGCCACAGCCGGCGAGCGCGACGGCGAAGAGCGAGACGATGACCGAGCCGGAGAGCACGAACGCCCCGTAGACGGCCGCGCCGATGACGAGCGCCGTGTAGACCGCCGACTCGAAGCCGACCGAGATGCCGCCGAGGATGACCGTGGCCGCACCGGTGAGGGACGAGCGGGCGACGCCCTGCGTCGGGTTCGTCTCGGTGCCGGTGAAGTAGCCGGTCAGCCAGAGGATGATCGCGGCGAGGACGATGCCGATGATGACCGCGACGGTCGCGATGAGAGCCGGGTTGCCGTCCTGGCCGGCGACGGCGTCGACGCCGAGCTCACCGAAGGTCGACGGCAGGTAGGTGAACGCCGCCACCCCGGAGAGCACGGCCGAGATGACTGCCGAGATGTAGAACGACCGGTTGATCGTGACGAGACCCGGCTCGCCGACCCGTGCCCGCGTGATGTAGACGCCGACGATGGCGGTGAGGACACCGATGGCGGGAACGATGAGCGGGAAGATCAGACCCTTCGTGCCGAAGGCCGAGCTGCCGAGGATGAGCGAGGCGACGAGCGTGACGGCGTAGGACTCGAAGAGGTCGGCCGCCATGCCGGCGCAGTCACCGACGTTGTCGCCCACGTTGTCCGCGATCGTCGCAGCGTTGCGGGGGTCGTCCTCGGGAATGCCCTGCTCGACCTTGCCGACGAGGTCAGCGCCGACGTCGGCCGCCTTGGTGAAGATGCCGCCACCGACACGCATGAACATGGCGAGCATCGCGGCACCGAAGCCGAAGCCCTCGAGGACCTTGGGTGCCTCGCCGGCGTAGACGAGGACGACGACCGCTGCACCGAGCAGGCCCAGACCGGTGGTCGCCATGCCGACGGCCCCGCCGGTGCGGAAGGCGACCTGCATGGCCTTCTCGCGCCCGCCCTCGCCGTTGGCGGCGGCGGCGACACGGACGTTGGCGCGCGTCGCGAGCCACATGCCGAAGTAGCCGATCGAGGCCGAGAAGGCGGCCCCGAGGAGGAAGAAGATGGACCGGCCGATCCGCTCACTCGTGGTGGTGGCGGGCAGCGCGAACAAGAGCACGAAGACGATGACGACGAAGATGCCGAGCGTGCGGAACTGCCGGGCCAGGTAGGCCGCTGCACCCTCCTGCACCGCCGCCGAGATCTCCTGCATCTTGGGCGTGCCCTGGCCGGCTGCGAGCACACCGGCACGCAGCACGAAGGCGATGACGAGGGCCACGAGCGCGACGACCGCGACGCCTATGACGATTCCTTGGTCACTGCCGGTGACGGCGATCTCCGCCGCTGTTAGGGAAGACATCGAACTCCTGATCCATGCAGCATGCATATTCGTGGGACCGGTCGACACCCATGCGGACCGGCACTGGCCGAACGCGTTTCCCGTCGGTGGCCCGACGTGACGCTGCGTACTCTAGGGCATGGCTCCGGTGTGGCGACCGGTGACTCAGGTCACGATGGCGGACACGATTTCGACGAGGCTGACCAGCACCAGCGCGCCGGTGACGAGGGCCGGCAGGGCACCGTCGTGAAGGGTGGGCCGGTCACGCCGGTGGGAGCTGCGCTCTCGGAGTGAGGCGAACGCGACCCACAACCCGGCCCCGACCGCGAGCAGGGTGGGGAGCACGGCGCCCAGACCCACGCCGGTCACGGCCACGCGCCCGACGAACAGCGCGGCGACGGTGATGGCCAACCCGGTGCGGAGCCAGGACAGCGCCGTCCGCTCCGTCGCGAGACCGGGGTCTCGGGGCGGCCGGTCGGGCGGCGAGCGGTCGGGACCGGATGGTGGGCGCGTCATGGTGAGCGCAGCAGTGCCGTGAGGACGAGGCCCAGCGCGACCGCTGCGACGGCAAGAGCGACGACGGCCGCGAACGGCGCGCTCGGGAGCGGCGCCCCGGTCCGCATGGCGCGCTCGGTGCGGGCCCACCCTCGCCAGGCCTGGAGCGCGGCCATGAGGGCGACGAGCGCGAGCAGCAGGGCGATCAGCCGCTGCGCGCTGTCCGGCATGGGCAGGTCGAGCGCATCGAGGGCGGCCGCGCCGGCCAGCAGGGCCAGCGTCGTGCGGATCCACGCGAGGAAGGTTCGCTCGTTCGCCAGGCTGAAGCGGGGGTCGGGCTCGTCGCCCTCCCCGTAGACCGAACGCGGCCAGCGGCGGTCGTCCCGGTGCGGGTCGCTCCCGCTCGCCTCGGTCACCGGGTCGCTCGACGGACGGCATCCAGGGCGGGGGCATCGACGGCGTCCACGATGTCGGTCCAGCCCGGGTGCTGCTGCACGTACCTGGCCACGTAGGGGCAGACGGCGACGATGCGCAGGCCGTGCTCTCGCGTCGCGTTCAGGGCCTGACGCACCAGGATCGCGGCCAGACCCTGGCCTGAGTACTCCTCGTCGACCTCAGTGTGGAAGAAGATGCGCCGCCTGTGCTGCTCGGTGTATTCCGTGAATCCGGCTCGAGTCTCACCGACCGCGATCTCGAAGCGGCTCCGGTCAGGGTTGTGCGTCACGACAGGGTCGGCGGTGCTCTGCTCGGTCACGTCGCCTCCGGTCTGCGGGTCCGTTTGCATGGCCTGAGTCTGCCCGACCGGTCTAGCGTGGTCGAGGTGAGCAACCCGGAGAAGAACCCAGCAGAGGTCGTGTGCGACGAGCGCGAGGCCGACGGCCCCGGAGCGGCGCTCGTGCTCCCCTATCGGAACGTGCCCCTCGGCGGTCCGCGTGCCATGCCGGTGCGGCGCAGCCTGCCGCAGCGGGAGCGTTCCCTGATCGGCGCCTGGTGCTTCGTCGACCACTACGGTCCGGACGACGTGTCGGAGACCGGCGGGATGAAGGTGCCGGGCCATCCACACACCGGCCTCCAGACGGTGTCCTGGCTCTTCACCGGCGAGATCGAGCACCGTGACACGACCGGCGCCCACGCGATGGTCCGGCCCGGACAGCTCAACATCATGACCGCAGGGTCGGGCATCGCCCACTCGGAGTACTCGACCGGCGAGACCACCATGCTCCATGGCGCCCAACTGTGGGTGGCCCTGCCGGACGAGCATCGCTTCGTCTCGCCGGGGTTCGAGCACTACGCGCCGCCGGCCATCGAGATCGAGGGCGCCAAGGTTCTCGTCTTCCTCGGCAGCCTCTTCGGCGAGACGTCCCCCGTCTCCATGTACTCCGACCTCGTCGGCGCGGAGATCAACCTCGCCGCCGGGCAACGTCTCGAGATCGAGGTCGATCCTCGACATGAGCACGGGTTCCTCTGTGACACCGGCACGCTGACGTCGGGCGGGGCTGCGGCGAAACCGGGCGAGATCCTCTTCCATCCGCTTGGACGGGACCGCATCACCGTCGAGGCCAGCTCCTCCGAGGAGACGCGAGTCCTGCTCCTGGGCGGTGCGCCGCTCGGCGAGCAGATCGTCATGTGGTGGAACTTCATCGGTCGCACGCACGACGAGGTGGTGCGCTTCCGCGAGGGGTGGCAGCGCGAGCGTGAGGCTCGTGGCGGGGTGCAGTTCGGCGCCTTCCCCGACGCGTGGCCGGACACCCTCCCCGCGCCGGAGCTGCCGAACGTCCGCCTCCGCACACGCGGCTGAGCCGGCGGCGGCCACCCGCCCGGGAATCGCTCACCGGCGACCCGTGTTGGCCAGTGACGTGACCATCGACCTGCGTGTCTTCACCGAGCCCCAGCAGGGCGCCACCTACGACGACCTGCTCGCGGTGGCCCGCGCCGCGGAGGATCTCGGCTTCGGTGGCTTCTTCCGCTCCGATCACTACCTGCACATGAGCGGTGACGGCGGGCCCGGACCCACGGACGCGTGGACGACGTTGGCGGGGCTGGCCCGAGACACCTCCACGATCCGTCTCGGGACCCTGGTGACCTCGGCGACCTTCCGGCTGCCCGGGCCCCTGTCGGTCCAGGTGGCCGGTGTGGACCAGATGAGCGGTGGCCGGGTGGAGCTGGGCCTCGGGGCCGGCTGGTTCGAGCAGGAGCACACGGCCTACGGCATCCCCTTCCCTGCTCTCGGCGATCGCTTCGACCGGCTCGAGGAGCAGCTCGCCGTCATCACGGGCCTGTGGGAGACGCCGGTCGGACAGACCTTCTCCCACAACGGCGCTCACTACCCCATCGCCGACTCGCCCGCGCTGACGAAGCCCGTCCAGGAAGGCGGGGTGCCGCTCATCATCGGTGGCGCCGGGAAGCGACGGACCCCCGCCCTCGCCGCGCAGTATGCCGCTGAGTTCAACGCCGCTTTCCAGCCGGCTTCGGCTTCGGGCGAGCTCTTCAGACGAGTCCGCGCGGCCTGCGCCGAGCGGGGTCGTGACGGTGACGACCTCGTGTACTCCGCGGCGCAGGTGGTCGTGCTGGGTGACGACGCTGCGACGCTGAAGCGTCGCGCGGACGCCATCGGCCGTGAGGTCGACGAGCTGCGCGCCAATGGCCTGGCCGGGTCTGCGGACGAGATCGTCGACCGGATCGGGGCGTTCGCCGAGGTCGGGGCGTCGCGCATCTACCTGCAGGTGCTGGACCTGGCCGACCTCGACCATCTCGAGGACATCGCGCACCGGGTCGCCCCCCAGCTCTGAGGCCGGCCGAGGCTGCGCGGAGCCCCGCGCTCGGCACCCCGCGTCAGTGGAAGGTGACGTTGTGGCCCGCCTGCATGGCCGCATACGCCTCGGGGTCCGACTCGAGGGCCGCCCGCCGGGTCTTGCGGCGGTATCTCCAGATCTGGGCCAGGCCCAACCCCCACACGGGGAACTGGATCGCCATCGCGGCGCGGAACGCGTCGGTGTCCCACGTCGAGGGCCCCGCCGGGGCCACCTTGTCCAGCACGACGCCGACGAGCGCCACCGCAGTCAGGGTCGCGACGAAGCCGCCGGTGTTGACGATGCCGGAGGCGCTGCCGAGCCGGGTCGGCGGGTTGAACGTGCGGGCCATGTCGAAGCCGATCATCGACCCCGGCCCACCGACCGCGATGGTGATGACGAGGACGACGAGCAGCCACAGCGGCGCCCGTCCGGGCCACAGCAGCACCGCCGCCCAGGCGGCCACGCCCGCCAGCACGATCCAGATGACGAGCGTGCTGCGCGAGAACGGATAGCGCATCACCAGGGTCCCGACGAGCGGGCTCGTCGCCATCGAGGTGGCCGTCATGACCATGAGCAGGATGCTCGCCGACTGGGCGGACAGCCCCTGGCCGGACACGAGGAAGGGGAACCCCCAGAGCATCGTGAACATGTTGGCCGCGAACTGGGAGGTGAAGTGGGTCCACAGCCCCAGGCGCGTGCCCGGCACCAGCCAGGCCTGGCGCAGCGTCCGGGCGAGCGCGGCCAGCCGAAGCTCCTCGCGGTGATGGTCGGTGTAGGGGCTGTCCTTCACGAGCGCGACGAGAAGCACCCCGGTCACGACACCGAGCGCTGAGGCGACGGCATACGACGGCGTCCACCCGAAGGTCGACAGGGCCGCAGCGAGCGGCCCGGCCGCAGCCAGCGCCCCGAGCTGGCCGAGCAGACCGGTCAGCTGCGTCACCATCGGCGTCCGCCGGGGAGAGAACCACAGCGCAGCCAGCCGCAGCACCGAGATGAAGACCATCGAGTCGCCCATGCCGAGGAGGACCCGGCAGGCCAGCGCGGCGGCATACGAGTCGATGAAGGCGAAGGCGAACTGCGCCACGGTGACGAGGGTCAGCCCGACGCCGAGCAGCCGCTTCGAGCCGAACCGGTCGAGCAGTGCCCCCACCGGCAGCTGCATGGCCGCATAGACGAAGACCTGGACGATGGTGAAGGTCGACAGCTCGGCAGAGCTGATCCCGAAGCGTTCGGCCGCCTGCAGGCCGGCCACGCCGAGCGAGGTCCGGTGGAACACCGCGAGGACGTAGACGCTGATCGCGGCGAGCCACACGGCCCAGGCGCGCCGGCCGTCGAGGGCAAAGCTCAGTGCCGGCCGCGCTGGGCCCGCCCCACTCGCTCCCGTCACGACGTCACCTCGGCTCATTCCTCCGCGTCGGGAACCTTCGCGACGCAGTCGACGATCGCCTTGGCGACGGTCTTGCTCATGTCGGGGTGGAAGACGCTGGGGATGATGTAGTTCGGGTTGAGCTGCTCGTCGGTGACGACCGATGCGATCGCCTCGGCGGCCTTGATGAGCATCTCCGTGGTCACGTCGTGCGCCCGGGCGTCGAGCAGGCCGCGGAAGACGCCGGGGAAGGCGAGCACGTTGTTGATCTGGTTGGGGTAGTCGCTCCGGCCGGACGCGACGACGGTAGCGTGCTTCGTCGCCTCGTGGATGTCGACCTCGGGGTCGGGGTTGGCGAGCGCGAAGACGACGCGCTTCGGCGCCATCTCGTCGATCCACGCGGGGTCGAGGATCCGGGGAGCGCTGACGCCGATGAAGACGTCGGCGCCCTGGATCCCGGCGCGCAGGTCGCCGGTGAGGCCGCGGGGGTTGGTCATCTCCGCGAGGTTGCGCCACGCGGGGGTGAGCCGGTCGTCGTCGCGGTGGAGCAGGCCGATCCGGTCATAGACGGTCACGTCGACGGCACCGGCGGCGAGGAGCAGCTGCACGATGGCCGACCCGGCCGCGCCGCCGCCGGACACGAGGATCCGCGCCTCGGGCAGCTTCTTGCCGACCACGCGCAGCGCGTTGGTCAGCGCGGCGAGCACGACGATGGCCGTGCCGTGCTGGTCGTCGTGGAAGACCGGGATGTCGAGCCGCTCGCGCAGCTTGGCCTCGATCTCGAAGCACTTCGGCGCCGCGATGTCCTCCAGGTTGATGCCGCCGAAGCCCGGGGCGATGAGCTCGACGGTCCGGACGATCTCGTCGACGTCGGTCGTGTCGAGGCAGATCGGCCACGCGTCGATGCCGGCGAACCGCTTGAACAGGGCGGCCTTGCCCTCCATCACCGGCAGCGCGGCCTTGGGCCCGATGTCGCCGAGTCCGAGGACGGCGGTGCCGTCGGTGACGACGGCGACGGAGTTGCCCTTGATGGTCAGGCGCCGGGCGTCCTCGGGGTGCTCGGCGATCGCCATGCTGACGCGCCCGACGCCGGGCGTGTAGGCCATCGCGAGGTCCTGGCGGTTGCGCAGGTTGACCTTCGACTCGACGCTGATCTTGCCGCCGAGGTGGAGCAGGAAGACGAGGTCGGACACCTTGTGGACGCGGACGCCCTCGAGCGTCTCGACGGCGGCGACGAGCTCGCTCGCGTGGTCGCCGTCCGAGGCGGAGGCGGTGAGGTCGATGACGAGCGAGTCGGGGTGCGAGTCGACGACGTCGAGCGCGGTCGTGATGCCGCCGCTCTCTGCGATCTTCGTCGCGAGCTCACCGATGACGGCCGGGTCGGTGCCCGTGTGCAGTCTCATCGTGATCGAGTAGGAGGCAGTGGTGGCTCGGGCACGCTGGATCGACTCAGTCACCCGCTGATGGTCCCATGATCGGGCGCTTTCGCCCCCGTCCTGTCCGAAGGGCGACCGCGAGCGGCCGCATCTCACCTCGTCACCGCAGTCCTGGGCACCCGCGTCGACCGCAGGGCGCTCTGGGCGACGGGACCGTCCTCGGGGAGCGAGCCCAGCGGCATACGACAATGGGGTGGTGACGACCACCGGGGAAGCGCTGACCGATCGCGTGACGGGCCTGACCGGCGACCAGGTCGCCGAGCGGGTCGCGCGCGGCCAGGTCAACGAGGTCGGCGAGCGGACCTCCCGCTCGATCGGCGAGATCGTGCGGGCCAACGTCCTCACCCGGTTCAACGCCATCCTCGGGGCGCTCTTCGTCCTCGTGCTGACGACGGGTTCGTGGGCGGACGGCCTATTCGGGATCATCCTGGTCGTCAACTCCGCCATCGGCATCACCCAGGAGTACCTCGCGAAGCGCAAGCTCGACCGGCTCGCCCTGCTGCACGCCCCGACGACCCGCGTCGTCCGGGACGGTCAGACGCTGGACGTGCCGACGCGCGAGGTCGTCCTCGACGACCTCATCGAGCTGCGCGCCGGCGACGAGGTCCCCGCCGACGGAGTTCTCCTCACCTCCGAGGGGCTCGAGCTCGGCGAGGCCAACCTGACGGGTGAGTCGGATCCCGTGCACCACCCGGCCGGCGACGAGATCCTGTCGGGCACCAGCGTGGTGGCGGGGTCGGGACGCTACCGCGCGAAGGCCGTCGGGCGGGACGCCTACGTCAACCGGATCGCCGCCGAGGCAAGGAAGTTCACGCGCACGCACTCGGAGATCCAGGCCTCGGTCAACACGCTGCTGCGCTACATCACGTGGATCATCGTCATCGCCCTGCCCCTGCAGGTCTGGTCGCAGTGGAAGGTCGTCGGCGAGCAGGGCTGGCAGGCCGTCGTCATCCGGTCCGCCGCCGGTGTCGTCGGGCTGGTCCCCGAGGGCCTCGTCCTGCTGACGTCGGTGGCCTTCCTGCTGGCGGCGGTCCAGCTCACGCGGGACCAGGTCCTCGTCCAGCAGCTGCCCGCCGTGGAGGGACTGGCCCGGGTCGATGTCGTGTGCCTCGACAAGACGGGCACCCTGACGGTCGGCGAGATCGCCTTCGAGGACGCCCGGCCGACCGGCGACGCCGACCCCGAGGTGGTGCGTTGCGCCCTGGGCGCCCTGGCCGACGACCCCAACGCCAACGGGACCCTCGCCGCTGTCGGAGCCGCGCTGGACTCCCCCGGCTGGCAGCGCACCGCCACCGTCCCGTTCAACTCCCAGCGCAAGTGGAGCGCGGCCTGCTTCGTCGACCACGACACGTGGGTCCTCGGGGCCCCCGAGGTCCTGCTGGCCGAGCAGGACACGCTCCGCGACGAGGTGGTCGAGCTGGCCCGGCGGGGCCGCCGGGTCGTCCTCCTCGCCCGCAGCACCCAACCGCTGACCGAGCCCGTGCTGCCCGACGACCTCACCCCAGCGGCCCTCGTGACCCTGACGGAGCAGATCCGCCCCGACGCACGCGCCACCCTCGACTACTTCGCGCAGGAGGGGGTCGCGATCAAGATCATCTCCGGGGACAATCCGCAGACGGTCGCCGCGGTGGCCCGCGAGGTGGGACTGGAGCCGGGTGACCCGATCGATGCGCGCACGCTCACGGACGACCCCGACGACCTGCGCGACATCCTCCGGCGCACCATGGTGTTCGGGCGGGTCTCCCCCGAGCAGAAGCGCGCCTTCGTCCACGCGCTCCAGGCAGACGGTCACGTCGTCGCGATGACCGGAGACGGGGTCAACGACGCCCTCGCCCTCAAGGACGCCGACATCGGCGTCGCCATGGGCAACGGCGCCCAGGCGACGAGGGCCGTCGCCGAGCTCGTCCTGCTCGACGGCCGGTTCGCCCACCTGCCCAAGGTCCTCGCCGAGGGCCGCCGCGTCATCGGCAACGTCGAGCGGGTCGCCAACCTCTTCGTCGCCAAGAACGCCATGAGCCTCGTGGCGATCCTCGCCGCCGCCCTGGCCGCCCTCCCCTTCCCGTTCCTCCCGCGCCACCTGACGCTGGTGTCGATGCTGACCATCGGCACGCCCGCGTTCTTCCTCGCGCTCGGCCCCAACCGGCAGCGCTACCTGCCGGGCTTCCTGCGGCGCATCCTGCGCTTCGCCGTGCCGTCCGGGACCATCGCCGGCCTCGCCGTGATCGCCTCCTACGTCCTGAGCGGGCGTGGCCACGGAGTGCCTCCCGAGGAGTTCTCGGCGCGGTGCGAGATCGCCCGTCCCGGTGCGGCGCTCGACCTCGCCTGCGTCCAGCCGAGCACGGGCGCGACGATCACCCTCCTCGTCGTCTTCTTCTGGATCCTCGTCGTGCTCGCCCGGCCCTTCCTCTGGTGGAAGGCCCTGCTCATCGGGGTCATGGCCGTCCTCGCGCTCCTCGCCTTCGTCCTGCCGGCCGGCGACGCGTTCTTCGGCTTCCACGCGCCCTGGACGCTCGTGTGGCAGTCCCTGGCCATCGGACTCGTCGGCGCGGCGCTCATCGAGCTGCTCCACCGCTGGGCCCACCGCCGAGACGCGGGAGCCGCCCGTGTCACCCCTTGACTCCTACCGGAGCCTCTTCGGCCTCACCGGCCCCGCCTACGTCCTCATCGCCTTCGTGGCGCGCCTGCCGCTCGCCATGGGCCAGCTCGGCACCCTGCTGCTCGTCGCTGGCGCAACGGGCAGCTACGGAGCGGGCGGGGCGGCTGCCGGCAGCCTCGCGATCGCCAACGCGGTGGGCGCGCCCGTGTGGGGTGCGTGGGCCGACCGGTTCGGCCAGCGGCGGGTCGTCGCGGTCCAGTCCCTCGCCGGGGCAGCCGGCCTCGCGACGCTGCTCGCCATCGTCCACAGCCCACTCCCCTGGGTCTGGTCAGCCGTGGCGAGCGCCCTTGCCGGCCTCTTCCTCCCGCAGATCGGCCCGCTGGCTCGGGTGCGCTGGCGGCCCATCACGGAGCGGACCGGCCGGCCGCAGCCGCGCCTCGTCGAGACGGCGTTCTCCTATGAGGGCGCCGCCGACGAGGCGTCCTTCGTCCTCGGGCCGGCGCTCATCGGGCTCGGCGTCTCCCTCGCCAGCCCGACGGTGGCCCTCGCGGCGGCGGCTCTCGTCCTCGCCACGTTCGGCACGTGGTTCGCCCTCCACGACACGGCTGCCCTGACCCACGCCGTCACCCGCCGCACGACCGCTGCCGCCGGCCGCCTCCTCACCGGCGCCCTGACGCTGCTCTGCGCGAGCCAGTTCGTCATCGGCACCGTCTTCGGGTCGGTGCAGACCGGGACGACGGTCCTGGCCACCTCCGCCGGGTCCCCCGGGCTCACGGGCTACTTCCACGCCCTCCTCGGCGTCGGGAGCGTGGTCGCGGGCCTCGGGATGGCAGCCCTGCCTCCCACGTGGCCGCTGCCGGCCCGGCTGGGCTGGTTCGCCGTCGCCCTGCTCCTGCTCGCCGTGCCCCTGCTCATCGTCGACTCGCTCGCGGCGCTCGTCCCGGTCCTGCTCGTCCTCGGGGTCAGCATCGCGCCCTACATGATCACCACCTTCACCGTCGGCGAGCGGGTCACGCCCCGTTCCCGCACCGGCGCCGCCATGACCCTGCTGGCCGCAGCGACCGGGCTCGGCTACGCCGTGGGAGCAGCCGTCGCCGGGCGCCTCGCGGACTGGGGTGGGCACACGCCGGCCTTCGCCGTGACGGTTGCTGCGGGCGCATTCGCCGTCGTGCTGTCCTGGGCCGGCCGCGGCGTGCTGGCACGCGCGCTCAGTTGACCCCAAGACCGTATGCCGCTGAGCTGGCTTGCGCTGGAAGCCGGCTCAGCGGCATACGACCTCTTCAGGCTCGTGCGCCCGAGTCAGCCCCCGATCGCAGCTCGCGCTTGAGGATCTTGCCGGACGCGTTGCGCGGCAGGGCATCGACGAAGGTGATCCGCTTCGGGATCTTGAAGGAGGCGAGGGAGCCGCGGACGTGGTCGATGAGGTCCGCCTCGGTCACCTCCGCCTTGGGAACGACGAAGGCGGTCACGGCCTCGACCCACTTCTCGTCCGGGCTGCCCACGACGGCGACCTCGGCGACAGCGGGGTGCGTGTAGAGCGCGTCCTCGACCTCGCGGGAGGCCACGAGCACGCCGCCGGTGTTGATGACGTCCTTGATGCGGTCGACGACGAAGAGGTAGCCCTCCTCGTCGATGCGCACCAGGTCCCCGGAGTGGAACCACTCACCGGCAAAGGCCTCCTCGGTGGCCTCGCGGTTGTCCCAGTAGCCGTCGCAGAGCTGCGGGGAGCGGTAGATCACCTCGCCCGTCCCACCCGGCTCGACGTCGTTGCCCTCGGGGTCGACGACCCGGGCCTCGACGAAGAGCACCGGTCGTCCCGCGGAGTCGGGCCGGTCGGCGTGCTCCTCGGGGCGCAGCACCGTGGCGAGCGGGGCGACCTCGGACTGGCCGAAGCAGTTGTAGAAGCCGAGGTCCGGCGCCTTGCCCTGGATCCGCTGGAGGATCGGCACCGGCATGATCGAGGCGCCGTAGTACGCCTTGTGCAGCCCGTCGAGGTCGCGCGTCTCGAAGTCGGCATGGTTGGCCATCGCCACCCAGAGGGTCGGCGCCGCGAAGAACGCGCGGTGGCCGTCGTGCTCGATGCGCCGCAGGACCTCGCCCGCGTCCGGCACCTCGAGGATCGTGTTGGTCGCCCCCACGGCGAGCCACGGCACGAGGAAGACGTGCATCTGCGCCGAGTGGTAGAGCGGCATGACGTGGAGCGGGTTGTCGTCCGGGGCCAGGTCGAGCGCCACGATGCACGAGACGTACTCGTGGACCAGTGCCCGGTGGCTCATGATGGCGGCCTTGGGCCGGGACGTCGTCCCCGACGTGTAGAGGAACTGCGCGGTGTCGGTGTCGGCGACCTCCACCTCGATCTCGGGGACCGGCCCCGCGAGGGCGACGTCGATGAGCGAGCCCTCGGCGTCGCGGAGCGGGATCCGGTGCTCGAGCAGGTCCAGGGCCTCCGGGTCGAGCAGGTCCACGTGCCCGGCGAGGGCCGGGTCGTGCAGGATCGTCCGGCTGCCCGACTGGGTGACCAGATAGCTGAGCTCCGGACCGGTCAGGTTGTAGTTGAGCGGGACGTGGACGAGACCGGCGCGGGCGCAGGCGAGGAAGCCGATGAGGTAGGCGTCAGAGTTCTTGCCGTAGGCCGCTACCCGGGCGCCCTTGGTCAGGCCGAGGCCGAGCAGATGGGCGGCCGCCCGGGAGACCGCCTCGTCGAGGGCGGCATAGCTGAGCGTCCGGTCGCCGAAGATCGTGGCCGGGCGGTCCCGGAACGTCCGGGCGCTGCGCCGGATGATGCCGTCGACGGTGCTGCTGCGGGTCATGAGCGACATGCGTTCTCCTGGTGCTCGGGTGGGTCAACGGTTGACGAAGCGGGTGATGCGCTCCTGGGCCTCGGCGGAGACGACGGCCCCGGCGATCGTCTCGACCTCGTCGGCGGCGCTCTCGGCGCGGGTCGCGGCCCAGGCACCTCGGAGCAGGCGCTTGGCCTGTCCGAGCGCCGCAGGCCCTCCCGCGGCACCGGTCGCGAGTGCCTCGGCCAGGGCCAGGCCGCGCTCTGCGAGGGTGTCGTCGGGGACGACCTCGGTGACCAGGCCCCAGTCAGCGGCCTCGTCAGCAGCGAGGACCCGACCCGTGAGAGCGAGGGCCAGCGCCCGCTGCTGGCCCACGGCCCGCGGGAGCAGGTAGGAGACGCCGCAGTCCGGGGTGAGGCCGATGCCCGCGTAGGCCATGGTGAAGCGGGTCGAGGCGGCAGCGACGACGACGTCGGAGTTGAGCAGGAACGCCAGCCCGGCCCCGGCCACGCTGCCCTGCACCGCGGCGACCACGGGCACCGGCAGCTCGGACAGGCGCCGCAGCTGCTCCTCCAGGGCGGTGGCGAGCTCGCGGAGGTAGGCGGGCTGGTCGTCCGCTGCGACGAAGGAGCGGACATCGCCACCCGCACAGAAGCGGGGCCCTTCGCCCGTCAGCAGCACCGCGGCGATGTCGTCGCGGGCAGCGTCAGCCGCTGCGGCGTCGATCGCGTCCCGCAGCGCCCACGTCGCCGGGAGGTCGAACGCGTTGGACGCGTCGGGCCGCTCGAGGATGAGCCGGGCCACCTGGCCGGATCGCTCGTAGCGGACCCCACGCGCCTCGCTCGGCGCGCCGTCAGCCATGGTCACCAGCCCTTTCCGGGGTCGTCCGTGACTCCTGCGCCGATCGTAGGACGTCCACGCATCTGTGGGACAAGGGCGGTCCGACCCGTGGACCCACGGCGACCCGCCGCCGCTCATCGCGTGAGGCGCATCCGCATCGCGGGCCAGGTGGTCACCCTGAAGCCGAGGTGCTCGTAGAGCCCAGCGCCTTCGCCGGTCGCGAAGAGCTCGATCATCGAGGCCTCCGTCTCGTGCTGGAACCAGTCGAGCACCCCGACGACGCAGGCGCGAGCGAGGCCCTGCCCGCGCGCCTCCGGGACCGTCGCGACGTTGCTGAGCAGCCCCCAGACGCCGTTGGCGTTGACCGGTGACGGCATCTCGAAGCGGAGTGAGCCCATCGCCCCCGCGAGCACCGTGCCGTCCCGCTCCGCGACGATGGCGCACGTATGCCGCTGGGCCGGCTCCCCCTGGAACCAGCGGACCGCGTCCTGCCGCCACTCCTGCGCGTCGACGCCGCCGACCCCCATTGCCGAGAACATCAGGGCACGGAGCTCGACCACGGCCTGGGCATCGTCGGCCGTCGCACGTCTGATGACGACGTCACCCTCCGGGCGGGTTTGACGCCGGCTGGACCGAGCCCCGGGCTGCATCTGCCCAGCGTAGACCCGCAGCCCACCGACCCCGGGGACGGCGGGTCAGACGTCTGAGAGCTCCGGAAAGACCGCTGGGTTGCCTTGCAGTGCAAGGCAACCCAGCGGCATACGACTCATGGTTGGTGAGTCAGGGATGAGTCACGAGGTCACTCGGTCTCTTCCTCGTGGTCGTGGTCGTCATGCAGGCCACCACCCTCCGTCGTGGTCGTCGTGCCCGAGACCGGGCCCGCCGGGTCAACGAGACCCGCCTTGGCGAAGTCGCGGTTGGCGAAGGTGAGGACCGAGTGGGCGACCGCGTCGCTCATCTCGTCGAGGCCCTTCATGTTGATGTTCGACAGGTTGTCGCAGGCCTGGTGGTAGCAGACGTCGTAGGCGACGCCGGCCTCTCCACCGAAGATCGCTGCCTGCTCAGCCGTCTTGACGCCCTCGGCGCCGGTGAACAGACCACCGGCCGGGATGCCGACACCGATGAACGGCCCGTAGTCCGAACGGCCACTGAACGGCGTCTCCGCGCTGGCCATGCCGGCCTTGGCGAAGTAGTCGTGGAAGACGGCCTCGATCGCGCCGGAACCAGCCGGCCCCTCGGCGGAGACGTCCGTGCCGAAGGCCGAGTTGTCACCGTCGTAGACGAAGCGGACGTAGTTCGGCGAGCCGATCATGTCGAAGTTCAGGTTGAGGCGGATCTTGGCGAGCTCCTCCTCCGACAAGTTGGCGACGTAGTGCCTCGAGCCGAGGAGACCCAGCTCCTCGGCGCCCCACCATGCGAAGCGCAGCTTGCTCTTCGCCTCACGGTCCTGCTGGGCGAAGACCTCCGCGACCTCGAGGATCGTGGCCGAGCCGGACCCGTTGTCGTTGATACCGGCGCCACGGACGACGCTGTCCAGGTGCGCGCCGACGACGACGACGTTGTTGGGGTCGCCCGTCGCGGTCTCCGCGATGACGTTGTATGTCGTCCGGGTCTCGTTGACGCGGTCGACCTTGACACGGGCCGTGGTCGAGGGCTGGGACAGCTCGAGCCCGACCTGAGTCGTCGTGCCGACGACCGGGATCGTGACACCAGGGCCGCCGAGCGTGCCGTTGAGCATGCCGTCGAGGTGGTTGTAGACGACGACGGCGCTCGCGCCCGCCGCCTGTGCGTTGGATCCCTTGGCGAAGAAGGTGCATCCACCACGGGGAATCACCGCGATGTGACCCGCCGGGAAGCCGGCGAAGTCGGCCGGCTCGCACCCGGGCGACGCATCGCCCACGCCGACGACCGTGACAGCGGCCGTGACATCGCCATTGCCGCTGTAGGTCATCGAGGCGAACTCGCTGCCCTCGGAGAAGACCATCGGCGACGGCGACACCCGCTCGAGCTCGGGCAACGTGACGTCCGCGTTGTAGAGGAACTCGAAGGGCTGCACGTCGACGTCGTACCCGACCGCCTCGAGGCGTTCCTGCACGTACGCGACGGACTTGTTGTAGTTCTCGGAACCCGCGATCCGGTTGCCGTCGCCGGCAATCTCGTCCAGGGCCACGAGGTGCTCCTTGATGCCCTGGAGGGTGACCGCCTTCCTGAATCCCTTGCTGATGGCGAAGGCGCCGTCGTCCGACGGCTTTCCGGCCGCGTTGGCCGACGGTGCCAGCGCACTGGCGGCCACGACCCCCGCGACCGCCAGGGTTGCCCCGACACCGATCTTGCGCATGCGACGCTGCATGCCGACTCCCTATCTGTGAACATCGCGGAGCCCGGCGGATCACGCCGGGCACCGCGACGGTGAATTGCCTACTGGCCCGACAGGCGCCGGGCTGCGCACAGACTAGGGGGCGAGACGTCGGGTGGGAAGGTCTTGACCTCAGGACGATTTCGTGTCAGGACAGATCGAAACGATCGAGGTTCATCACCTTGTCCCACGCCGCCACGAAGTCGCGGACGAAGTTCTCGCTCGCATCGTCGGCCGCGTAGACCTCGGCGTATCCCCGCAGCTGCGAGTGGGATCCGAACACGAGGTCGACGGCCGTCGCCGTCCACCGGGTCTCGCCGGTGGCCCGGTCGCGCCCCTCGTAGACGCTCTCGGCGGACTGGGACGTGTGCCACTCGGTGCCCATGTCGAGCAGGTTGACGAAGAAGTCGTTGGTCAGCATTCCCGGCCGGTCGGTGAAGACACCGTGGGAGGTGCCGCCGACGTTGGCCCCGAGTGCGCGCATGCCCCCGATGAGCACCGTCATCTCGGGGGCAGTGAGGCGCAGGAGGTTGGCCCGGTCGAGCAGGAGCGTCTCCGGTGGGAGCTTCTCGCCGGCGCGCAGGTAGCTGCGGAAGCCGTCCGCCTTCGGCTCGAGGACGGCGAACGACTCGACGTCGGTCTGCTCCTGCGAGGCGTCCGTGCGACCCGGGGCGAACGGGACCGTGACGTCATGGCCCGCGTCGCGGGCAGCCCGCTCCACTGCAGCGCAGCCACCGAGGACGATGAGGTCCGCGAGCGAGATGCGTTTGCCGCTCGACTGGGCGTCGTTGAACTCGGCCTGGATGCGCTCGAGGGCCGGCAGGACCGTGTCCAGCCCGCCCAGCTGGTTGACCTCCCAGCTGCGCTGCGGCTCGAGACGGATCCGGGCGCCGTTGGCCCCGCCACGCTTGTCGGTGTCCCGGAAGCTCGCGGCGGCGGCCCAGGCCGTCAGCACGAGCTGCTGGGTGGTCAGCCCACTCTCGAGCAGCGTGGTCTTGAGGCCGGCGACGTCGTCGGCCGAGACGAGCTCGTGGTCGACCGACGGCACCGGGTCCTGCCACAGCTGCGGCTCGGGCACCCAGGGGCCGAGGTAGCGGGTCACCGGGCCCATGTCGCGGTGCAGCAGCTTGTACCAGGCCTTGGCGAAGGCGAGCCGGAACTCCTCGGGGTCCTCGAGGAAGCGGCGGGAGATCTTCTCGTAGTCCGGGTCGACGCGCAGCGCGAGGTCCGAGGTGAGCATTCGCGGCTCACGGCGGGACTGTCCCTCGATGGCGGGAGGGACCATGTCGGAACCGGCGCCGTTCTTGGGCCGCCACTGGTGGGCGCCGGCCGGGGACTCCATCAGCTCCCACTCGTAGGCGAAGAGGATGTGGAAGAACTCGTTGTCCCAGCGCGTCGGGTGGTAGGTCCACGTGACCTCGAGCCCGGACGTGATCGTGTCAGCACCCCTGCCGATGCCGTGGCGGTTCTTCCAGCCGAGGCCGAGGTCCTCGATCGGCGCGCCTTCCGGCTCGGGGCCGACGTTGTCGTCGGCCGGCGCGGCCCCGTGGGTCTTGCCGAAGGTGTGCCCGCCGGCGATGAGGGCGACGGTCTCCTCGTCGTTCATCGCCATCCGGCGGAAGGTCTCGCGGATGTCCCGGGCGGAGGCGAGCGGGTCGGGGTTGCCGTTGGGTCCTTCGGGGTTGACGTAGATGAGACCCATCTGCACCGCGCCGAAGGGGCCGGTCAGCTGCCGGTCGCCGCTGTAGCGCTCGTCGCCGAGCCAGGTGTCCTCCGGCCCCCAGAAGATCTCCTCCGGCTCCCAGATGTCCTCCCGGCCGAAGCCGAAGCCGAACGTCTCGAAACCCATCGACTCGAGCGCGCAGTTGCCGGCGAAGACGAGCAGGTCGGCCCACGACAGGGCTGCGCCGTACTTCTTCTTGACGGGCCAGAGGATGCGCCGGGCCTTGTCGAGGTTGGCGTTGTCGGGCCAGCTGTTGAGCGGGGCGAAGCGCTGCGAGCCGTCGCCTGCCCCGCCCCGGCCGTCCTCGATGCGGTAGGTCCCGGCTGCGTGCCAGCTCATCCGGATGAAGAGCGGTCCGTAGTGGCCGTAGTCGGCCGGCCACCAGTCCTGCGAGGTCGTCATCACCTCGTAGACGTCGCGCTTCAGGGCCTCGACGTCGAGGCCCTGGAAGGCCTCGCTGTAGTGGTAGCCCGCTCCCATCGGGTTGGACACCGGAGTGTGCTGGTGGAGGACCTGGAGGTTGAGCTGGTTGGGCCACCAGTCCTGGTTGGTGCGGGGCCGGTGGGGCGTCGGGGTGGGGGCCTCGATGACCGGGTTCTCGCTCTCGCTGCCGCGTTCAGACACGTCGATCCTCCTGAGGTCGTGGACCTCGCACCTCGAGGTCCGAGTGGGCGCGTCGCCACGCCTCAGTCTGCATGGGCTTGGCGAGGGCATCAACCGCTGTGACCAACCAGTCTCGGTCTCTTTCGCCGACCCTGCAGCGTCCAGCCCTCAGGTGAGGTCGGCGAAGCGCGTCACGTCCCTCGATGCGCCGGAGACGACGATGACGTCGTCCGGCCCGAGCCGCGTCTCGGCGGTGGCATAGCTGAACTGGCCGCCGGCGTGCTTGATGGCCACGACGGTGACCCCGTAGCGCGACCGCACGCCCGCCTCTCCGAGCACGTGGCCGGCGAGGGTCTTGGGGACTCTCGTCTTGATGAAGGCGAAGTCCTCGTCGACCGACAGGAAGTCGAGCATGTGACCCGTGACGAGATGCGCCAGCCGGGCGCCCGCCTCGTGCTCGGGGAGGATGACGTGCTGGGCGCCCATCCGCTTGAGGATGCGGGCGTGCTGCTCGGATGATGCCTTGGCCCAGATCTCCTGGACACCCAGGTCCGCGAGGATGGACGTCGCGAGCACGCTCGCCTCGAGCGCCTCGCCGATGGCGACGACGGCCCGCTCGTAGCCGTCCAGCTCGAGCTGGCTCAGCGCCTCCGGGTCCGTGGCGTCGGCGACGACGACGTTGGGCAGCGTCTCGGAGAAGGTCTGGACGACGTCGGGCCGCCGGTCGATGGCGAGCACGTCGACCTCCCTCGCCGCGAGGGCCGCAGCGAGCGAGCCGCCCATCCGGCCCAGGCCGATCACGACGACGCGAGGTCTCTCAGCCGACAATGGTCCTCTCCTCCGGGAACTCGAAGCGGCGTGGCCTGGTCCGCAGCGCGAGCGACGCCCCCACGGTGAGGGGGCCGAGGCGGCCGACGAACATCAGGACGGTGAGCAGCAGCTGACCGTGGGTGGGCAGGCTCGCGGTGATCCCCGTGGAGAGACCGACAGTGCCGAAGGCCGACACGACCTCGAAGAGCACGACATCGAGGGAGAACGCAGACGTCGACAGGAGCAGCCACGTGGAGACGGCGATGGCGGTGACACCGAAGAAGGCGACCGTGAGTGCCTGGCGCTGCACGTCCGCCGGGACGGTCCGCCGGGAGGCGATCACCTGGCGCTCACCCCGCAGCTCGGCCCACATGATGTAGCCCATCAGCACGAACGTCGTCACCTTGATGCCGCCCGCCGTGCCGGCGCTGCCGGCCCCGATGAACATGAAGACATCGCTGGCGAGGAGGCTCTCCGAGCGCATCTCGCCGATCGGCACGCTGTTGAAGCCAGCGGTTCGCGTGTTGACCGCGTGGAAGAAGCCGGCCAGGAGCTTGCCGGGCCCCGAGAAGGTGCCCATCGTCGCGTCGTTGCCCCACTCGGCGAAGGTGATGACGACCGTGCTGACTCCGAGGAGCGCCGCAGTGGCCGCCACGGTCATCCTGGTGTGGAGGGACCATTCACGCGGGCGGCGCCAGAGGCGCCGCAGCTCCCAGAGCACGGGGAACCCGAGGCCGCCGCAGATGATCGCCCCCGCGATGGTGAGCGAGATGACGGGGTCCAGAGCGAACCGCTCGAGGCTGTCGGCGTAGAGCCCGAAGCCGGCGTTGTTGAAGGCGGACACGGCGTGGAAGACACCGAGGTAGAGCGCTCGGCCGGGGGCCTCGTCGTAGGTGATCAGGAACCGCACGATGAGGATCAGGGCGACGGCAGCCTCAAAGAGCAGGCTCGTGCGGACCACGCCGACGACGACCTCACGGGCGTTCATCGCCACACCGCTGCCACGCCTGGCCTCCGCGCCGGACAGGAGACTGGCCCGGACGCCGATGCGGCGACCGATGAGGACCGCGAGCACCGAGGCCAGCGTCATGATGCCGAGCCCGCCCATCTGGATGAGCACGAGGATGACGCCCTGCCCGAAGCCGGACCAGTAGGTGCCCGTGTCCACGAGCACGAGCCCGGTGACGCACACCGCCGAGGTGGCCGTGAAGAGGGCCGTCACAGGGTCGGTGCTTTCGCCGCTCGCCGCGGCCAGCGGGATCATCAGCAGCGCCGTGCCGCCGAGGATGGCAGCGAGGAACGATGCGACGACAACACGGATCGGGTGGCTCAGTGCCTGCGCCACCCGGGACCATGCGCCGACGGGCGCCTCCATCGAGGCCATGCCAAAACCGTATCCGGCACCCGGGATGACCCTGCTCAGGATGCGTTAAGGCGACGTCAAGATTCGTCCCAACCCCTTACGGCCGTCTCGCGGCGGGCGTGGTCAGTAGCTCGCGGTCGCGATGAGGGTGACGAACCCAACGACAGCCAGCCCCGCCAGGGAGAGCCCGACGACCGACCACCGGCGACCGGGACCGCGCAGACCCAGCAGGCCCGCCCATCCCGCACCCACGACGCCGACGGGCAGCCAGAGGACCCCGAGGATGCGGACCCAGTTGGGCGGGTTGACGTTCGGGAGTGTGAGGGCCCACAACCAGATGAGGGCGGCCACGGCCGCGAAGCCCAGCACGAGAGCCACCAGCCCGATCAGGTCAGCGCGCCGGCCAGCAGCCCGGTCCGGGTCCTGAAGATCTGGTCGGCCAGCTCCCGCGTCTCGTGTTGAAGCCATCACCGCTCCTTTCAGACAGCACGATACTGACCGAGGGGTCAGCTACCCGCCAGGTCCAAAGGTCCCGCGCCGATGACGCTCGCGCAGCGCGGGCGCACCGGCCTGACCTGAGCCGCCCACGGTGACGCGCAGAGCAGGCCGAGTCACCGAACTGAGCCCTTGATCGCTGGATCGGCCGCAACGCGAAACGCCCCCGACCGGAGTCGAGGGCGTCGCTGTCACCACTGGAGCCGCCTATCGGAATCGAACCGATGACCTATTCATTACGAGTGAATCGCTCTGGCCGACTGAGCTAAGGCGGCATGTGCCGAGGCACGGTTGATGAGTATACGCATGGCCCCGGCCGCGTGAGAAATCGTCCGTACCCCTCGTGGAGCGACGCCGAGTTGATGCCACATCGGGACCTCCGGGGTTGCCGATGTGGCATCAGACCGAGGTCACGTAGCCGGGCACTCCGTGCCGTCCCGGGGCGCGAGGCTGCGGGCCAGGTAGTCCTCCACGACCTCGTTGACGCAGGCGTTGCCCATCGCGTAGGCACCGTGCCCCGTGGCGTCGACCGTGACGAGCCGCGAGCCGACCAGCATCTCGGCGAGGTACTCGGTGTCCTCGATCGGCGTCACGGGGTCGTGCTTGTTGCCGATGACGAGGATCGGGGTGGCGGGTTCGGCACCGACCAGCAGGTTGGTGCGCAGCTGCCCCTTCCAACCCGCACACTCCGAGGGCAGCGGCGCCTGGATCCGGGCGAAGAGCGGATGCTCCTCGAAGATCGCGCTACTGGGCGTCAGCTCGGCCCAGGTGCGGACGGGCCAGTCGGCACAGGTCACGGGCAGGTGGCTCTTGCCGTAGGTGGACCCGGGATACGACCCGTCGACGTCGCGTCCGACAGCGACCATGGCGAACCACGCGAGCTCGGTGCCGTCGCCGTCATCGATGGCAGCCTCCAGCGCGTCGACGAGGTAGGGCCACGAAGTCGGGTCGAGCAGCCCCTCCCCGATCGCGGTGACGGCCCAGCCCTCGGTCACCTGGGGCAACGACTCGAAGTCGGTCGGCAGTGGCACGGACTCGAGAGCGTCGAGCAGACCGATGATCGCAGCCTCGGCCTCCTCCGGTGTGTCGCCCAGGACGCAGCGCTTGCCGCACTCCTCGACGAAGTCGGCGAAGAGCGCGTCGAACTCCGCACCCCAGTGGCGGGCGTTGGCGTCCACGTCGCGCTGGGTGACGGTGGAGCTGTCCAGCGCGTCCGGGGAGACGGCCGAGTCGAGCACCATGAGCCCGACCCGGGAGGTGAAGTGGTCGGCGTAGATGGCGCCGATGAGGGTGCCGTAGCTGACGCCGTAGTAGTTGAGCCGCTCGTCGCCGACGGCCTCGCGCAGGATGTCGAGGTCGGCCACGACCGCCTCGGTGCCCATGCGGGCCGCGAGCGCACCGCCGCGGCGCAGGCAGCCCTCCGCACGCTCGGCCGCCGCCTCCTCGAGCAGTTGGCGGCCCTGGGCCGACTGCGGCGTCGGGTCGGCGGCGTACATCGCGTCGAGCTCCTCGTCGGTGAGGCACTCGACGGGGGTCGAGTCCCCGATGCCCCGCGGGTCGAAGCCGACGAGGTCCCACGCGGCGAGCAGGTCGTCACCGAAGAGGTCAGGCTCGCGCACGAAGTCGGTGCCGGAGCCCCCGGGGCCGCCGGGGTTGACGAAGAGGGTGCCCCGCGGCCGGTCCGAGGTCGACGGGAGCCGCCGCAGCGCAAGAGCGATCGTCTCGCCGGCCGGGTCGGCGTGGTCCAGGGGCACGGTGACCCGGGCGCAGTCGAACTGGCGGTCGTCGGTGCAGCGCTTCCACGCGACGCGCTGGGCATAGAAGCGCTCGAGGGCGGCCGGGTTGGGCTCCGGCGTCGCCGTGAAACGGATCTCGCCGTCCGACCCGTTCGTGCCCGTCGCGGACGCCACCGCCGTGGACGTCGGCCGGACGCCCGGTGATGTCGTATGCCGCTGGGCCGGCTTCGCGCCCACGGTCCCTGCCTCGTCGGCGGGCCCCATCGTCGCGAACGCGATGAGGACGGCGAGCACCCCGGCGGCCACCGCGCCACGGCGCAGGACGGTCAGCATGCCCGGTCGGAGGACGGCACAGTCCCCTTGATGAGGTAGCTGTCGACGATGGCATCCACGCACGAGTTACCGGCGTAGTAGGTGCCGTGCCCGTCGCTGTCGCTCGTGACGAGGACCGCCGAGGCGAGGTCCGCGGCGAGCTGCTTGGTGCCCCCGATCGGGGTGGCCGGGTCGCGGAGGTTGCCGATGACCAGGACCGGCGCGGCGCCCTCGGCGAGGGTGTCACCGGAGGGTTGTCGCGGCTCACCCGGCCACGCCGCGCACATGTCGTAGAGCTCGCCGGCGAGGCGCGACCACAAGGGGTGCTCCGCTCGGGCCGCCCGCTGGGCCCTCGACAGGGAGGCGCTGTCGCTGCGCGGCCAGTCGGCACACCGGACCGGGATCATCGCGTGCAGGTAGGAGGAGTCGTCGTAGTCGCCCGAGGCGCTCCGGCCGACGACGTTCATCGCGTAGGCGAGCAGCACGTCGCCCTGCCCCTCGAACGCCTCGGCCAGCCCCTTGTTGAGGATCGGCCACGACTGCTCCGAGTAGAGGCACATGAAGATGGCGAAGCCGAGCCAGCCCTCGCCGATCGAGTCGATGTCCCCACGGGACGTCTCGAGCGGTTGCCGCTCGACGTCGTCGAGCAGATCGGCGATCCGGTCCCGGGCCCCGGCCTCCTCGGTCCCGAGGGCGCAGTCGTCGCGGGCGACGCACCACTCGATGAACGCATCGATCGAAGCCTCGAAGCCCTCGATGTCATAGCCGAGCTTCTGCTCGTCCGTCTGGTTCGGGGAGACGGCCGAGTCGAGGACGAAGCGGCCGACCCGGTCGGGGAAGAGGTCTGCGTAGAGGGCCCCCAGAACAGTGCCGTAGGACACCCCGAAGTAGTTGAGCCGCTCGTCGCCGACGAGGGCCCGCATGACGTCCATGTCCCGGGCCACCTCGGTGGTGCTCATGTGCAGCGCCCGGTCGCCGCCCTCGCGGGCACACCGCTCGGTGATGTCGTCGGTGTCGCGGATGAGCTGGTCCCGCTCCGCCTCGTCGTCCGGCGTCGGGTCGTTCTCGAAGAGGAGATCCATGTCCTCATCGGACAAGCACGCGACCGGGTCGGACGCCCCGATCCCGCGAGGGTCAAAGCCGACGATGTCGTAGGACTCGCGCAGCCGCTTGCTGAAGACGAAGCTGGAGAACTGGGCGTACTCCAGGCCGGACCCGCCCGGGCCGCCCGGGTTGATGATGAGCGTGCCGACCTTCTGCTCCGCTTTCAGCGCCGGCACCTTGCGCAGGGCGAGCTCGAAGGTGTCCCCGTCCGGGTCGGCGTAGTCGACGGGCACCTCGATGCTGGCGCACTGGTGGGCCGGGCTGCCCTGGCACTCCTGCCAGTCGACCTGCTGCGTGTAGAAGGTGGCGAGATCCTCCGGGTGGCCCCCGACCGGCGCGGACGTGGCGCTCGGCCCGGAGCTGGGTGTGTTGCTCACCGCCGGCGTGGCGACCGGACCGGCCACGGGCGGAACCGGCCGCAGGGCACCCCAGGAGAGGAGCCCGACGGCCGTCACCAGGGCCAGCGCGACCACCGCGGCGACCACGGATCGGGCCCGCCGAGCACGACGTGACCCAGCCGCCCGGGGAGGAGGTGGATCCGCGGGACCGAGCCCAGCGGCATACGGCATCGTGGTGTCCTCCGCCTCGGGGAGGTCCTCGGGTCGACGCGGCTCGTCGTTCAGCACGTCAGCCCGTCCTGCGGGACGGTGCCCTTGACGAAGTAGGCGTCGAGGGCGTCGTCGATGCACTGGCTGCCCCGCGTGTAGGCGGTGTGGCCGTCACCGTCGAGCGAGACGAGGACGGCGTTGGCGAGCTGGTCGCGCAGCTGCTTGGACCACTCGTAGATCGTCGCCGGGTCGCGGGTCGTCCCGACGACGACGATGGGGTTGCTCCCCTCCGCGGTGATCCGGTGCGGCGGGTTGTCGCCCTTGACCGGCCAGACACCGCAGGCCAGCGACCCCCAGGCGAGGAACGGGCCCCACGTCGGCGCGACCTCCGCGAAGTCCTTCTCGTAGCCCTCGTAGGTCGCGAGGTCGGGGCTGTCGGGCCGGTCGAGGCAGTTGACGGCGAAGATCGCCTCCATCATGTTGCCGGAGTAGCCCCCGCCGGGCGCCCGGTCCGCATAGCTGTTGGCGAGCGCCATGAGCGAGGCACCGCTGCCGGACTCGGCCTCGCGGATGGCGTCGGTGAGGATGCCCCAGGCGCCCTGGTCGTACATCGCGACGGCCAGCCCGAGCGACCCCCACGCCTCCGTCAGCTCCGGCACCGCCGGGTCCCCGGTGGGGAGGGGGTTCTGGTCGAGGTCGGCGAGGAAGCCGCGGATCCACTCCATGCCGGCGTCGACGGAGCCGCCGAGCGGGCAGTCGCCCTCGCTGACACAGTCCTCCACGTAGGCCCGGGTGGCCAGCTCGAAGCCCCGCGCCTGGCCCTCGGCGAGCTGCGCGCTCGTCAGGTCGGGCGGGACGACGCCGTCGAGGACGAACCGGCCGACGCGTCCGGGGAACAGGTCGGCGTAGGTCGAACCGAGGAAGGTGCCGTAGGACTTGCCGAGGTAGTTGAGGTGGTCGTCGCCGAGGGCGGCCCGCAGGACGTCCATGTCCCTGGCCGCGTCGGCCGTCCCGACGTGGGCGACGAGCTCGGGGTTGTTGCGCTCGCAACCCTCGGCCATGCCGGTCGCTGCCTCGAGCAGTCCGCGCTGCTCAGCCGGGTTGTCGGGCGTGGGGTCGGTGCCGAGGAACTCGTCGAGGTCCTTGTCGTCGAGGCAGTCGATCGGCGCCGACTGTCCGACGCCGCGCGGGTCGAAGCCGACGACGTCGAAGGTGGAGCGCACCGACGGCCCGACGATCTGGTCGGCGGCCGTGGCGTAGTCGACGCCCGAGGCGCCGGGCCCGCCGGGGTTGACGACGAGCGAGCCGAGGCGCTTGCCCTGGTTGCGGGCCGGGACCTTGAGGACCTTGATCTCGATGTCGCCGCCGCTCGGCTTCGCGTAGTCGATCGGCACCGTCAGGTCCGCGCACTGGAACTCGGCGCAGGGCTTCCAGTCGAGCTTCTGGTCGTAGTAGGCCGCGAGCGCGGGCTCGGGGGCGGAGGTCGCGGCGTTGGCCGGGCCCGTCACCGGGACACCCGCCGGCTCGGGCGTCGTGCACGCTGCCACGGTCGCGAGGGCGGCTGCGGCAGCGCTGAGGCGCAGGGCCGTCCGTCGGGCACGAGAAGTGGCGGCGGGGCGAGACGTCATGCCGGAAACCGTAACCTGCCCGGCTGGGACACGCCTGTCCGTATGCCGCTGGGCTCGCTTCATGGGACGGGCTCGCCCTGTGCCCCTTTCGTCGCCGTGCTCCTGTTGTGGCCGGCCGCCTGCTGTCCGCCACGTCGCATAGGCTCGGCTCCGTGACCGAGACCCCCGCCGCGCCGCCGCAGCCCCCTGCGCCGGAGGTGCGCCGGCAGGGCCTCTTCGTGTGCTTCGAGGGTGGCGACGGCGCCGGCAAGTCAACCCAGGTGCAGCTGCTCCTGTCGGCGCTCGAGCGTGCTGGGCGGGACGTCGTCGTGACCCGGCAGCCCGGCGGCACCCCGCTCGGGGCCCGGATCCGCGAGCTGGTCCTGCACGGCGACCACGTGTCCCCGCGAGCGGAGGCGCTGCTCTTCGCCGCCGACAAGGCACACCACGTCGAGGAGCTGATCCGGCCGGCGCTGGCCGCGGGCCGGGTCGTCATCACGGACCGCTACACCGACAGCTCGATCGCCTATCAGGGCGCCGGGCGGGACCTCGGGGCGGGCGAGATCCGCCAGCTCCAGCACTGGGCCGTCGGCGGGGTGCTGCCGGACCTCACTGTCCTGCTCGACGTCAGCCCCGAGATCGGACGAGCTCGGCGCGGCGACGTCCACGACCGGCTGGAGTCGGAGGCCGACGACTTCCACGCCGCGGTCCGGCAGGGCTTCCTCGACCTGGCGGCCCTGGAGCCGGAGCGCTACCTCGTCCTCGACGCGGGGCTTCCTGCCGAGGAGATCCATCGAAGGGTGCTCGCCTGGCTCGAGGACGTCCTGGAGGTGCGGGCATGACGGTCTGGCGCGACCTCGTCGGCCAGGAGCCGACCGTCGAGGTGCTCTCCCACGCGGTGCGCACCGAGGGCGCGATGACGCACGCGTGGCTCTTCACCGGCCCGCCCGGATCGGGTCGCTCCACCGCCGCCCGGGCCTTCGCCGCTGCGCTGCAGTGCCCGCAGGGCGGCTGTGGGGAGTGCCGCGAGTGCCGCACCGCCCTCGACGGGTCGCACGCCGACGTCAAGGTCGTCGCGACCGAGGGCCTGTCGATCCAGGTCCGCGACACCCGCGACCTCGTGCAGGAGTCCGCGCTGCGGCCGTCAGTCGGTCGCTGGCGCGTCATCATCATCGAGGACGCCGACCGTCTCACCGAGCGCGCCGCCGACGCCCTGCTCAAGGCCCTCGAGGAGCCGACGCCCCGCACGGTCTGGATGCTGTGTGCGCCCAGCCTCGAGGACGTCATCATCACGATCCGCTCCCGCTCCCGGCACATCCGGCTGCGCACCCCGCCGGTGCAGGCGGTCGCCGAGCTGCTCGAGCGTCGCGACGGCGTCGACGGCCCGATGGCGCTCCACGCCGCCCGGGCGGCCCAGTCCCACATCGGCCTCGCCCGGAGGCTGGCCCGCGACGAGGGCGCCCGGATCCGCCGGCGCGACGTCATCGCCATGGCGACGAGGATCGTCGGCGTCGGCGACGCCATCGACGCAGCCGCCGACCTCGCCCAGATCGCCGACGAGGAGTCCACCGCGAGCACGGCCGAGCGCGACGCCGCCGAGCGGTCCCGGCTGCTCGAGACGCTCGGTGCGGACCCGACGGCCCGCACCCAGCCGCCGCACATCCGGTCGCAGCTGGCCGCGCTGGAGAAGGAGCAGAAGACCCGCGCCACCCGGCACGCCCGCGACATGGTCGACCGCTCGCTCGTCGACCTGATGTCGGTCTACCGCGACGCGCTCGTGCTGCGGCTCGGCTCGACCGTCGACCTCATCAACCCCGACGCCATGGACAAGGTGCGCGGCCTGTCGGCGGTGTTCTCCGCCGAGCAGCTGCTCGGCTGTCTCGACGCGATCACCGAGGCACGCGACCGGATCAACGCCAACGTGCCGCCCCTCCTCGCGCTCGAGGCGATGGCGCTACAGCTCCGGGTGCCCCGCGACCTCAACCACTGACCTCCCCCGCAACACGCCCGGCGCCTCGCAGCTCCCCCTGTAACTACAGGGTGCGGAGGGCAGGTTCCGGGCGTGTTGCGGGTGGTCGGCGGTTGCTGGTTCCCGGCTGCGGCGCGTCCGTCGAGAAGCGCGCAGTTGTGGTTGGGGTGCGCGTGAGGGCGAGGGGTGCGCGTTACAGCACGCACTTCTGCCCGGCCGGAGCACCGCTGCCAGATGAGCGCAGTTGTCGCCGGCGCCTTGGCCCGCAGACCCGGGCGGCGCCACGGGCCACGCAGGCTGGTCAGGCGCACGCGAAAGCCAGCCCAGCGGCATACGGCAACACGCCCGGCGCCTCGCAACTCCCCCTGTAACTACAGGGTACGAAGGGCAGCTTCCGGGCGTGTTGCGGAAGTCAGCGGCGGGCGAGCAGCTCCTCGGCGATCTGCACGGCGTTGAGGGCCGCGCCCTTGCGCAGGTTGTCGCCGACGACGAAGAGCACGAGCCCCTTGCCCTCGGGAGCCGCCTGGTCCGCGCGCACCCGACCGACGAAGACCTCGTCGCGGCCCGCCGCCTCGAGCGGGTTGGGCACGTCGGTGACGATGACGCCGGGGGCGTTCTTGAGCAGGTCGAGGGCCTCATCGGGCGTGATGTCGCGCTCGAACTCCGCGTGGATCGCGAGGCTGTGCCCGGTGAAGACCGGCACGCGCACGCACGTCCCGCTCACCCGCAGGTCGGGGATGTGCAGGATCTTGCGCGACTCGTTGCGCAGCTTCTGCTCCTCGTCCGTCTCGAGCGAGCCGTCGTCGACGAGCGAGCCCGCGAGCGGCACGACATTGAAGCCGACGGGGACGGCATAGATCTGGGCCTCCGGGACCTCGACCGAGCGCCCGTCGAGGGCCAGGCCGGTCGGGTCGCCCGCGTCGTAGGTGCCGCGCAGCTGCCGGTCGAGCTCCTGCACGCCCTTGCCGCCCGAACCGCTCACCGCCTGGTAGCTCGACACGTGCAACCGGACGAGGCCGGCCTTCTCGTGGAGCGGCTTGAGGACCGGCATCGCGGCCATCGTCGTGCAGTTCGGGTTGGCGACGATGCCCTTGGGGATGTCGCTCAGGTCATCGGCGTTGACCTCGGAGACGACGAGGGGCACCTCGGGGTCCTTGCGCCACGCGCTCGAGTTGTCGATGACCGTTGCACCCGCGGCCGCGACCTTGGGGGCGAGCTCGCGCGACGCCGCGCCGCCGTTGGAGAAGAGCGCGATGTCGATGCCGGAGAAGTCGGCCGTCGCGGAGTCCTCGACGGTGACGTCCTGGCCCTTGAACGGCAGCGTCGTGCCGGCCGACCGGGCCGACGCGAAGAACCGCACCTCATCGACCGGGAAGTCGCGCTCCTCGAGGAGAGCGCGCATGACGCCACCGACCTGACCCGTTGCACCGAAGACACCAACTCGCATGGACCAAGGCTACGCGTCGGCGCGAGGCTGCTCCGACCCGTTCACTCCTCGGGCAGACCTGCGGCGCGGTCGGCGACCGGCAACCCGCCAGCGAGGTGGCGCACGAACCAGTCCCTCGCGTGGCCGGCCGCCTCGGCCAGCGTCCCCGGCTCCTCGAAGAGATGCGTCGCCCCCTCGATGAGGACAAGGCGGCTCTCACACCCGGTCAGCCGGGCCTGCGCCTGACGGTTGAGGTCGATGACGACGTCGTCACGCCCGCCGACGATGAGCAGCGTCGGGGCGCGGACCTGCTGGAGGTGCGCCGCGGCCAGGTCCGGGCGGCCACCCCTGGAGACGACCGCGGCCACCGGCGAGTCCGGGCCGCCGGCGGCCCACAGTGCCGCACCGGCGCCGGTACTCGCCCCGAAGTAGCCGATCCGTGCCGCCGCCGTGTCCGGCCGCTGGGTGAGCCAATGCGTCGCCGCCTCGAGACGCCCGGCGAGCAGCTCGATGTCGAAGACGTTGGCGCGGTCGGCCTCCTCCTCGGAGGTGAGCAGGTCCATCAACAGGGTCCCGAGCCCGGCCTCCTGCAGGACCCGGGCGACATACCGGTTGCGCGGACTGTGGCGGCTGCTGCCGCTGCCGTGGGCGAAGACGACGACCGCGGCAGCCCCTGCCGGCATGGTCAGATGGCCCCCCACGGACACCGCCCCGGTCTGGATGACGACGTCCTCGTCGGTGTCAGCGACCGAACCCAGCGGCCGTTCCGGCCCAGCCGTCTTCGTCGCCGCCCGCCGCCGGGCCCGCTCGAGGTGGTCGGCCACCTCGTCGTCGGTCGTCGGCCGGAAGTCCCGATAGTGCGCGCCGACCGCGTAGAACGACTCCGGCGCGGCGACGTGGACGACCTCGTCCGCCTCGCTCCCCGCCATCAGCTGGCGGACCGACTCCGCGGCCGCGACGGGAACGGCGAGGACGACGCGGACCGCCCCCAGATGGCGGGCGAACCGGCACGCGACCCGAGCGGTGGCACCCGTCGCGATGCCGTCGTCGACGATGACGGCGATCTTGCCCGTCAGGGCGAGTCGCGGCCGGCCCTGCCGGAACCGGGCCACTCTGGCCTCGAGAACTGCACGCTCCCGATGCTCGACGGCCTCGACGTCCGACGGACTCACGCCGACTCGCTCGACCAACGCCGAGTTGAGGAAGCGCACGCCGTCCTCACCGATCGCCCCCATCGCCAGCTCGGGTTGGGACGGGACACCGAGCTTCCGCACGACGATGACGTCGAGCGGCAGGTCCAGCGCCTCGGCAACGACGGCGGCAACCGGGACGCCGCCGCGGGGCAGGCCGAGCACGACGGCGTCCGTGCCACGCAGCTGCTCGAGCCGCTCCGCCAGCTGGGCGCCGGCGTCGGCCCGGTCCCTGAACTCGGCCATGGGGGCCTCCTCCCTCGGGGACGCGTCCGCGCCCCCGCGCCTGTCCCCTCCAGCATCGTCCCCTCCCGCGCCAAGAGCGAGGGGAACAGGCCGATGAGACCGATGAGGGGGCCAGCCGCGGTCGGCCGGAGTGTGACCGTGGCTCGCGGGGTAGGGCCAAGGCATGGCGTCGCAATCCGTCCCCGCATCGGCCCGAGGCTCGTCTCGGACCACGAGCCTCGACCTGACCCCCGTCGACCAGGTGCGGCGCCTCGCGGTGCTGGCCGCGGAGGTGTTCTGCATCCTCGGCACGCTCGTCGGGACCGGGGTGATCGGGCAGCGCGTCGAGGACTCGGCCGGTGGAGCCCTGTCCGACGAGGCCACCCTCATCGCCCCCGCGGGACCGGCCTTCTCCATCTGGACGCCGATCTATGTGGGCCTGCTCGCCTACACCGTCTGGCAGCTCGGGCCGAGGAACACCGCGCGTGACCGGACGCGCGCGACCGGGTGGCTGGCCGCAGCGTCGATGGTCCTCAATGCGACCTGGCTGCTCGTCACCCAGCAGGACTGGATCTGGGCCAGCGTCGTCGTGATCGTCGTGCTGTGGGGCGTGCTCTTCGTCCTCGTCTCCCGCCTGGGTCGGCACCCGGCCAGGGGCTGGGTGGAACGCCTCGTCGTCGACGTGACCTTCGGGCTCTACCTCGGCTGGGTCACCGTCGCCACCGCGGCGAACGTCGCCGCTGCACTGCTTGCCTCCGGCACGGAGCTGGGCGTCCGCACGAACCCGGTGGTCGCGGTCGGGGCGCTCGTCCTCGTCACCGCGGCGGGAGTCTGGCTGGCGGGGCGCCTCGGAGGACGCTGGCCGGTCGCGGCCGCGCTGGCGTGGGGCCTCGCGTGGATCAGCGTCGGCCGCCTCGTCGGCGAGCCGCGATCTGCGCTCACCGGCCTCGGCGCGGCGGTCGGTGCCGCCGTGGTCCTTGCCGCGTCAGCGCTTGCTCGTCGCCGCCGAGAGGCAGGATGAACTCGTGAGCACCATGGACACCGATGTCGTGATCGTCGGCGCCGGCCTGGCTGGCCTCCGATGTGCGGGCCGCCTGCGCGAACTGGGTCAGGAGGTCCTCGTCCTCGAGGCTGCCGACGAGGTCGGCGGCAGGGTCCGGACGGACCTCGTTGACGGCTTCCGGTGCGACCGCGGCTTCCAGGTCCTCAACCCCGCCTACCCGGCCGTGCGGGACTGGGTCGACCTCGCTGCCCTGGACCAGCAGCCGTTTCGCGCCGGAGTGCTCGTGCGCACCGAGGACCGTCTCGCGACGCTGGCCGACCCAGCCCGCGAGCCCGGCCTGCTGACGGCGACGCTGCGTAGCGGGCTGCTCCGACCACTCGAGCTCGCCGCCCTCGCCCGATGGGCGGCCCGCGTGCTCGTCGATCCGCGAGGAGTCATGCGCAGCACCGACACCGACCTCAACACCTCCCTCGACGCGGCGGGCGCTCGCGGCCCGATCCGCCGGGCGGTGCTCGAGCCCTTCATGGCCGGCGTCCTCGCGGACAGCCACGGCCTGTCGTCGGCGAACTTCACCAAGCTGCTCATCCGGATGTTCGCGCTCGGCCGCCCGGGCCTGCCCGCCGACGGCATGAGCGCCCTGCCGCGACAGCTCGCGGCGCCACTCGGTGATCGCGTGCGGCTGGCCGAGCGCGTGCTCGGGGTGAGAGCGGACGACAGGTCCGCCGGGGGTGCATCGGCCGAGCGGAGCGGCGAGGTGTCGGTGCGGTCGGAGTCCGGCACCATCCGGGCCCGCGCCGTCGTCGTCGCCACCGACCCGGTGACGGCCGGCGCCCTCGCGCCGATCCCCGCCCCGGCCATGAAGGGGCTCATCACGTGGTGGTTCGAGGCACCCGAGGCGCCGACGGCCGAGGCCCTGCTGGCCATCGACGGTCGTCGTCGCGCCGGCCACTTCCAGGGCAGCCCTGGCCCCGTGTGGAACACGGCCGTCGTCAGCAACGCGGCCCCCACTTACGCGCCACCCGGTCGGCATCTGGTCCAGGCGACGACGCTGCTCGACCGGCCCGACGGGGACGCCCCCGAGGATGCAGTGCGACGGCACGTGGGCGAGATCCTCGGCTGCGACACCAGCGGCTGGCAGGTCGTCGTGCGCCACCGCATCGACGGGGCACTACCGGCCGTGCCACCGCCGCTCCGGCCGCGGTCGGAGATCTCGCTCGGCCACGGGCTCTTCGTCTGCGGGGACCACCGGGACACGGCCTCCATCCAGGGCGCCCTCGTCTCCGGCAACCGCACGGCCGAGGCGGTGGCCCGTTTCCTCCAATCACCCCCCTCCCCCACTCGAGTGGCCCCGTGATCCACAAGCAGGACCGGCCGCAGGTGTGGACGGTGGGGCCACTCGAGTGAGCGGTCTGCCGGGGAGCGAGCCCAGCGGCATACGGTCGAAGTAAAAAGATTGAAGAATCTTTGTCCAAGGTGCATCCAAGGTTGTGGCTCGGACGGAAGAAGGGGCAAGGACGGCCACCGAGAGCCGTCCCGCAGCACCCCACCTCCGTCCCGGAAGGACCGACCATGAAGATCCTGCGCACCTCCGCCGTCCTCACCCTCGCCCTCGCTCCGGCCGCCTTCGCCGTGCCGGCCCACGCTGCCGAGGAAGCCACCGTGTCCATCCTCCACGGGGTCCCCGGAGCCACCGTCGACGTCTACGCCAACGGCGACTCCCTGCTCACCGACTTCGAGCCCGGGACCCTCACCGACCCGGTCATGCTGCCCGCCGGCGAGTACGACCTGAAGGTCACCGCTGCCGGTGCCGGCGCCGACGGTGACGCCGTCATCGAAGCGAACGACGTCGCCGTTCCGGCAGGGGCCAACATCACCGTGGTCGCACACCTCGACGAGGCCGGCACGCCGGTGCTGACGCCCTTCGTCAACGACACCGCGCCGCTCGACGCCGGTCAGGCACGCATCACGGTGCGCCACACTGCGGCGGCACCCGCCGTCGACGTGCGCGCCAACGGCGACGTCGCCTTCGAAGGGCTGAGCAACCCCGACGAGGTCAAGACCGACCTGCCCGCGGGAACGATCTCCGCCGACGTCGTGCTCGCCGGCACCGACACCGTGGCGCTCGGCCCGGCCGACGTCGAGCTCAAGGAGGGGACGAACACCATCGTCTACGCCTGGGGCAGCGCCGAGGACAACAACCTCGAGCTCGCGGTGCAGGTCGTCGATGGAATGCACTCCTCACCGAGCGGCGTCCCGGCCGGGGGCGGGACCGGGACGACGAACGACGCGGCCCGCTACGCGCTCATCGGCGGCACCGCGGCCCTGGCTGGCGGCATTGTCCTGATCAGCCGGCGGCGTGCGACGT
>NZ_JAPFQL010000080.1 GCF_028446585.1 Intrasporangium calvum
CGGCAGTGCGGCATGATCGTCCGGTGGTCGAGCACCTCAACGAGTCCGCGGCAACCATCGACTGGGACCCGAGGTCCCCGGCGGTGCTCGCCGACCAGATCGCGAGCTACGACGCGATGCGGGCGCGGTGCCCCGTCGCCCACGGCACGCAGGGCAACTGGACCGTCTTCGGCCACGCGGACACCGTCCGCATCCTCGAGGATCCCGAGACCTTCTCCAATGTCGTCTCCAGCCACGTCGCCGTTCCCAACGGCATGGATCCGCCGCAGCACACGGTGTACCGGGCCGTCGTGGACGGCTTCTTCAGGCCCGCGGCGATCACGGCGTTCGAGCCGACCTGTCGCAGGATCATCGAGGAGCACGTTGCGGCGTTCCGGCCGCCTCGCGACGTGGAGCTCATGAGCGAGATGGCCGAGCCGCTCGCCAATGCCCTGGCCTGCGCCTTCATGGGTTGGCCGGACTCGCTGCACGGGCCGTTGCGCGAGTGGACCCGCCGGAACCACGCAGCAACTCGCTCGATGGACCGCGAGGCGATGTCGCACGTCGCCCTCGAGTTCGACGGCTACATCCGGGACCAGCTCGAGCTGCGTCGAGCCGCCGGCCCGGACGCGCCGGACGACGTCACGACGGCGCTGCTCCGCGAGACGGTCGACGGCCGGCCACTCGGGGACGCCGAGATCGTCGCCATCGTGCGCAACTGGACGGTCGGCGACCTCGGCACCATCGCGGCGAGCATGGGGATCGTCGTCGAGTTCCTGGCGCGGCGACCCGACGTCGTGGCCGACCTGCGGAGGCGGCCCGAGGCCATCGTGTCGGCGACCGACGAGATCCTCCGGATCCATGCGCCCCTCGTGGCCAACCGGCGCCGCACCACGCGTGCCGTGACCATCGGCGGCAGGGAGATTCCCGAGGGTGAGCGGGTCATCGTCCTGTGGGCGTCTGCCAACCGGGACGAGCGCGTCTTCGGCGACCCGGACGCGTTCCGCCTGGACCGCGATCCCGACGCGAACCTGCTCTACGGCCGCGGCATCCACGACTGTCCCGGTGCCCCGCTGGCTCGCCTCGAGCTGGGGCTCTTCGTCGCGGCCCTCCTGGACCTCCCCGGGGCGGTGCGCCTTCGCCCGGGCGGGCGACGGGACCTGGCGAGCTACCCGGGCAGCGGCTTCTCGGCGCTCGACGTCACGCTGGGGTGACCAGCCGCGCTCACGGGGATACTGGTCGACCGGCCGCCGCACCGTCCGAGGAGTCGAGCAGGTCCTGAAGCAGCGTCCGGTAGCGCGGGTCCGGGAGGGAGAGTCGCAGCGCCTCGGCGAGGGTGAACCAGCCGAGCGCGTCGTGCTCCTCCGGGGCCCGGTTGGTCACCTCGCCGGACCAGCCGTCCACCCTGAGGAAGGTGATGTCCTCGGAGGCGTCCTCGGCAACCCACCGGGCCAGGGCAACCCCGGTGCCGTCCGCGACGATGCCGAGCTCCTCGCGCAGCTCGCGGGCCAAAGCCTCGGGCAGCGTCTCCCCGTCCTCGACGTGCCCGCCGGGGAAGTCCCACACGTCCGGGTACCACGCGCGGTCGGCCCTGCGGTGACAGAGGAGCACTCGCCCCGCTGCCGTGAGGACCCCCGAGACGACCCGGTGCCTCGCAGGGGAGCGTTCCACCATCGGCGGCTCAGGAGGCGAGCAGGAGGGAGAGGGCAGCGGTGTCGGCGTCGTCGCTCGGGTCGATCCCGTCGACGGCGGCCAGTCGGGTCACCGTGCCCTTGCGGTCGGCCTCGATCCAGGCGGCGCGATGGGCCAGCCCGAGGTGGGGCAGCCCCGGGAGGAGGAGGCAGCCCGACGCGGTCTCGTACTCCGGTAGCGAAGCGACGGTGCTCGAGGGCGGGTGGAGCACGGCGAGGGCCGGAGGCAGGGGATCGGCGAACTGGCCTGGACGGAGGGGGTGGTCGCCGATGAACTGGCCCTCGGCGAGGACGAGCCCGACGGAGTGCTCCGGCGCCCGGGCCGGGACGTCCTCGAGGACCCGGAAGACGGTGCTGCCCTGGGGGAGCATGCTCGGGACGGCGGCCATGCGGACGGCGAGCAGCAGGAAGTGGGTCCACTCCACCGTGTCCTCGGGCCAGCGGCCGACGATGATGAACCCGCGCAGCGCGCCGTTGGAGTGAATGGGCGCGACCTCGACCTTGGGCTCGTGCTCCGGTTCCACGTGGGCCTCCCTCCACGGCTTCTGAAGGGCCTTCTCCAGGTCAGTGACCTCTGTCACTCTCAGGATGCCACCCCGAACGGCCGACAGCACGCAACGCACGCCGCACGGCGGTCTCCTGCCGGTCCCACGGCCGACCCCCGCGGCACGCACCGTGCCTACACTGGAGATTGGTTGACGTACAGGATCGGGAGTGAGCACACCATGGCTGGCAAGGGTGACAACGAGGGCCTGTCCGTGGGCTACCGCATCGGCTACCAGCTGCGGCGCCTCGGCCTGACCTTCTTCGGTCCGGCCCAGCTCGGCGAGACGAACGACCCCACGAGTCGGCTCGCGGCGGAGCGGGCGGCGAAGGTGGCGCGGGCCAGACGCGAGCGTGAGCAGCGAGAGGCCGAGGAGCGGGCGCGTCGCAGCCCCGCCTGACTCTCCCCGAAGCGTGTTGGCCCCCGGCGGTTTCGGGTACCTTCGAAAGGGACGGGTCTATCCGCACGGCCTCCAGGAGGAGCCATGGGTGATCGAGTTGGTCTCTGGTTCATGCTCGGGATCGTCGTCCTGCTGGTGGTGGGACTGATCATGGTGAACCCCAGGCGCGGCAAGGGCGCTCTCGGCAACACCGAGTCGCTCAACCGACACCTGGACGACACGGTCCGCAACCGTGCCGACCACCCCGAGGGAGCCGAGCGCTCCCACCTCGTCGGCAACCCGCCGGTGGACTCCGTGACGACAGAGGGCTGGGGCGTCGCCACCCCGGGAGAGGGCGCGCTGCCCGAGCTCCCCGAGGACGTCCACCCGGAGCTGCACGACAGCGACCGCAAGCGCCGTCGCCACTGAGCCAGCCCAGCGGCATACGGCCGGCTGTTTCTCCTGAGCGGGTCGGTAGCCTCACTCGACATGGACGTGCCTCGGAAGGTCGTTGTCGTCGGTGGCGGAGTCGGCGGTGTGAGCACGGTCGCCGCGCTCCGTGCCGGTGGCTACGGCGGCGAGCTGGTGCTCGTCGACGATGCCGAGCGGCCCACTGACCGGCCGCCGCTCAGCAAGGAGTACCTCGCCGGCACCCGTAGCCGCGCGGAGATCGCGCTCGAGCAGCCTGGGTGGTACGACGAGCACGAGATCACGCTGGTCTCCGGCACGCGCGTCGCGGCCCTGCGTCCCGGCGAGGGCGTCCTCGAGACGGCCGACGGGCGCACGCTGGCCGCGGACCGGGTCGTCCTGGCGACCGGTGGGCGAGCGGCACGTCCCGCGATCCCGGGCTCCGACAGCGAGCGGGTGCACGTGCTGCGGACGGTCGAGGACGCGGACCGGCTCCGTGCTGCGGTGGCTCCCGGTGTGCGCGTGCTCGTCGTCGGCGCCGGGCTCGTCGGGGCGGAGGTCGGCTCCACACTCGCGGGTCTTGGGGCGGACGTCACGCTCGTCGACCCGGTGTCGCCGCCGCTCGCTCCGGTCTTCGGAGAGGCGGTCGCCGAATGGCTCCACGACCTGCACCGGGCCCGTGGCCTGACCGTCCTGCAGGCGGGCGTCCAGCGGTTCGAGGCACCTGGGGGCGCTCTTGTCGCGCGTCTGGACGGCGCGGTTGGCCAGGTCGAGGCCGACGTGGTCGTGCTCGCCCTCGGCATGGTGCCGGAGACCGGGCTCGCTGCCAGCGCTGGGCTCGACACCGGACGTGGGGTGCGGGTGGACGACGCCCAGGTGACGTCCAACCCGGCCGTGCTCGCCATCGGTGACGCGACGGAGGTAGTCGTCGACGGGGTCGTGCAGCCGCGCGCCGAGCACTGGGAGGCTGCACGGCTCGACGGGGAGCGCGCCGCTGCAACCATTCTCGGTCTGCCGGCGCCTGTGCGGGGGGCGAGCTGGTTCTGGACCGACCGGCACGGCGTGCACGTCGAGGTGGTCGGCGAGCTGGCGGCCGGCGAGGTCGTGGTGCGGGGTGAGCTCGGGACGCCGCCGTTCTCTGCGTTCGCGGTGCGGGACGGGGTCGTCGTCGGAGCAGTCGCGGTCGAGGACTCCAAGGCGGTCCGGGCGGCGCGGCGCCTCATCGACCGCGGTCTGCCGGTCGATCCGGGCGCCCTCGTCGACCCGGCCACCGACCTGCGCCGGCTCCTCAGAGCGTGACGTCAGCCGGTTAACCGGTGGCGAGCGGGCGGGGGAGTGGGCGAGGCTCGGTTCATGACGAGCAGCGACTACTGGGACGCTGAGACAGCGCGGCACTATGACGACACCTCCGGCTTCATGTTCGAGCCCGCCGTGCTCGACCCCGCGGTCGACTTCCTGGCTGGGCTGGCAGGCGACGGGGCGGCCCTCGAGTTCGCGGTCGGCACGGGGCGCGTCGCCATCCCCCTCATGGACCGAGGGGTCCGCGTCGCCGGTATCGAGCTGTCCCAGCCGATGGCCGACCGGCTGCACGAGAAGCGGGCGGACCTCCCCGTCGTGGTCGGCGACATGGCGACGACCACCGCCCCGGGGAGCTTCTCTCTCGTCTACGTCGTCTGGAACAGCATCGGGAACCTTCGGACTCAGGCCGAGCAGGTGGCCTGCTTCCGCAACGCAGCCCGCCACCTCGAGCCGGGTGGACGGTTCGTCGTCGAGCTCTGGGTGCCGGCGATTCGGCGCTTCCCACCAGGCCAGGCCGCCGTCCCCTTCCACGTCGGGCGGCGCCACGCCGGCTTCGACACCTACGACCTCGCGACGCAGCAGGGGACCTCGCACCACTACCGGCGACACGCGGACGGCACCGTGACCTACGGCGCCAGCAACTTCCGCTACATCTGGCCCGCGGAGTGCGACCTCATGGCGCAGCTGGCGGGCCTGGAGCTGGAGAGCCGCCACGCCGACTGGACGGGCGCGCCGTTCACGAGCGACAGCGAGAGCCACGTGTCGGTCTGGCGGCAGCCGGCCTGATCGTCGTCGTGTCGTTGGATGGCCGCGTGCGGTGCGACTGGGTCAGCGCTTGCAGACTGCAGTCGTGGGCATACCTGTTCGGGTAGGACTGGTGCATGCTCATCGACGAGGAGATGCAGGACGAGTTCGGCACGATGGCCGCGTGGACGCGTGAGGCCGTCGAGCGGCTCGGCCCCGACCATGCGATCCCGGCCGCCTGTCGCGGCAGCGGCCGCCCCTCGGGGCTCGACTGGCTCCTGGACCGGATGGAAGTGGAGCGGGGCGCTCGTCTGCTCGATGTCGGCGCCGGGCTGGGTGGTCCCGCTGCCTACGCCCGGGAGCAGGCCGGCATCCTGCCTGTCTGCCTCGAGCCGATGCGCCCCGCGGCGGGTGCCTCGGCGGCTCTCTTCGACCTGCCTTCCCTCGTGGCCGAGGGCGCTCGGCTCCCCATCGCCGACGGATCGTTCCGTCTGGCCTGGTCTCTCGGGACCCTGTGCACGACCGACGAGAAGGCGGTGTGGCTGGCCGAGCTCCGTCGCGTCCTGGAGGACGGCGCCCGGCTGGGGCTGCTCGTCGTCATGGCGACCGGAGAGTCATTCGAGGTGCCGTGGGGCAACGCGTTCCCGTCCTCGCAGGAGCTGACAACACTCCTCACGGCGGCCGGCTTCACCGTCCGTGACGAAGCCTGGACCGACGATCTCGCGCCGACCCCTGAACGCTGGGAACGGCTCGAGGACGAGGTCCAGTCAGCGGTCCGCGAGGCGCACGGAGCCGACGCCAGGTACGCAACGGTCCAGGACCAGGAGCGCAGGATGGGGCAGCTGGTGGAGGCCGGCCGGGTCCGGGGGCGGCTCCTCGTCGCGACGGTCGTTGGCCCGTCGACGTCGTCCACGGGTTGACCCCCTGATTGTGACGGGGCTCACGTCCGACAGACTTGGTCCTGCATCCCGCGCGTCCCCGAGCTGCGGGAGCGAGCCGGACCGGCGGTGCGGCGGGGATCAGCGAAAGGCGAGGGATCACAGGTGGCGCACCAGGTGCGGCGCACGTCGGCGCGGCTGGCCGATGGCCGCGAGATCATCTACTTCGACGACGAGACCGAGACCCGGTCACCTCGTCCCGACGAGCGGCCGCTCGGGGCGCGAGCCGAGGCCGGGGAGATGCGCTTCGACGCGCTGACGGGGGAGTGGGTCGCCGTCGCGAGCCACCGCCAGAACCGGACCTTCCTCCCGCCGCCCGACGAGTGCCCGCTCTGTCCCACCGGACGTGGCTCGGTGCCGAGCGAGGTGCCCGACCCCGCCTATGACGTCGTCGTCTTCGAGAACCGCTTCCCCAGCTTCTCCGAGGGTGCCGCCGACCTCGACTCACCGGTTCCGGAGCCGCTCTTCGCGACCGCCCCGGCCCGCGGCCGGTGCGAGGTGGTCTGCTTCACGAGCGACCATTCCGGCCAGTTCGCCCAGCTCCCACCGGCACGCGTCGAGACGGTGCTGGAGGCCTGGGTCGACCGCACGACCGAGCTGAGCCGGCTGCCGGGGGTCGATTACGTCTTCTGCTTCGAGAACCGGGGCCCGGAGATCGGCGTGACGCTGCACCACCCGCACGGCCAGATCTACGCCTACCCCTACGTCCCAGCCCGCAGCCGGGCGATGCTCGAGCGGGCCCGGGAGCACCGGGCGACCACCGGGCGGCTCCTCGGCTCCGACGTCCTCGCCGCCGAAGTGGCTGCCGGATCGCGCCTCGTCCTCGAGTCGGAGCACTGGACCGCCTACGCCCCCTACGCCTCCCGCTGGCCGGTCGAGGTGCACCTCGTGCCCAACCGTGCCGTGCCCGACCTTCCCGCCCTCACGGCGCAGGAGCGCGCGGACTTTGCCACGGTCTACCCGCAGCTGCTCCGGCGACTGGACCGCTTCCACGTCGCACCCACGGCGGTCGACGGGGACGCGACGATCCCGCTGCCCTACATCGCCGGGTGGCACCAGGCACCCGTCAACGTGGGCCGGGAGGACTGGCGGCTCAGCATGCAGATCACCTCGATCCTCCGGGCCCCCGGCAAGCTCAAGTACCTCGCCGGCTCCGAGTCAGGCGTCGGCGGCTGGGTGACCGACGTCGCGCCCGAGGCAGTCGCCGCCCGGCTTCGCGAGCTGGTCGACGCATGAGTGGCGCTGAGCCGCAGCACATCCCGTCCGAGCTGACCGCCGTCTTCCGGGATGCCTTCGGCCGTGAGCCGAGCGGCGTCTGGTCCGCGCCCGGCCGGGTCAACCTCATCGGCGAGCACACCGACTACAACCGTGGGCTCTGCCTTCCGATGGCCATCCCGCGTCGCACCTGGGTGGCCGTGGCGCCCCGCCGCGACCGGAGGATGCGGATCCTGTCCCGGCAGGTCCCGGGGGAGCGGACCATCGAGCTCGACGGGCTGCTCGAGGGCAACCGCGGTGGCTGGGCGGCCTACGCCGTGGGTGTGCTGTGGGCCCTTGAGCAGGCGGGTCGCGAGGTTCGCGGGCTCGATGTCGTCGTGGACGGACGGGTGCCACTCGGTTCAGGACTGTCGAGCTCCGCCGCGCTCGAATGCGCTGTCGCCGTCGCCGCGGTCGACGTCCTGGGCCTTCCCGGCTACGAGGGCGACGAGGGACGGCGGGACCTCGCAGCGGTCTGTGTCCGTGCGGAGAACGAGGTCGCCGGAGCCCCGACTGGCGGGATGGACCAGTCGGCTTCGTTGCTTGCCCGCGCCGACGAGGCCCTGCTGCTCGACTTCGACGGAGACCACCCGCCGGTTCATGTCCCCTTCGACCTCGCAAGCCACGGCTTGGCCCTGCTGGTGATGAACACCCGCGCCGAGCACTCGCTCGACGACGGGCAGTACGGCAACCGGCGCGAGGAGTGTGTCGCGGCCGTGGCCGAGCTCGGGGTCGGCTCCCTTCGAGACCTTCGACCCCGCGACCTCGACGAGGTCGTCCCGCGGCTGTCCAGCGATGTGCTGCGACGTCGCGTTCGTCACGTGGTCACCGAGACCGAGCGGGTGACGCAGGCTGTGGCCGCGCTCGAGGCCGACGACTTCGACGCGTTGACCGCGCTCTTCGACGCGTCACACGCCTCGATGCGCGACGACTTCGAGATCTCCTGTGTCGAGCTCGACACTGCGGTCGAGACCGCCCGCGCCGCAGGGGCGCTCGCGGCACGGATGACCGGGGGCGGCTTCGGTGGCTCGGCCATTGCCATCGTCCGGGACGAGCTCGTCGGCGAGGTCAGCCGGGCGGTGACAGCAGCCTTCTCCCGGCAGGGCTTCCGCTCCCCGGAGCTCTTCCCCGTCACCGCGGACGGGCCGGCCAGGCGCGAGCTCCAGGCGCCCTGAGCTCGCCCGCGCGTGCGGCTAGAAGTCTCCGGCCTGGCGGCGCAGCCGCGTCAGCACGTCGACGAGCGTGCGGAGGTCGCGGGAGGACAGGCCCGGCTGCTCGAAGACCTCGGCGTTGAGGGCCTTGGTCGCCCGCTCGGCCAGCTCGCGACCGGTCGGGGTGAGCGCGATCAGGTAGGCGCGTCGGTCCTCGGGGTGCGTGGAGCGGGTGACCAGTCCCGCGTCCTCGAGCCGGTCGACCGCGTTCGTCACGCTCGTGGGGTGCACCTGCAGCCGCGACCCGATGATCTTCATCGGCAGGGATCCGCGCTTGCTGAACCACAGGAGCATGAGCACCTCGTAGCGGGCGAACGTCACCCCTAGCGGCTTGAGGGTGGCCTCGACGCGGGCGAGGACGATCTGGTGGGCGCGCATGAGGGAGGTGACGGCGGCCATGCCGTCGGCGGCGTCGCTCCAGCCCGACTCGACCCACTGGGTGCGGGCCTGGTCGATCGGGTCGAACTCGAGGTCGCGGGTGCCGTCAACCGTCATGCGCCCATCGTAGGGCGATGACGCGTTGACGTCCATTAGTTGGAAGTCCTACTATTTTCACGTCAGTGCCGCATCGCCGCACCCTGCCCGGAGGCCCTTCGTGAGCAACCAGAAGCCCAAGCTGCACCAGCCGGCTCACCACGTCCGCATCGTCACCGCGTCGAGCCTCTTCGACGGCCACGACGCCTCGATCAACATCATGCGGCGGATCATGCAGAGCCAGGGCGCCGAGGTCATCCACCTCGGGCACAACCGCTCGGTCCAGGAGGTCGTCGACGCGGCGATCGAGGAGGACGCGCAGGGCATTGCCGTCTCGTCCTACCAGGGCGGCCACGTCGAGTACTTCGAGTACCTCGTCGAGCTGCTCAAGGAGAACGGCGCCGAGCACATCCGCGTCGTCGGCGGGGGTGGCGGCGTCATCGTGCCCGAGGAGATCGCCCGTCTGCGCAGCTCCGGCGTCACGATCTTCAGCCCCGAGGACGGGCAGCGCCTGGGCCTGGCCGGGATGATCAACCAGGTCATCAAGGACTGCGACTTCGACCCCTGGGACGTGCGGCAGGCGAGCCTCGACGCAGTGCTCGCCGGCGAGCGGGCCGCCGTCGCTCGCGCCATCACCGGCGCCCAGGAGGGCGACCTGGACACTGCGACGCTCGAGGCCATCCGCGAGGCGGCCACGAAGCGACAGGTCCCCGTCCTCGGCATCACCGGCACCGGCGGATCCGGGAAGAGCTCGCTGACCGACGAGCTGGTCCGCCGGCTGCGGCTCGACCAGCAGGACAAGCTGCGCGTCGCGATCCTCGCCATCGACCCGACCCGCAGCCGGGGTGGCGGCGCGCTCCTCGGCGACCGGATCCGGATGTCCTCGCTCGACGGCGACCGTGCCTTCTTCCGCAGCCTCGCGACGCGCGGTCACAGCCAGGTGCCGGCCAACCTCGAGGACGTCATCGCCATCACCAAGTCGGCCGGCTTCGACCTCGTCATCCTCGAGACGCCCGGCATCGGCCAGGGCGACGCGGCGATCGTCGACTACGCCGACGTGTCGCTCTATGTCATGACCCCGGAGTTCGGCGCGAGCAGCCAGCTCGAGAAGATCGACATGCTCGACCGGGCCGACGTCGTGGCCATCAACAAGTTCGAGCGTCGCGGTGCGGAGGACGCCCTGCGCGACGTCGGCCGCCAGCTGGTCCGCAACCGGGAGGCCTTCGGCAAGGGCCCGGGCGACATGCCGGTCTTCGGCACGAGCGCGGCAACGTTCAACGACGACGGCGTGACGGCGCTCTACCAGGAGCTGCGCGGCCTGCTCGCCGACCGGGGTGTGACGATGGAGGAGGGTGCCCTGCCCGCCGTCGCGACGAAGCAGTCGACCCGGATCGCCACGGTCGTCCCGTCCTCGCGAGTGCGCTACCTCGCCGAGATCAGCGAGACGGTCCGCGACTACCACGCCGCCACGGAGCAGTACGCCGCCCAGGCCTCGCGCGTGCAGCGCCTGGAGGCCGTCCGCGACGAGCTGACCGCCGCGGACGCCGACCCCACGCCGGTCGAGCAGCTGCTCGACGCCGCCCGCGGCGACCTGCCCACGGAGGTTGCCGACCAGCTCGCCGGGTGGCCCGCGGTCGTCGAGGCCTACTCGGGCGACGAGCAGGTCATCACGATCCGCGACAAGGAGATTCGCAACGTCCTGACGCGGGAGTCGCTGTCCGGCAACAAGATCCCGCGCGTGGCGCTGCCGCGTTACCGGGACCACGGCGAGCTCGTCTCGTTCCTGCGGCGGGAGAACCTGCCGGGCTACTTCCCCTACACGGCGGGGGTCTTCCCGTTCAAGCGTGAGGGTGAGGACCCGGCCCGGATGTTCGCCGGAGAGGGCGACCCGTTCCGGACGAACCGTCGTTTCAAGCTGCTCTCCGAGGGCCAGCCCGCGACCCGGCTGTCGACCGCGTTCGACTCCGTGACCCTCTACGGCCGCGACCCCGACCCCCGCCCGGACGTCTACGGCAAGGTCGGCACGTCCGGCGTGTCGATCGCGACGCTCGACGACATGAAGGCGCTCTACGACGGCTTCGACCTCGTCTCGCCGACGACCAGCGTGTCGATGACGATCAACGGCCCGGCTCCGACGATCCTCGCCTTCTTCCTCAACACGGCGATCGACCAGCAGCTCGACGCCTTCCGCGAGCGCGAGGGGCGTGAGCCGAGCGGCGCGGAGGCGGAGGAGATCCGCGCCTTCGCCCTGGCCAACGTCCGCGGCACCGTCCAGGCCGACATCCTCAAGGAGGACCAGGGCCAGAACACCTGCATCTTCAGCACCGAGTTCTCGCTGAAGATGATGGCCGACATCCAGCAGTGGTTCATCGAGCACAAGGTCCGCAACTTCTACTCGGTGTCGATCTCCGGCTACCACATCGCGGAGGCCGGGGCCAACCCCATCAGCCAGCTCGCGTTCACGCTGGCCAACGGCTTCACCTACGTCGAGAGCTACCTGGCCCGGGGGATGAACGTCGACGACTTCGCCCCGAACCTGTCCTTCTTCTTCAGCAACGGCATGGACCCTGAGTACACGGTGCTCGGCCGGGTCGCGCGCCGCATCTGGGCCGTGGCGATGAAGGAGAGGTACGGCGCCAACGACCGCTCGCAGAAGCTGAAGTACCACGTCCAGACGTCCGGACGCTCGCTGCACGCGCAGGAGATGCAGTTCAACGACATTCGCACGACGCTCCAGGCGCTGTGCGCGATCTACGACAACGCGAACTCCTTGCACACCAATGCCTTCGACGAGGCGGTGACGACGCCGACCGCAGAGTCGGTCCGTCGTGCCCTGGCCATCCAGCTCATCATCAACCGCGAGTGGGGCCTGGCGGTCAACGAGAACCCGCTCCAGGGCTCCTTCATCGTCGACGAGCTCACCGACCTCGTCGAGGAGGCGGTCCTCACGGAGTTCGACAAGATCACCGAGCGGGGCGGTGTGCTCGGCGCCATGGAGACGGGCTACCAGCGCGGTCGGATCCAGGACGAGTCGATGCTCTACGAGCACCGCAAGCACGACGGCAGCCTGCCGATCATCGGCGTCAACACGTTCCGCAACCCGCGGGCCGAGGACGAGGAGCCGCAGACGATCGAGCTCGCCCGCGGCACCGAGGAGGAGAAGCAGAGCCAGCTCGGCAGGGTCCGCGCCTTCCAGCAGGAGCACTCCGACGAGGCGAAGGTGGCCTTGGAGGAGCTCAAGCAGGTGGCGATCGAGGGCGGCAACGTGTTCGACGTCCTCATGCGGGCGGCTCGCGTCTGCTCGCTCCAGCAGGTGACGGAGGCCTTCTTCGAGGTGGGCGGCCAGTACCGCCGCAACGTGTAGTCCCGAGAGGTCTCCACCGTTGAGTTCTCGTGTCGTCGTCGACGATCTGGGGTATGCCGCTGAGCTCGCTCCCAGGCCCAGACGCGTCGTCTCGCTCGTCCCCTCCATCACCGAGGCCGTGGCCGCGACCTGTCCGGAGCAACTGGTCGGCGCCACGGACTGGTGCACCCACCCGCCGGACCTCGACGTCCGGCGGGTCCGGGGCACGAAGAACCCCGACCTGGCCGCCATCCGTGAGCTGGCTCCCGACCTCGTCATCGCGAACAAGGAGGAGAACCGGGAGCTCGACGTCCGGCGCCTCCGGGAGAGCGGTGTCCAGGTCTACGTGACGGACATCGTGACCGTGCCCGGCGCGCTCGACTCGCTCGAGCGGCTCTTCGCGGTCGTGCTCGGGGTGGGCGTCCCCGAGTGGCTCGGGCAGGCGCGCGACGAGTGGTCGGGGCCGGTCCCCGAATCGCGCCTCGACGTCGCGATCGCCATCTGGCGGGACCCGTGGATGGTGGTCGGCAGCAACACCTTCACCGGCGACCTCGTCAGCCGGCTCGGCTGGCGCAACGCCTTCTCCGGGCACTCCGAGCGCTACCCGCATGTCGACCTCGCCGAGCTCGACCGGCCCGACCTGGACGTCGTGCTGCTGCCGGACGAGCCGTACGTCTTCACGGCCGACGACGGGCCGGAGGCCTTCACCCACGTCCGGACCGCGCTGTGCAGCGGGCGGCTGCTCACCTGGTACGGCCCCGCCATGGTGGGCGCGAAGGCGGCTCTCACCGAGGCGATCACGTCCACGGGTTGAGCCGGCCGGGAGGGGCCGGTTCAACCTTTTGATGGAGGGGGAGGCCCTCCGGACGCGCCGACGCTGGTTGCATGACCCTGACCCACACCACCGACACCCTCGACAGCGCGCACGCCCTCGCGCAGGTCCGACCCGCGAGACGGCTCATCCAAGGACTGACCTCACGGCGCGGCGCCTGGCTGACGCTCCTGCTCGCAGCCCTCGTCGTGACGGGCATCCTCGGCGCGCTCCGGACCGAGCCGCCGGTCGGCGGTGGGGCCGCGGGCTCCCTGCCGGCCACCGCCGAGTCACGCGAGGTGTCGGAGCTGCAGACCCACTTCGAGGGCGGGGACCAGGCTCCGGCGCTCGTGCTGTGGACCCGCGCCGACGGCGGCGTGCTGGCTCCGGCCGAGCTGGCGACGCTGCGCGAGCAGGCACCCAGCATCAGCGCGGCTGTCGGCGCGCCACCCCTGCCCGCCACACTGTCGGAGGACGGCAGGGCGGTGCTCCTGCCGGTGCCCATCGACGTCGACCGCTCCAACGGCCAGATCGCTGCGACGATCGCTGATCTCAGAGCGGCCGCCGCGGGCGCTCCTGCCGGGATCGACGTCCAGGTGACGGGTGGACCCGCCCTCGGCGCGGACGTCGCCTCGGCGTTCGACGGCGCTGACCTCACCCTGCTCCTCGTGACGCTCGCCGCCGTGGTCCTGCTGCTCCTGCTGACCTACCGGTCGCCGGTGCTCTGGCTCGTTCCCCTCACCGTCGTGGCCGTCGCCGACCAAGTGGCTGGGGTCCTCACCGCCCAGGCAGGCGCGATCTGGGACCTGAAGTTCGACGCCGGCATCATCAGCGTCCTCGTCTTCGGAGCCGGCACGAACTATGCCCTCCTGCTCATCTCGCGCTACCGCGAGGAGCTGCGGGTCGAGCCCGACCATCGGGTGGCCCTGCGGCGTGCCTGGTCGGCGACGGCAGGGGCGATCGTCGCCAGCAACGTCACGGTCGTGCTCAGCCTGCTCGCGCTCCTGCTCGCCGCCCTGCCCTCGACCTCGGGGCTCGGCGTCGCCTCGGCCATCGGACTGCTCGTCGCGCTCGCCTTCGGCCTCGTCGTCCTGCCCGCGGCGCTCGCTGTCGTGGGCCGCGGGGTGTTCTGGCCGTTCGTTCCGCGGCCCGGGGCCGCCCCGGCGCGACCGTCCCTCTGGGGGAGCGTCGCCGGATCGGCGATGCGCCGGCCGCTGCTGACCAGCCTGGTTGTCCTCGGCATCCTCGGTGGGCTGGCCTCCTCGCTCGTGGGGACCCGGATCGGTCTCGCCCCGACGGAGAAGTTCCGGGTCGCGGCGGAGTCGCAGGTCGGCGCCGAGCGCCTCGGCGCGCACTTCCCGTCCGGTGAGTCGGCACCCATGGTGGTCGTCGCCGATGAGGCCCGCATCGAGACCGTCGCGAAGGCCGCGCGCGGGGTGGGTGGGGTCGTTGCCGTGCGCCCGGCCGGTGCTGCGGCGGGTCTCGCCCGGCTCACCGTGACCGCTGAAGCGGCACCCGGCACGCCCGCCGCGGACGACACGGTGCGCGGGCTGCGCGCCGCAGTGCATGCCGTCGCCGGCGCGGACGCGAAGGTGGGCGGCGAAGCGGCTGAGCTGCTCGACGCACGGGAACTCGCGGACCGTGACCTGCGGGTCGTCGTGCCGGTGATTCTCGGTGTCGTCCTGCTCGTCCTCGTTGCGCTCCTCGGGGCGGTGGTGGGGCCGCTCGTCCTTCTGGTCATCAACGCGCTGTCAGCGCTCGCCGCAATCGGGCTCGGGTCCTGGGTGGGCGGCGCGCTCCTCGGCTTCGCCGGCCTCGACGTCAACGTCCCGCTGCTCGCCTTCATGTTCCTCGTCGCGCTCGGCGTCGACTACACGATCTTCCTCGTTCACCGAGCCAAGGAGGAGGCTGCCGCGGCAGGGACGGTGCAGGGCATGCGCCGGGCCGTCGGTGCGACCGGCGCCGTCATCACGAGCGCCGGGGTCGTCCTGGCCGCAGTGTTCGCCGCACTCGGCGTGCTGCCGCTCATGGTGCTCGCCCAGCTGGGCCTCGTCGTCGGGCTCGGCGTCCTCCTCGACACCTTCGTCGTGCGGACCCTTCTCGTCCCGGCCGTCTTCACCCTGCTCGGCGACCGCCTGTGGTGGCCCAGGCGCACGCCCTGATCGAGAGCGGTCCGTCCCCAAAACGCATCGTCCGTGGGGGAACGTGCACGATGATGCGCGTGAACTGTTCCGCTGACCCATCGGCGATCGCGAAGGCCGTCAACGCCTTCTTCGGCGAGCATCAGGTCGCGAGTCTCCGCCTTCCATCGGGATGGTTCGGCCGGCCATACGACAACTGGCATCAACTGACGGAGGCCGTGGCCGAGGGCGGTGGCCTACTCATCCGCCTGGACGACAGCCAGGTGCTCACGCTCGAGGTGGACAGCGTGTCGTCTGAGGGTCGCGTCCTGCGGATTCGCGTCCGAGGTGGGCGCTGGCGGTGGACCGAGTACGGCGGCGATGCGGAACACGACGAGGTGCTGGGGACCGGGCTGGTGGAGTTCTATGCCCCGTTCCATCCTTGACCCTGTGGACGTCGGTCGAACGGTGTGGCACGGAGAGCAGCATTTCCGGTCAACGCCTTGTGCCGATGTGTGGCGTGCACGGGTCGAGCTTCGGCCGTTACAGGTGCCGCAGCGGGTCCATCCTCTGATGCAGGATGCGGATGACGTCTACACCGTCGGTCTGCACGATGTAGAAGATGACATGGCTGCCGATGCCGTAGCGCCGGTAGCCGGCACGGATCTCCTCACAGCTGCGTCCGCGGTCTGGGTCGGTGGCGATCCGCTCAATCGCGGCCCTGATCTCGAGGATGTACTTTTCGGCCTGGCGCGCCTCCCACCGCTCTTGCGTGTAGTCCCAGATCGAGGACAGGTCTCGCTGGGCAGCGGGAGTGAGCCGGTACGTGCTCACGCCTTCTTCGCGGTGATGAAGGCGTCGAAGTCGAAGTTCTCGGCCGGGCCGCTCTGCTCACCGGCGATCAGTGCGGCGCGAAGGGCTGCCATGCGGATCTCCTCATCCTCCAGCAGCCGCAGGCCTGCACGGACCACCTCGCTGGCGTTCCGGTACCGGCCCGAGTCGACTTCGCGGGCGAGGAAGTCGGAGAAGTGCTCGTCCAAGCTGATCGAGGTGTTGCGAACCATCGAATGATGATACCAACAATTGGTACCGCTGTCCTGGCGAGGCGGCGGGTCCAAGACAGCCAACGGCCGGCACTCGGACGGTCGCCCGCAGAGCGGCATGAGCGGACGTATCAGTCGTCCTCAACCGTCCGAGAAAACTGAATCGGGGGTGATGGTTTGGGGTGCAGCGGCTCCCTGACGCCGCTCTGCTCCGGCCCGGGTGGCATTGGCGGCACGATGTCCCAGCCGCCGTGGTGCCACATCCACACGTAGGCGATGTCAACGGCGGCTGAAAACTGACCCCCGATCGTCGGTTGAATTTTGACCCCCTGGGGTTTTCAGTTCTCTTCGGTGACGGCTGCGGGGACGCGGCCGAGGTCTCGGTTCTTGAGCCGGTAGGAGTCGCCCTTGAGAGCGATGACTTC
>NZ_JAPFQL010000081.1 GCF_028446585.1 Intrasporangium calvum
ACGACGACGCGGACCTCGTCATCGAGCAGGTGGTGCGTCTCGAGGAGGGAGAGGTCCTCCTCGAGGACGCCGAGGTCGGCGCCCTCGTAGGCGAAGGCGACGGCCACGTCGCAGTCACCGTTGCGCAGGGCAGCGAGCGACTCGGGCGGCTCGGCCTCGGTCAAGGTGACGACGATGTCAGGGTGCCGGCGCTTGAGGATCGCGAGCGCCTTGGGGACGAGCGTCGCCGAGGAGCTGGGGAAGGCCTGGAGCCGGACGCGGCCCGCGCGGAGGCCGGCGATCGCGGTGATCTCCTCCTCGGCGGCGTCGAGGGCTGCGAGGACGCCGACGGCGTGGCGGGCGAGGACCTGGCCGGCTTCGGTGAGGCGGACCTGGCGGCCGTAGCGCTCGACCAGCACGGTGCCGGTCCGCTGCTCGAGCCGGCGCACCATCTGAGAGATCGCCGGCTGCGAGAAGCCGAGGGAGTTGGCCGCGCCGGTGAAGCTGCCCTCGTCGGCGATGGCCTTCATGACCCGAAGGCCCGCTGCATCGATCATGCCTTCAGCATAACTGAGGATTATGGTTTTGAGGGTTTGTCTTCATGCGACGTACGCTGGTGCGCGTGAAACTAGCGACGACCCGGGCGCTGCCGCTCGTCACGCAGGACCTGGGCACGATGGATGACCTCGTCGACCTCGTCAGTGGTGGCGGGGTCCTCGTCCTGAGCGGCGCGGGCATGTCCACTGACTCCGGCATCCCCGACTACCGCGGGCCGGACGGCACGCGGCGGGTCGAGCCGATGACAGTGGGCGAGTTCGCCGGGTCGAGCGAGGCACGCCGGCGCTACTGGGCCCGCAGCTACATCGGGTGGCAGCGGTTCAACGAGGCGCGGCCCAACGCCGCGCACGAGCATGTCACTCGGCTGCAGCAGGAGGGCTACGTCGGGCCGATCATCACCCAGAACGTCGACGGACTGCACCAGGAGGCGGGATCACGGGATGTCGTCGAGCTGCACGGCTCGCTCGAACGCGCCGTCTGCCTCACGTGCGGTGAGTTCACCTCGCGAGAGTCGCTGCACGAGCGGATGGCCGAGGCCAATCCCGGTTTCATGGAGCGCTTCGCGGCGCAGGCCGAGGCCGTTGGTTCCCAGTGGGGCGAACAGGTCCGTCCCGACGGCGACATCGTGGTGGCCGACTCGCTGGTCGAGTCGTTCTATGCGCCGCTCTGCCTGGTGTGCGGCCGTGACACCGTCAAGCCCGACGTCGTCTTCTTCGGCGAGTCAGTGCCGAAGGCGTTGGTGGACGAGTGTTTTGGGCTCGTTGATGCCGCGGGCGCGGTCCTGGTGCTGGGTTCGTCGTTGTCGGTGATGAGCGGGTATCGCTTCGTCCGCCACGCCGCTCGGATCGGCGTGCCCGTCGCCATCGTGACCCGCTCGGCCACGCGGGGCGACGCCGACGCGACGGTCCGCCTGCACGCCCCGCTCGGTTCGACACTCGCGGAGCTGGGGGCGGCACTCGGTCACGGGGCCTGACCCTCGGCGGGTCGCCTGTGGATCGCGGCGACGGTTCGGGGTGCGATTCAGGCAGGATCGTGGGAGTGTTCTGTGGCGTTTCCGCCCGTTTGTGGTGGTTGAGTGTATTGGCCGAGGTCAGGGGAACCCGTGTTGAGACAAACCTTCATGCCGTATGCCGCTGGGCTCGCCCTCGCGGTCACGCTGACCGGGTGCGCGGCTGAGTCCGCGGCGCCGATGCCGGCGGGGACGATTCCGAGCCCGAGCTCGGCGACCAGTTCGGTCCCGACGTCGACACCGTCGTCGTCGCCCACCACGAAGTCCAGTGCTGCGCCGGACTTCCCGGAAGGCGTTCCTGCAGCTGCGAGGAAGCACACCAAGGAAGGCGCCGTCGCCTTCGTCAGGCACTACGTCTCGGAACTCAACGCCGCTTGGAGGGACCCTGACCCCGACCGGATAGGCAGGCTGTGCCTGAAGACCTCCAAGTCATGTCAAGCCTTCATCGTCGCGGCCGAGGAGTTGGACCGGGAGGGCCGACGGTACTCATCGGATGCAGTCCGGATCGACCGAGCTGGTCCTTTCGGAGAGGCTGGGAAGCAGTTCCGCGTCGAGTTTCATGGTGGGCAGACCGGTGCCCGAGTCGTCGACGCCAACGGCAAGGTGGTGGATGAAGAGTCTGTATCGACCACGCACAACATGTTCTTTCTCGAGTGGACCACGTCGGGCTGGATGATCGCGGCCATCAAGGACTTCAAGTGATCTCGACCAGGGGTCGCGCCTGCCTGGCTGGCCTGGTCCTAGCACTCACGGGCTCTCCAAGTACGGGTCATGCCACGAACCACGGGGTCTGGGATGGCGGAAGTGACTCCGACGGAGCGACAGTCAACTTGTATGGCCATGAGTTGAGTCGCCTGAGTGCGGAGTATGCGCGGTTGATGCTCGAGCCGCAGCCGCACTGGAAGTACCGGCTCGGGCTCTCCGGGTGTGACTCCGACGGCGGGCCGGCGTTGAGCGGGCACTGCCTCGCCGCTGCGACGGCGGCCTGTGCCGGAAACAGCCCGGAGCAGGGTCTGGGCCCGTTGTCGGACGTGTACCGGTGGTGGGTCGACGAGGACGGCGACCCGCTCCCCGCGGACGAGTGGCCGGCCGGCTCCGAGCCTGCTGGTCCTCTCGAGCAGCAGCTGGTCGGCACGACGTGTCTGCCCAACCGGGTCCCGGGGGTGAGCCCGGTCCCGACCGTCGAGATGATCATCGCGGCGTTCCACGAGACCAGGTGGGCCACCGCCGCCGTCAAGACCCAACCCGAGGGCGACACGACGCTGGTCAACCTCGAGACGTTCTACCGACTCTCCTGGTCCCGTGAAGGGTTCGAGCCGGACGAGGTCGACACGGTCGACCCGGCCACGATGTACGGCTACCGGGTGCAGATCCGGCCCCGGCTGGTCGGCTACGTGTACGAGTTCGGCGACGGCGCGTCCTTCGGCCCGACCGACTCGCCCGGCGGGACCTACCCGCACGGCGAGGTGACCCACACCTACCGGGAACCGGGCCGCTACCGGGCGCGGGTGCTGGTCACGTTCGGCGCGCAGTTCCGGGTCAACGGCGGACCGTGGATCGAGGTCCCGGACGAGGTCACCGTCGCGCAACCAGCGACCACGGTCACCGTCAAGGAAGCCCGAGCCGTGCTCGTCAACCGCTGACGGTCACCCTCCGGTTGCCCGAACCGGCGGGCACGAGCCGCTCAAGGACTCGGGTGACCCCCGGTCGACATTCGCTGGAAGGGGATGATGCCGACGGCAACTCCGGACTGCTCGGCCGCGACCTTGTCCTCGCGGGTCGGGTAGTCCCACAGCTCGGCGGTCTGCAGGCCCCAGAACACTGCGAAGCTCAGGATGACGACGACCTCGAGCACGAGGATGAGGTAGCCGCCGAGGAGCCCCAGTAGATGGGCGACCACGGCTGCGCCCAGGAGGGCCACCATCACCGCGGCGACGATGCTGTAGCGGTTGACCCAGGCGCGCGGCCCCGACGCGGCAAGGCCGTGCTCCGCGGAGCTGAGGCCACGGGCGTTGGCGATCATGACGCCGATGACGCCGAGCACCATGGTCACCGCTGCAACGCCGTGGCTCACGTTCTTGAACGTGTCCGGCCAGAAGAGGAAGAGGCCGAGCTCCGCGGCCAGGATGGCCAAGCAGACCCAGGAAGCCCGGCGGGCCCAGCGGGCCACGGCGTCGTCGGGGGTGGGTGAGGCCTTCTCCCCGGGCTCCATCGGCAGCTCGAGCTCGGGGGACTGCGCGGCGCGTCGGCGGTCCCGCTGCACGAGCAGCCACTTGGCCAGGACGGCCAGGGCGGTGGCGATCAGGAGCGTGGTGACGTTGTTGCGCACGGCGTCCGCGGTGAGATCGAGGTTCTGGGCGGGGTACTTCGCGCCACATGCCGTGTCGACGACCGTCGGAACGAGGGCGACGACGAAGGCCATGAAGCCGGAGAAGTCCAGGAGGACGTCCTCGAGCGGGTCGTTTCCCTTGTAGACGATGAGGCAGGCGCCCACGGCGAACAGCCCGCCGATGAAGGCCCCCCGTGCTGGCGTGTGGAAGTAGGCACTGATCGAGCCGAGCAGGCACGGCTCGCCCCGGAGTGTCTCCAAGGCCACTGCGATGAGCAGGGTCAGGAGGAGGGGAATGGTCGCGAGTCGCAGGTAGCGGTAGGTGTTGAGCACGGCGGCTTCGTGCGTCTGCATCATGACTTCTCTCCCGAGTGCGCGAGCCTGATGACTCTCAGAGTCTCGCGCTGCTCAACGCGATACGCACCCCGAGCGCGACCGGGCGTCTCTGGGGGAGCCGGCCCAGCGGCATACGGCCTCTGGGGCAGTCAGACGCGACGCAGGACGGCTGTGACCTTGCCCAGGATCGTGGCGTGGTCGCCGTCGATGGGGGAGAAGTCGGCGTTGTGCGGCAGCAGCCACACGTGCCCATCCTTGCGCTTGAAGGTCTTGACAGTGGCCTCGTTGTCGAGCAGCGCCGCGACGATGTCGCCGTTGTCTGCGGTGGGCTGCTGGCGCACCACCACCCAGTCGCCGTCACAGATGGCGGCCTCGATCATCGAGTCGCCGACGACCTTGAGCAGGAACAGGTTGCCCTCGCCGACGATCTGCTTGGGCAGCGGGAAGACGTCCTCCACGACCTCCTCGGCGATGATCGGCACGCCGGCCGCGATCTGGCCCAGCACCGGCACGTAGGCAGCTGCCGGCTTGGCGTCGCCCGAGTCCGTCTCGGTGTCGTAGCCGGTCCCGGTCTGCGCATCGAGGGCGGTCACGCGGTTGCGACGCTCGGCGGCGGGGTTGGTTGCGTCAGGCGAGACGATCTCGAGGGCGCGCGGTCGGTTCGGGTCGCGGCGCAGGTAGCCCTTGGCGACCAGTGCGTTGAGCTGGTGGGACACGCTCGAGGGGCTGGACAGACCCACTGCATCACCGATCTCACGCATGCTAGGCGGGTAGCCACGCCGGTCGACGGAGTTGCGGATCACCTCGAGGACGCGCCGTTGCCGGACCGTCAGCCGGTCTCCTTTGTCCCGATCCGGAAGCTCGGTCACGCCCATGGTGTCCCCTTCGTCATGCTCACGCGTTGCTTGGTGGCGTCTCGTCTCAGGCTGTCACAACAGGCACTGTCGGCGGTGACTGGTGTGCTGTCTGTTGTGGATGAAGCCTATGGGGCATCGAACACAGTTGCCAAACATTTGTTCGACGTGTCGCTCGACATTCTTCGAACTGGCGTGCTACAAATCGTACAGGCGTTCTATCGAACATCCGTTCGCATGAGGAGGGCACCATGGGCGCACAGGTTCTGGAGTTCCCGGTCCCAGCCGGGCCGACACGCGAAGCGCGACCGCAGCTGGTGCTCGTCCCGCCCGCAGTCGAGCCCACCTACCGGCTCACTCGGCGAGGCCGGCTCGTCATCGCCTTCCTCGTGGCCCTGCTGATCGCTGGCCTGAGCCTGGCGCTCGCGGGGCAGCTGGCGTCCGCGTCGGGACAGGCTGAGTCCATCACGGTCGAGGCCGGGCAGACGCTGTCCGAGATCGCACTGCGGGAGCTGCCGCAGCTGCCCATCTCCGATGCTGTTCTCGAGCTGCAGCTCGCCAACAATCTCCCCACCTCCCACGTGCACGCGGGGCAGAAGCTCATCCTCCCCGACCTCTGAACAGCTTCTTGAGCCGTATGCCGCTCAGCTCGCTACCGCGCGAGCGCTGAGTCGGGCACGGCCACCCTGATCCGCCGCGTTGGCTCCACCATCAGCGGCTGGTGGGATTCGGCGCTTCGACCCCGCCGGACCTCGCCCTGGGCGCCGCACCGTCGTCGCGAGACTCGTGACCTCGGTGCGGCGCTCTGCTGTGGGCCCGATCATCGGCCGGGCCGGTCAGGGATTGCCCCCAGCAGCCTGTGGACAACTCGGACAGCCATTTTCCCGGTTCTTCCTAGCCTCGTCGAAATGGGGCTGGGAGGAGTCTTGAGATGAGGTTCGAGGTGGAACCCGAGGCGCTGGTGCGCGACTCGGGCAGGTTCGGGGAAGCCGCGCGCGCTCTCGACGGCGTCGACGTGTCGGGTGCCATCGAGCCGGTGGCGCGGGCGTTTCCGGGGGGTATGACGGCGGCGGCGATTCGTGAGGTCGGAGCCCTGTGGAGCGACCGCCTGCTCCGGGTGCGGCTGGGACTCGGCAGTCTGTCCGCGGAGCTGGAGAACGCGGGGGAGTCCTACGACGTCGTCGAGCAGGTCTCCCGACGAGCCCTCCTCGGCCGGGGGGACCTGCCATGACCCGACCCATCAACGTCCGCGACATCAGGGCCTTTCGGCCCGCCCTCGTCCTCGAGGTGGTGCACCGGCTCGAGGTGCAGCGTCGGCGAGTCGCCGGGGCGACCAGCGTGGCCCTACGAGCCCGGTCAGCAGGGGAGTCGTGGCGCGGGCCCGCTGCCGCCAGGGCCAGCGGCAGGCGGGGTGACGTGGTCGTGCAGCTCGGCGACGTGGCGGCCCGATTGGGCGTCACGGCCTCGTTGCTGCGCGGACTCGCGGCCCGGATGGAGACGAGCCTGGACCTGCTGCGCCGCGCGGAGCGGATCGCCCAGAACCGGGGGGCGCGGACCGATGCGGACGGTTTGGTCCACGTCCCATATCGCTTCCCCACGGGTGATGCCACGACGGACGCCCACGTCGGCCGGCTGGATGCCCTGATGGTGGACGAGGTCGGTCATTGCATCGCGGAGGCCCAGCGGATCGCGGCCGAGACCGACGCCGACATTCACCGCCGGCTCCTGATGGGGGCGGTCGAGGCCGTGGCACCCACCGTCACCGAGCATCTCGCTGTGCTGCCTCCGCCGCCGGAAGGCGTCGGGGGGCGGCCGGACGGCGCCTTCGCCAACGCCGCATGGTGGCGCGGCCTGACTCAGGTCGAGCGCCGGTGGGCCATCGCGAACCGTCCCGACTGGGTCGGGTCCCGCGACGGGATCCCTGCCTGGGACCGCCACCAGGCCAACCTCCTCCTGCTGGCAAGAGTTCGCGGGCAGGCGCAGGAGGAGCTTCGGCGGGCGGGAACGATTCCGCAGCGGACGGCTGTCGGCACGTGGGAGATGGCGAAGTCGATCGAGGCCATCGATGCCGTGCTGGCGAAGCGGGACGGAGTCACGAGGCACCTCCTCCTCATCGATGTCACGGGGCCCGTGGTCCGGTCCGTGACCACAGTCGGCGACATCGACCGCGCGGGGCACGTCACCACCTATGTCGGGGGGCTCTCCACGAGTCCTCACTCGACGCTGGTGGGTTACGACGAACGCATGGTCCGAATGCGCCGGCTGGCTTCCGGTCAGGCGCGGGCCGCAGGAGACAACAGCGACGTCGCCATCGTGCTGTGGATGGGCTACCCCGCTCCCCAGTGGCGCGACGGCGGCATCTTTCGGCGGTCGGTCATGCGCGAGGACGTCGCTCGCGACTGGTCCGACGACCTCGCCTCGTTCACCAACGGGATCGATGCCAGTCGTGACATGCCGGCCCACCAGACTCTCTGGGCGCACTCATACGGCTCTGTGCTGGCCGGTCTCGCCCTCCAGCACGTGATGCGGATCGATGACGTCGCCCTCTTTGGTTCGCCGGGCACGTCGCTGGGCTCCTTGGCGCAAGCGGGCCTCAAGCCGGGGAGCCTCAACGTTCTGGCGGCCCCAACGGACCCGATCGCCGGCGTCGAGTGGCACGGCCGCGATCCCCGGAGCATTCCCGGCGTCGCCACGCTGGCGGCCGTCTGCTCCCTGAAGCCGGGGTCGACCAACGAGCTGCTCAAGGGCTCGTTCCTGCACAGCAACTACGTGGACGCCGCCGCGACCGCCGGTCACAACCTGGCCGTTATCGCAGCAGGTCGTCCCGATCTCCGGGTGGGCCTGCCCACCAGCTGCCCAGCGCTCAGCTTGCGCCGCGCGGCACCTGACCAGCGATGAGAGATGGAGGAAGAGGATGAAGGGCGAAGACGGCCGGACTGTGGTGTCCGCGACTGGTGCGATGGTGATCGGGTCGCTGTGGCTACTCGGCTCAGTCGCGATGGGTTGGGGGAGTGCCCATGACAACGATCTCGGAACTCGGTTGGAGTACACCCTCGCCTGGGCGGCGCTCGGCGTGTTTCCGGGCATCCTCCTGCTGCTCGTGTGGTCGTACGTCGCGCACCAGCGGCGGTGACGGGTGAGGCTGGTGTGGCGTTTCCGCAGGTCAACCACCGACGGCCGAAAACGCCACGCCGAAGTGCGTGTTCCGGCTTGATAACGCGTCCGTCTCGTGCCTACAGTTACCCCTACATCTAGTAGTTACATGGCTGTAAGTCGTCCACATGTAGTCCCCAAGGGGAGGCATGTTACGCACAGCTCATCCACACGCTGTCCCCAGCTCTGTCCCCAGAGCGAGCCCAGCGGCATACGGAATCAGCTTTTGAGGAAGGTGAGCGCAAGTGCACTGCCCGTTCTGCCGGCACACGGACTCGCGCGTCATCGACTCACGCACCACCGACGACGGCACCGCGATCCGTCGCCGCCGCCAGTGCCCCGAGTGCAACCGTCGCTTCACGACGGTCGAGACGTCGAGTCTCAACGTCATCAAGCGGTCGGGTGTCTCGGAGCCGTTCAGCCGGGCCAAGGTCCTGTCGGGGGTGCGCAAGGCGTGCCAGGGCCGGCCCGTCACCGAGGACGACCTCGCACTGCTCGCCCAGAAGGTCGAAGAGGCCATCCGGGCGCAGGGGAACGCGGAGATCGACGCTCACGAGGTCGGCATGGCCGTCCTCGCGCCGCTCCGCGAGCTCGACGAGATCGCCTACCTCCGGTTCGCGAGCGTCTACCAGGCATGGGAGACGCTCGAAGACTTCGAAGGAGCCATCGCAGTCCTTCGAGCCGAACGTGACGCGCTCGGGCAGGAGCCAAACGCTCAGCCCGAGGTCGGCGCGAAGCGGTAATCGCCCTCCACCCCCATCGCCACCCGCTCCAGCGGGTCGCGGGTGCTGTCAGACCCCGGCGAGAGACTGACTGAAGACGAGAAGACAAGAGCCGCACCAACGGTCAGGGAGGCCGCAGCATGACGGAGATCGGAAACCGCAGCGCGCGTTCGAGGAGTGGCGCCAAGAAGGGCGTCAAGGTCGAGCGCATCTACACCAAGCCCGGGGTGCACCCCTACGACGAGGTGACCTGGGAGCACCGCGACGTCGTTCAGCAGAACTGGAAGACGGGCGAGACGATCTTCGAGCAGCGTGGGGTGGAGTTCCCCGACTTCTGGTCGGTGAACGCAAGCACGATCGTGACGACCAAGTACTTCCGTGGTGCGGTCGGCACCGACGTGCGGGAGAAGTCGCTCAAGGAGCTCATCGACCGCGTCGTGCTGACCTACGTCAAGGGCGGCAAGGACCACGGCTACTTCGCCTCCGACGAGGACGCCGAGATCTTCGAGCACGAGTTGACGTATGCCCTTCTGCACCAAGTCTTCTCGTTCAACTCCCCGGTGTGGTTCAACGTCGGCACGAAGTCGCCGCAGCAGGTCTCCGCGTGCTTCATCCTCTCCGTTGACGACTCGATGGACTCCATCCTCAACTGGTACAAGGAGGAGGGGAAGATCTTCCAGGGCGGGTCTGGTGCGGGCCTGAACCTGTCGCGGATCCGCTCGTCCAAGGAGCTCCTCTCGTCCGGTGGCACTGCGTCCGGCCCGGTGTCCTTCATGCGCGGCGCGGACGCCTCGGCAGGGACGATCAAGTCGGGTGGCGCCACGCGCCGGGCAGCCAAGATGGTCGTGCTCGACGTTGACCACCCCGACATCGAGGAGTTCATCGAGACCAAGGCGCGCGAGGAGGACAAGATCCGCGCGCTGCGTGACGCCGGCTTCGACATGGACCTCGGCGGCAAGGACATCGTCTCGGTCCAGTACCAGAACGCCAACAACTCCGTCCGCGTCAACGCCGAGTTCATGCGTGCGGTCGAGGAGGGCACGACGTTCGGCCTCAAGGGCCGCCTCGACGGCTCGGTCATCGAGGAGGTCGACGCCCGCGACCTGTTCCGCAAGATGGCGCAGGCGGCGTGGGAGTGCGCCGACCCCGGCATCCAGTACGACGACATCATCAACGACTGGCACACCAACCCGGAGACGGGCCGCATCACCGCGTCCAACCCGTGCTCCGAGTACATGTCGCTCGACAACAGCTCGTGCAACCTCGCGTCGCTCAACCTGCTCAAGTTCCTGCGCGACGACGACACCTTCGACGTGGCCACCTTCCAGAAGGTGACCGAGCTCGTCATCACCGCGATGGACATCTCCATCTCCTTCGCCGACTTCCCGACCGAGAAGATCGCCGAGACGACGCGCAACTACCGCCAGCTCGGCATCGGTTACGCCAACCTCGGCGCGCTGCTCATGGCCACCGGCCACGGCTACGACTCCGAGGGCGGCCGGGCGCTCGCCGCTTCGATCACCTCGCTGCTCACCGGCGCCGCCTACAAGCGATCCGCCGAACTGGCCGCCGTGGTCGGGCCGTACGCCGGTTACGCACGCAACGCCGACGCCCACAAGCGGGTCATGCGCAAGCACCAGGCGGCCAACGACACGCTCAAGACCATCGGCGTCATGGACGAGGACATCCACAAGGCCGCGACGAAGGCCTGGGACGCCGTCGTCAAGCTCGGTGAGAAGAATGGCTACCGCAACGCGCAGGCGTCACTGCTCGCGCCGACCGGGACCATCGGCTTCATGATGGACTGCGACACGACCGGCATCGAGCCGGACTTCTCGCTGGTCAAGTTCAAGAAGCTCGTCGGCGGCGGCTCGATGCAGATCGTCAACCTGACGATCCCGCGCGCGCTCAAGAACCTCGGCTACCAGCAGGAGCAGATCGAGGCCATCGTCGAGTACATCTCGCACAAGGGCCACGTCATCGACGCGCCCGGCCTGAAGCCCGAGCACTACGAGGTCTTCGACTGCGCGGTCGGCGCCCGGGCGATCTCACCGATGGGCCACGTGCGGATGATGGCGGCGACTCAGCCGTTCCTCTCCGGCGCGATCAGCAAGACGGTCAACCTGCCCGAGTCGGCGACCGTCGAGGAGATCGAGGACGTCTACTTCCAGGGCTGGAAGCTCGGCCTCAAGGCGCTCGCGGTCTACCGCGACAACGCCAAGGTGGGTCAGCCCCTCGCTGACTCGAAGGCCAAGACCAAGACCAAGCCCGAGGCGGCCGAGGCCGAGGTCAAGGTCGAGAAGGTCGTCGAGTACCGACCGTTGCGCCGGCGCCTGCCCAAGCGCCGCACCTCGCAGACGACGTCATTCGCGGTCGGTGGCGCCGAGGGCTACCTCACTGCAGGCACGTACGAAGACAACACCCTCGGCGAGATCTTCCTCAAGTTCGGCAAGCAAGGCTCCACGCTCGCCGGCGTGATGGACGCCTTCTCGATCGCCGTGTCCGTCGGCCTCCAGTACGGCGTGCCGCTGGAGACGTTCGTCGAGAAGTTCACCAACCTGCGCTTCGAGCCGGCCGGCCTCACGGACGACCCGGACGTGCGCATGGCGCAGTCGATCATGGACTACGTCTTCCGCCGCCTGGCGCTCGACTACCTCGACTTCGACACCCGCTCCTTCATGGGCATCCACACCGCTGAGGAGCGGGCCCGCCAGGTCGAGACCGGCTCCTACGAGGCGATCGAGGCCGACGAGTCCGACGAGGACATCGAGGACGAGCTCGAGACGCTCCAGCAGACCGCGCCCGTCTCGAAGAAGCCCGAGGTCAAGGCCGAGAAGTCGGCCGACCGAGCGGCTGAGGTGAAGTTCGGCGCCGGCGCGGCGTCCGCCAGGGAGGCCTCGGTCGAGGTCCACTCCTCAGCCGAGCTGATGGAGAAGTTCATGGGGATCTCCGCCGACGCGCCGATGTGCATGACGTGCGGGACGAAGATGCGCCCGGCCGGGTCGTGCTACGTCTGCGAAGGCTGCGGAAGCACCAGCGGCTGCAGCTGAACCACAACAGATGAAAGAGGGGCCCGGACCGCAACGGTCCGGGCCCCTCCCGCTCGTGATAGATCACACAGGCAAACCTTGGCGCGGCTCTGACGAGCACCCGTTCCTACGCCGAGGTGATCACTTCTTCCGGCCTGCGGTGGGTCACGTGACCTTCGTAGGCACTGACGACCTCGTTCAGCAGGCCGGCCACCTCGCCCTCGTACGACTCGTGAGCGATCCGGCGGACGACCTCGGCGAGACGTCGTCCCGAGACCAGCACCACTGGATATTGATCGTCAACGATCTCGATCTGGGCTTGCCTGCTGAAGGTTCCTGTCGTCACAAAGATCCCGACCCAGCCGCGACGGAGACGCGCAACGAGGCGGGCGACCTGGTCTGGACTCACTGATGAGTTGGGAGAGATGCATTTGGCCTGCCCAAGAACGACGAGTGGTGTGCTGCCACTGCCAGGGCCGATGTCCAGGCGGCCGACGAAGTCCATGCCTCCGTCCCCACCTGACCTTGTGAGCCAGCCGTCCGAGTAGGCGCCACCTCGAGCGCCCAGGACGTCGGCTGCCACCTTGGCCGCTAGGAGCTCGAACGCATGCTTGTGCGAGTCGAAGTAGGCGTAGACCCGGTTCAGAACCTCAACTTCAGGGCTCCCCGGGGCCGGCAGTTGGTCAGCCTTGCCCAGCACACGGCTACTTAGCACTCGCCGTCGTATGCCCGGGAGAGCTATCCGGCCACGGCGCACCCAGGTCTTCCAACAATCCGGCGCGCGGGTCATCGCAACGGCCGCTGTCATTGTCGGATCTCGCCGATCATCGATCCAGGTCCAGTCGACCTCATCGTCCTCATCTAGTCTGATGACGTTGAGGTCGACTGCGAGATTGGGGAAGCTACGTCCAGTCGCGGGATCCCGCTGCACGACGAACTCAAGTCGCTCGATGATGCAGACGCCCGCGAAGTCCAGGAACCCCTTGTCCACGCGCCGCCCGTCAATGTAAACGGGTCGTGCTGCGAAGACAAGAAGCGGCGGTGCTAAAGCCCGGTCTCCCGCGTCGCTCGACTCGTGAAGGCGCCATGCCTCGAGCAGTGCTCGGTTGCCGTGAGTGATGCCCACCGGGCCGACCGTTGTGGGCTTGTGATCACCGAAGTAGCGAATGTGGCCGTGGTCGAGATCGAACTCGTCGTGCCATGGCGTCGTTTCACTGCCGGCCTTCCACGGGCTGGAACGAACAACTATCGCCGGCCTGCGGCGTCCGTCCACAGCATCAACGACTGCTATGCGGTTGATGCCGCTCTCGAGGATGATTCGCTTGTCCTCGTCGCGCGGCGACCGCGTGAGGTGATGAAAGTTGAGGTAGCCCTCGAGGTAGGCCTCGAGAGAGCTCGTGCGGGCATAGCGAACCGTCTCGCCGATCTGAACCTGGCGCTCCCGAGTCACTTCGCCAGCTTGCCAGACGACGCAGGCCCTCATGCTGAATGCGCGAACCTGTCGGGCCGCTACGCCAAGCAGTTTCGATGCATGTCAGCTCGTGTTGGCGCTGCGAGAGCAGTGCAACTCGCGATTGTTGGTCTCGGACTGGCCCGTCGTTTCGGCGCCAGGGGTGGGCTGTGCCTATGCCGTCAGGGTATGGGGCCGGTGGGGCTGGTGTTGTAGGCGCCGCCCGAGCTGGTGATGAAGTCGGACCCCTCAGACTCGGATGCGAAAGCCGGGTGACGGCTCGAGACGGCTCGCGCCGCGGCCAGGTGCCCGCCGAGATACGCGGCGGTGCCGCTCAGCCCTGACCCGGCCATTGCGAGCGCAGCTCCCAGGCGGTGCCGGTCAGATCGACGAGCCAGCCAGGACCCGGCATAGAAGCCCAGCGAGGCCACGTTGAGAGCCGCGTGCGCCACGCCGACGCGCTGGGCGCGGTGGTCGGCGCGAGTCCACTCGGCCCAGCCGGTGATGGCGGTCGGGAGGGCACCCAGGAGCCCGGCTCCGATGAGCTTCTGCGCGGCCGGGCGCGAAGCCTCGCCGCCGAAGAGGTCGAGCACGGCAGTAGCGGTGAACATGCCGATGGGCAGGTCGGTGAGGGCGGGATGGATCGCGTGGCCGGCCCACTCGCCGCGCAGGGCAGACCCGGCAGCCGATTCGCGCAGGGGCGCGAAGACCTGCGACGCCTTGGTGACAACCGCGTCGAGGCGGTCGTCGTTCTCGAGGGCGACGGCGGCCCGGGCTGGGGGAGGGAGGTTCGTCGGAGTCGAGTCCTGGGTAGCCATGCTGCCCCCGTACCCACCCGGTACGTGGACGCTCCCGCCCGAGCGCCCCCCCGATGAGGCGACCGGGGGTCGGCGCTGTCCTAGGGTGACCCGTGACGGGCTCGGCAAGGGACGATCGGAGGCGCGGTGGCCAGCTGGCAGATGCGGGGAGTCGGGTTCTACTTGCGGCTGACACGCCGTCGCGCGTTCGCCACTGAGTCGGCGGGCGAGGCCATGCTCGCTCGCCCCAAGACGTCCTCGGCTCCGTCTGCGCGCCTGCGTCGTCGCCTCGCCGTGACGACGACGCAGGTCGGCGGCTTCGACGTCCACACGGTGCGTCCGCGAGAGGCCGGCCCCGGAGCCGTGACCGCCCCGGTCGTCGTCTACCTGCATGGCGGTGCCTACTGCAATGAGATCGTCAGCCAGCACTGGTCGCTCATCGCGGACATTGCGGAGGAGGTCAATTGCGAGGTGCAGGTGCCGATCTACGGGCTGGCACCATGCCACACCGGCCTGGAGGCGCTCGCGTTCGTGACGTCGGTCCTCGAGGGACTTGCCGCCGAGGGCCGACCAGTTCACCTCGTCGGCGACTCAGCTGGGGGAGGCCTCGCCCTCCTCGCTGCTCAGGCCGTCGCGGAGCGGCCGGAGATCACCGTCCTTGGGGTCACCGCCATCGCTCCATGGCTCGATCTGACGATGTCCAACCCCGGGATCGACGCTGTGGAGCAGGTCGACCCGTGGCTCGCCCGGCCCGGTCTTCGGCCCATCGCCCGAGCCTGGGCTGGCGATTGCGACCTGAGCGACCCGCGCCTCAGCCCCATCGACGGCGACCTGGCGACGCTGCCACCGGTGGACATCTGGGTCGGTACCCGGGACATCACCTGGCCGGACTGTCAGCTGCTGCGGGACCGGCTCCCGGCGGCATCGCTCGCCGGCTACCACGAGGAGGCTGACGCCCTGCACGTCACGCCGCTCCTGCCCGTCCCCGAAGGCCGCGTGACTCGTCGCGCCATCATCGAGCGCCTCAGGCAGAGCGTTGAATCGACGACCGCGCCGTCCCCGTCCTCCGACTGACGTCGCACCCACCAAGGGGGCTTGCGCCGGGAGCGAGCCCAGCGGCATACGTCCTTCTGCAGGTGGGCACCACAGCCGGTGGGTACGGGCAACACCATGCCCACCCGGGAAGAGATGCCATCGACCATCAAGCGGTCCGCCAAGGAGGCGCAGGACCTGTGGGCCACGGTCCACGACAAGGCCGTCGAGCAGTACGGCGAGGGTGAGCGCGCCCACCGCACCGCCTTCGCGGCGCTCAAGCACAGCTTCGAGAAGGTGGGTGACCACTGGGAGGCGAAGGCGGAGAAGGGACCGTCGGACGCCCAAGCCGCTCGGAGCGGCAAGAACGCGCGGCAGCGCGGGGAGACTGCCGGGGGAGTGGATGCCAACGCCTCCAAGGCGCACCTCTACGACATCGCGAAACGGCTCGACGTCAAGGGCCGCTCCCGCATGAGCAAGGGGGAACTCGTCGAGGCGATCGAGCGGGCCAACGACCGCGCCTCGCGCCAGGCCTTGGAACGCGAGCGCGACTGAACCCATGACGTATGCCGCGGGGCCGGGTCTCACGGGGCCCGCCCGGCCAGCGCTGCGGCTCAGCCCAGTCACGACGCACCCGCCTTTTGGCGTCGGGCGGCAAGCCATGTTCAGAAGCGGACGCCCACGGTACTTTCGACCATGGACGTCATCGAGTACACGCCCACCCGTGACCAGTACGCCTACACGTTCGGCGGCGTCGCCCCCGTGATGCGGGTCAAGCCCGGGACCGCTCTGCGGCTCTGGTCGGACGACGCGTTCGGGGGAGTCCTGCGCAGCGTCGACGACCTCTCGAGCGCCAAGGTCGACCTGCGCTTCGTCAACCCCCAGACCGGGCCGTTCTACGTCGAGGGTGCGGAGCCCGGGGACACCCTGGTCCTGCACTTCGTCGCGATCGAGCCGGCCCGCGAGTGGGGCGCATCTGCCGCGATCCCGTTCTTTGGTGGCATGACGAGCACCGACCGGATCGCCACCCTGCAGGAGCCGCTGCCCGACACGACGTGGATCTACGACGTCGACAGCGCCCGCCGCACGGTCGGCTTCGTCGCACGGCACAGCGACCACCGCATCGAGCTGCCGATCGAGCCGATGCTCGGCACGGTGGGCGTCGCCCCGACTGGGGGAGAGGCCCGCTCGTCGCTGGTGCCGGAGCGTTTCGGCGGCAACATGGACACCCCGGAGATGCGGGCCGGCTCGACGGTGTACGTCGGCGTCAACGTCGAGGGTGCGCTCTTCTCCATCGGCGACGGGCACTACCGCCAAGGCGAGGGGGAGGCGTGCGGCACCGCCGTCGAGGGAGCCATGACAAGCACGATCATCGTCGACCTCGTCAAGGGGCACGCGCCCGCGTGGCCGCGCATCGAGGACGACACCCACATCATGACCGTCGGGTCGAGCCGGCCGATGGAGGACTCCTGGCGCATCGCCAACGCCGAGCTCGTCCGCTGGGTGAGCCTCCTGCACGGGATGCACGTCATGGACGCCTACCAGCTCTGCTCTCAGATCACGCAGGTGCCGGTCGCCAACGTCGTCGACGCCAACTACAGCGTCGTCGTCAAGGCTGCGAAGGCGCTGCTGCCGACCGGCGACGTGCTCGGCGGTCTGCACGCCGACCTCCGCGCCCGAGCCCGCAGCCTCGGCACGGTGTGACGACGCCGAGGCCGCCGATACACGCAGGATCCCCACTCCCCACGACCGAAAGGCTCACGACCATGGATCTCCAACTCGCCGGCAAGCGTGTCCTCGTCACCGGAGGCAGCCGCGGCATCGGCCGCGCCATCGTCGAGGGCTTCCTCGATGAAGGCGCCGTAGTGGGTTTCTGCGCCCGCGACGCGGACGCCGTGGCCGCCACTGCTGATCAGCTGTCCGACCGCGGCCAGGTCACCGGCACCGCCGTGGACGTCGGGGACGGGGAGGCGCTCGCGGCCTGGGTGGAGAAGTCGGCCGAAGCCATGGGCGGCATCGACGTCGTCGTGGCCAACGTCAGTGCACTTGCCATCCCCGACACCGAGGAGAACTGGCAGCTGAGTCTGAACGTGGACGTGATGCACACGGTCCGGCTCGTGCGCGCGGCCATGCCCTACCTCGAGCGGAGCGAAGCAGCCTCGATCATCGGCATCTCCAGCGTGTCCGGCCGCGAGTCGGACTTCGCGTCAGGTCCGTACGGCACCGCGAAGACGGCCATCGTCGGTTACCTGCACGGGCTGGCGATGCAGCTGGCAGAGAAGGGGATCCGCGCCAACACCGTCTCGCCGGGCAACACCTACTTCGAGGGTGGCGTGTGGGAGAGCATCGAGACCGGGGACCCGGCGCTGTTCGAGATGGCCGTGGGCCTGAACCCCACGGGCCACATGGGCACTCCTGCTGACGTGGCCGGCCCGGTGGTCTTCCTGGCCAGCCCGGTGGCGAGCCGTGTGAGCGGCACCAACCTGGTCGTCGACGGGGCGCTCACTCGCGGCATCCAGCTCTGACGCAAGCCCCCTGAGCGTCATGGCGCTGGGCGACTCCACGTATCCCGGGCGCGGGGTCACCACTTTCCCAGCGAGCGGATCTACCGTGATCGCGTGCCGCAAGATCGTGATGATCCCGCTGAGTCGCCCACTCGCAAGGCTGCTGCCTACGTGTCCACGCGCGCGCGACTGGTCACCGCCGCCCTGGTCGGTGTCGTCGTGGGGTTGGCCGTGGGTGTGCCGATGTCGTGGCAGTTCGGTCTGCCCGTGGGCTGGTCCGCCGCCGCTGCCGTCTACGTCGTCTGGTCGTGGGTCACCATCTGGCCCATGGACTCGGAGGCCACTGAGAGCCATGCCGTGCGGGAGGACCCAGGACGCGCCGCGAGCGACCTCATCCTCGTCAGCGCGGCGGTCATCAGTCTCGTCGCCGTCGGACTGCTCCTCCTCGCCGGATCCCAGTCAGGTGTCAACCGTGACGTGCAGGCCGCCGCCAGCGTCGCGAGCGTCGGCTTCGCCTGGGCCGCGGTGCACACGATGTTCGCTGAACGCTACGCCCGGCTCTACTACACCGGGCCCGCCGGCGGAGTCGACTTCTCGGACCGCCCGCAGTACAGCGACTTCGCCTACTTCGCCTTCACCATCGGCATGACCTTCCAGGTGTCCGACACCGAGGTCACGTCGAGGGAGATCCGGGCAGCAGTGCTCCGGCATGCCCTCGTGTCGTACCTGCTCGGTGTGGTCGTCATCGCCGCGACGATCAACCTCATCGCGAGCCTGAGCAAGTAATCCGGGCGGGTGGCGCTCTCCGGACAGGAGGGCGGGGCGAGCGGGCGTGGGACCGTTTCGTTGCGCCCGCACCCGAGAGCCGAAAGTCACCGTACGAAGACATGGGGGGGTGACACCGCGGAGCGGAGCTCTGGGCCCGAGGGGCCTGTGGGGAACTCTGCGGTGCTCGGATCGGCCCGGGCCAGCATGGTGGTCATGTCATTCAAGGACCTTCCCCAGGGTGGGGCGCGTGAGCTCGACCTCTCCGATCACACCCATGCCGCCGACGTCATCGATCTCATCACGCTCGAGGAGGACCGGGCCGCCGGCTGCTTCTCCGCGATGCTCTGTGACAGTGAGAACCGCGGTCGACAGCCGGTGTGCCTCCAGGGCCTCGGGCCTGGCGCGCCGCCGGACGGGATGGCAGAGCTGCTTTCGATGGTGCTGCCACTGGTCGCACGGGCCGAGGGGAGCGTTCTGCTGGCGCGCGGTCGTCCAGGAGTGCCTCGACCGACGGACGACGACCGGGTGTGGCACGAGCGGGCCATCGATGCCTGCCGCGAACACGGGGTCCGGCTCCTCGGCTTCCACGTCGCGACCCACGACGGCGTGGTCCGACTGCCCGATCCCCTCGACGCCTCCGAAGTGGCCTGAGCATCCAAGCCAGCCCGTATGCCGCTGGGCTGGCTCCCAGCCCAGCCTTCGCACCGGCGCCACTGCCCTTCCCGGACGGAGCAAACCCGGGCAAAGGGGTTGACAAGACCATGTATCGAACATATGTTCGAGTCATGGCGGATGCGATCGTGATCGAGGACCTGCGGGCGCGGCTCGCGGAGGTCGAGTCGCGCCATCGGGCTGATGGCCAGGCGGCCGCCGCAGCGTTCTGGTCGTCGCTCGACTGCGCATCAGGTGAGGCTCGAGCGTCTGCGGTCGGGGCCGCGAGCCCGGCCGGACGGCCTGAACGGGCACCTGGCCAGGGTGCGGGGAGGGGGCGGCGTCCGAGGCTGCGTGAGGTGGTTCGGCCTCGGTCGAGTGGGTTGTGGCCGGGGGTCTGGCCTGATGAGCCGCTGCCGTTTCATCCGCGGGAGGTGGAGTCGGTCAGTCTCGAGGAGCTGGACCTGGAGGGGGCTGATGCGGACTGGTTCGAGGCGAACTTCACTGGCCGGGCGGCGTCGGACGGTCCGAGGTTCGGCGAGCCGGTCGAGGTGAAGATCGACGCGTTGCTCGGCAAGCCGCTGGTTCGGCATGCCTCGGACCTGCTCTCGCATGCGCTGGAGCATCTGGCCGCCGTGCGTGCCCAGCATGAGGTGATGCTGGTCAACGTGCTGGCCGAGCTGGTCGCGCGCGGCGAGGAGCCGCCGGGCGGGCTGCGGGTCACCGACTGGTTGCGGACCCTGGATCCGGGGTTGACCGCGGGGGCGGCCAAGGACCTGGTGACGGTGGCTCGCGCCGTGACGCAGCCCCGGTGGTCCGAGCTCGCGTCCAGGGTGACGATGCAGCATGTGACGGTCGCCAAGGCTGCGCGGATCATCGAGTTCCAGGAGCGCAACGAGCGGGTCGCCGACCCGGCGGAGATGACATCGGCGGTGCAGGACCTGGTGACCCGGGCGCCGGACCTGATCCACGAGGACTTCACCGGGCTGGTGCGTCAGCACACCGAGCAGGTCCGTCCACCGCGCGATGAGGAGCGTCTCGACGAGGGCCGTCGGGCCTCGCGGGGGCTGTGGTTCGGGGCGCCGTCGCGCAGCGGGATGGTCCCGATGCGTGCGGTGCTCGACCCCGAGGCCGCCGCGGTCATCAAGTCCGCGCTCGACCCGCTGGCCACGCCGTGTCCGAGCACGGACGGCTACGGGCGCACCGTGGCCGCGGACCCGCGCACCCCGGCCAAACGCCGAGCCGACGCGTTGCTGCAGGTCATCGAGCGGGGCGTGGCCGCAGGCGAGCACCTGCCCACCACGGACAAGGCGAAGGTGGTCGTCACCATCGACCACGACGTGCTGGCCGGGACCGTCCGGGGCGCGGGCCTGGCCATGTCCGGCGACGTGCTGTCCAGCTCGACGGTGCGCCGGCTGGCCTGCGACGCCGCGATCATCCCGATGGTCCTGGGCACGAGGGGTGAACCGTTGGACGTAGGCAGGGAACGGCGCCTGGTGACCAAGGGCCTGCGGTTGGCGCTGTGGCAACGCGACGGTGGATGCAGCTTCCCCGGGTGCACCATCGCGCCGCAATGGACCGACGCGCACCACGTGCAGCACTGGTCCGCAGGCGGGCGGACCAGCCTGCTCAACCTCGCCCTGCTGTGCCGCCGACACCACACTCACGTGCACCGCCACGACCTGAGCGCCACCGTGACCACCACCAGCGCCACCTGGCACGAATAGGTCGCCTGCTTCGGACCCCATCCCATTGGGTGGGGCCAGAGGCATGCCCCAGAACCGTTGTGACGACGCGGATCGCCTGAGCGAGACAGGTCAACCCACCCATCCGACGCGCCGGCCGAAGGGGTATCCCGCCCGACGCGGCACGCCAGGAGCCGTTCCTACCGTCGAGGGCATGAGCAGCTCCCTCCCCGTCGCAGCCGGCGCCGTCGCCACGGTCGTCTTCGCGGCCGGCGCGCTACCGATGCTCGGCAGGGCGGCGCGGACCAAGGACCAGTCCTCATACAGCCGCAGCAGCCTGGTCATGGCCAACGTGGGCAACCTCTTCTACTCCGTCTACGTCTTCAGCCTCCCGCCGGGACCGATCTGGTTGCTGCACAGCTTCTACCTGGCCTCGTCTGCGCTGATGCTCCTCTGGAGTGTGCGCTACGCGAGGCGAGGTGGATCGTCTTCCGTCACCGCGGCCCAAGGAGAACCACCATGTCTGACAGCACAGCCCATGACATCGAGCGTGTCGAGACCCTGATCATCGGGGCCGGCCAGGCTGGCCTGGCCACCGGTTACCACCTCCAGCAGCGGGGGAGGCCCTTCCTCATCCTCGGCGCCGAGGACCGGGTCGGCGATCTCGCCGTGCGCAGCGGCATCGACTGCGGGCCGGCGGTCGCCGGCGTCATCGGCAGGCGCATGTTCATCTACGACCTGTGGGGTGACACGGTCAACACGGCGAGCCGCATGGAGTCGCACGGCCTCGCGGGGCAGATCCAGGTGTCGCAACGGGCAGCCTCGAGGCTCCGAGCCGACTTCGAGCTGCGCGCCCGCGGCACGATCGACGTCAAGGGCAAGGGCCCCATGCGGACGTTTCTCATCGACGGGCCCCGTCGCACCACGGCCTCACCCGGGACGTCGCCGGAGCGAGAGGACCCGGTCCGGCGCCGGCGAGCCCAGCGGCATACGGCCGAGTGAGGCGACGGTCAGGCCGCAGTGCGACCCGAGCCGGTCCGCTGGGAAGGGATCCGGCTCCCGGCGGGCACGACGACGTCCGGGGCGAGTCGCACACCGGCGCCCACGTGGGCACCGGCTCCGACCTTCACGCGGGGCCCGAGGTGCGCCCCGCGCCCGACGACGGCGTGCGGCCCAACATGGGCGCAGCTGCCGATCACGGCGTCCTCGCGGACGACCGCGTCACGGTCGACCCACGCGCCCGTCAGGACTCGCGCTCTGGGGTGGACCGTCGCCCCAGCCTCGACGTAGGCCGACGAACCGATCCAGGCGTCAGGGTCCACCGTCGCTGCGGAGTCGACCAGACCGCCGCCGTTGTCGTGGTGGAAGTACCGCAGGACGGTCCCGTTGTCCTCCTCGATCTCCACGAACCTCTTCCGCTTCTGCACGACGTTCCACCTTCCTCCTGTGCCTCGGGTTGCCTGTCGCGCGGGCCGCCGCCTCGTGCTGCGGGCCGGCTCGCCGCGCTCGCCCGGGAACAGGGGAGTGCCGTGAGGGCGAACGCATGTTCTACAACGAGCGAGGAAGGCCCGGTGTTCCAGCGTCCCCCGGGGGGCCTGGTCCTCCCCGTGGGGGGTCGTGTGGGACCGCGCAGCGATGGGTAAGGAGGGGGCGTCTGACGAGCCGAGGCCGGAGGAGGCGGATCATGAACGAAGGCGAGAGCGTGGAGCGATCCCGGACGGCGGTCGCGCCCGACCACCCCCGCAAGCCGGAATCGCCACCCGACCTGCGCCCGCGCGTCTGGAAGGTCAGCCTCAAGCGCGCGACCCACGAGTTCAGCCACGACGAGTGCATGGACCTCGCTGCCGGCCTCACCTACTACGGGGTCCTGTCGATCTTCCCCGGGCTCCTGGCGCTGGTGTCCCTGCTCGGCGTCTTCGGTCAGGGCCAGTCGACCGTCGACGCCCTGCTCGAGATTCTCGAGGCGGTCGGCCAGGGCGACTCCGCCGACACCCTGCGTGGGCCGATCACCGACATGGTCAACTCGGGTGCGGCCGGCCTGACGCTCGTCGTCGGGCTCGTGGGCGCGATCTGGTCCGCCTCGGGCTACATCGGCGCCTTCGGGCGCGCCATGAACCGCATCTACGGGGTCGACGAGGGGCGGACCTTCATCAAGCTGCGGCCGACCAACCTCGCCCTGACGCTCGTCTTCGTCGTGATGGCCGCCCTGATCCTGCTCGGCCTCGTGCTGACCGGTGACCTCGCCCGAGCCGTGGGGGACCTGATCGGCCTCGGTGAGGTGGCCGTCACGGTGTGGAGCATCGCCAAGTGGCCGGTCATCCTCCTCCTCGTGATCGTGATGGTCGCGTTGCTCTACTGGGCGACGCCAAACGTCAAGCAGCCCAGGTTCCGGTGGCTGTCGATCGGCGCCGCCATCGCGATCGTGGTGGCGATCATCGCGTCGGCCGGTTTCGGGTTCTACGTCTCCGGATTCTCGAACTACGACAAGACGTACGGCTCGCTGGCGGGGGTCATCGTCTTCCTCCTCTGGATGTGGCTGATGAACCTCGCCCTGCTCTTCGGTGCCGAGGTCGACGCGGAGATGGAACGCGGCCGGGAGCTGCAGGCGGGCATGCCTGCGGCCGAGGACATCCAGCTGCCTCCACGAGGGACGAAGGCGTCCGAGAAGAGGGCCCGCAAGCGGGAGCAGCTCATCGAGGAGCAGGACGCGATCCGCGAGCGGAACGGCTCCGCCCGCGCCAAGGCCACGTAGGGCCTACCCCGCGCCCGGTGCTGCTGTGACCGAAGCCGTACGGTTGCTTCATGGACTACCGGTACCTGGGCAACAGCGGGCTGAAGGTCTCAGCCATCACGTACGGCAACTGGCTGACGCACGCCTCGCAGGTCGAGAACGACGTCGCCGTCCAGTGCGTGCGCGCCGCGCTCGACGCGGGCATCTCGACCTTTGACACGGCGGACGTCTACGCCAACACGGCCGCCGAGGTCGTGCTCGGCGAGGCGCTCAAGGGCGAGCGGCGCGAGGGCCTCGAGATCCTCACGAAGGTCTACTGGCCGACCGGCCCCAAGGGGAAGAACGACACCGGCCTGTCCCGCAAGCACATCATGGAGTCGATCAACGGCTCCCTGCGGCGGCTCCAGACCGACTATGTCGACGTCTACCAGGCGCACCGCTATGACACCGAGACCCCGCTCGTCGAGACCATGCAGGCCTTCGCCGACATCGTGCGGCAGGGGAAGGCGCTCTACATCGGCGTCAGTGAGTGGACGGCGGAGCAGATCCGCGAGGGCGTCAAGCTGAGTCGCGAGCTCGGCTTCCAGCTCGTGTCCAACCAGCCGCAGTACTCGATGCTGTGGCGGGTGATCGAGGACGAGGTCGTCCCGACGAGCGAGGAGCTCGGCGTCAGCCAGATCGTCTTCAGCCCGGTTGCGCAGGGGGTCCTCACCGGCAAGTACGTGCCGGGGGAGCCGGTCCCGGAGGGCTCCCGAGCCACCGACGAGAAGGGCGGCGCCGACTTCGTCAAGCGGTTCCTCCGCGAGGACGTGCTGCGGCGGGTCCAGGGCCTGGCGCCGGTCGCCGCCGAGGCGGGCCTCAGCATGGCCCAGCTCGCCGTGGCCTGGGTCCTGCAGAACCCGAACGTCGCCTCGGCCATCATCGGTGCCTCGCGGCCGGAGCAGGTGGAGGAGAACGTCAGGGCGGCCGGCGTCTCGCTGGCACCCGAGCTCATGGCCCTGGTCGACGAGGTCCTTGGCGACGTCGTCGAGCGGGATCCCGAGCTGACGCAGCTCAACGCTCCGCAGGCGCGCGTGGTCTGAGGCCCGCAGCGTCGGCACGCCGACGACAGTCGTCGTCAGCCGGGGGTCGGTCCCGAGGGGCGATAATGGCGGCGTGGCCGGTCCGTCCGGCCGGCTCGACATGGAAGGGACGCCCATGAGCGAGGACACCGGTTCCACCGCGACACCGGACCCCCGGCGGATCGTCGTGGGCTACAGCGGGACGGAGGGCTCGGAGCCGGCCCTGGGGTGGGCCATCGAGACGGCGCGGCGCGAGGGCCGTCCGCTGACGATCCTGCACTGCTACGACGTGGCTCACGTGCCGGTGCTCGGCCCCGCTCCGCCGGACCAGCAGACCGAGCTGATCGCGTCCGCTGCCGACGAGGTGGTGGCCGCAGCCGTGGAGCGGGCCACCGTGGTGTTGGGCGCGGAGCGGGTCACCGGGGTCAGCGTGCTCGGAGGTGCGGCCGGGGAGCTGGTCGATGCGAGCGAGGCGGCGCACCTGGTCGTCACCGGGTCGCACGGGCGGGGTCGCCTCCTTGCGGGGCTGCTCGGCTCGACGTCCTACAACGTGACGGCGCACGCCCGCTGCCCGGCCGTCGTGGTGCGCGGCGCGGCGTCGCTGCACCCGGATGCGACCCATCGCGTGGTGGTGGGCATCGACGACTCCGAGGCGGCCCTGCACGCCCTGAGCCGTGCGGCCGAGATCGCTGTCGTCGCGGGGGCGCAGCTGCATCTTGTCCGCGCGATCCACCCGATGGTCGACCTGCACACCCAGCCGGAGCTGGGCCCGATGGTCTACGGCGAGGCGTACGCGATCGACCACGCCAGGTTCGCCGACGAGCTGCGCACCTATGCCGCGGACTCGGCCGGCGAGCTGGCCGAACGGACGACCGCCGAGCACCCCGAACTGGACGTGTCCTTCGAGGTCGTCGAGGACAGCCCCGGGCTGGCGATCGCCCGGGCCGGCGAGGGCGCCGGACTGGTCGTCGTGGGCTCTCGGGGCCGCGGCGGTTTCACCGGCATGCTGCTCGGTTCGGAGAGTCACACCGTGATCCACCACGCCACGTCTCCGGTCATGGTGGTGCGCTGAGCACCGGATCGGTCAGCGGAAGGACGTTCGCGTGACCTCGCGTCCTCGCGTGCCGGCGTCCCAGTAGCCGAACGAACCGCGGTCGGGCAGCTCGCGCCCTGCATCCGCGAGGGCGCCCCCTTTGGTCCCCGTTCGACCACACCGGCACTTCCGGCCGATCCGGGCAATCTGCGCATCTTCCCGCGAGGCGACCCGGTGATGGCTAGGGTGCGGCCTTGTGGAGAGCGTGGAGCGTGGGGACCACAACGGCGGCGCGACCTTGGAGGCGAGCCACCAGTTCGTCAGCGAGGCGGAGCAGCTCGTCTGGGAGCGGCTCGGCAAGCACGTCTCTGCGGACACGGTGCTCATCCCGAACCTTCGGCTCACCAACGAGAAGAAGGACTACGAGCTCGACATCGTGGCGGGTTCATCGAGGCCGACCCCCGCTGGAAGAACAAGCACAGCCGGGTGAGGTTCGGGCACGCGCTGGTGCTGCCTTTCACGCACCTCGGCCCTGAGTTCGCCACCACCGACTGCCCGCGATGGATGGTGAGCGGGCGGGAGGACCTCGATGACCTGGCCGGGCGGATCCACGACGTGGTCGCCCTGCAGGAGAACGACCAGCGCGTCCCGACGCTCGAGGACATCGAGCTGATCCGCGAGATCCTCACCGGCCGCTGCCTCCCCGTGCCCGACATCACGGCCGAGGCCGATGAGCGTGAGGCGGCCGCGGACCGGCTGACGTGCGAGCAGGCGGAGCTGCTCAAGGTCACTCGCCTCATCAACCGGATGGAGGTCCGTGGGGGAGCGGGTTCCGGCAAGACGATCCTCGCGCTGACGCAGGCCAAGGAGCTGACGCGCGGCCAGGGCGACCGCCGGCCGCAGCGGGTGGCCATGATCTGCTACTCGATCGGCTTGTCGGAGTACTTCAAGCGGCAGTTGGCGACCGTGCCGAGGCGTCACCGGCCGGCCTTCGCGGGATCCTTCGAGGACCTGGCCAACGAGTGGGGCATCGCCACCGACCACGACCGCAACGACCGGGACTTCTGGGAGGGTGATCTCGCGACCCAGATGGCCGCGGTCGCCGACGGGCTCCCGGCGTCGAAGCGCTTCGACGCCATCATCGTCGACGAGGCCCAGGACTTCGCCGATCACTGGTGGAGTCCGCTGATGAAGTCCCTCAAGGACGAGGAGACGGGCGG
>NZ_JAPFQL010000082.1 GCF_028446585.1 Intrasporangium calvum
GGCACGAGCGCGTTCGGGCAGCCCACAGTGGCGCTGACTCCTCGCGACTGGGCGACCGTGGTCGGTCGGCAAGTGGCGTGGAGGCGAGCACTCCTTGCACTGAACCGGAGGCTGACCAGGTCCGATGACCTGCTGGTGAACGTCAACGTTCTTCCATGCAGCGCAAACGACTTGGCCAATACCCTCGAGGAGATGCGCCGGGAGAACACTCCAGCCGGCAACGTGGGCTGAGGATGCTGAGGAAGAGGGGACGCTTTCGCAGTTTCGGAGGCCAGGTGCCGTTGCGGTGGGGTCCTGGCCGCCTCGGCGTGGCTCGTACGCCGGCGCCGATGACGGGGTTGGTTGGCCTAACCAGGCGCGCCCACATCGCCCTCGATCAGCCGGATCAGGGAGGCGCGTCTTTTCGCGGCGAATGCACTATGCAACATCATGGCTACGAGAGCTCGGAAAGTGAACTCCGGGGCGACGATGACGGAGGACCATGGCTACGTCCATCAGGGTCGAACGCAACGGGCGCGTCTACCGGGTGAAGGCCGTCAAGCGCGGCGCCACCCTCCGTCCACTGGCCCCCGCCGACGGCCTCGAGACGCTGGTCATCCTGCCGTTCGCGTTCGCCTACTTCTGGTGGCTCGATCGTCAGCAGTCGTACAAGGTCGGCGTAGTCATCGACCCCAAGCCGACCGCCGTGTTCGCCTTTGGTCGACTGGTGCTCCACAAGGAACTCCTCCCTCCCGGAGTCGACCCCGCACCACGGATGCGCGAACTGGCGGATGAGGTCCGGGCCGGCAGGTACGACTCGAAGCCGCACTAGATCGCACCGGCGCCCACAGACGGGGAAAACCGGTCCTCGAGCCGACTGGGTGAACTTCGCCCCGGGCGCCTTCCTTCAGGCAGGCGGCAAGGCACGCACGAGTTCGCGGTGGAGCTCGCCGACGTGACCGGCAGACAGCGGCCCCGGCGCCTGCAGCCTTGCGTAGAGCTTCTTCGGCCAGCAGACCTGCACCCCACCGATGCTGAACGCCCCACCGAGCAGCGGCCAGTCCGCGTCGACGAAACACAGCACCCCCTGCACCGGCACCTCGCCCCCGAGGAGTCCGCGGACCACGTCTACCTGCCTGAGCGCGCCGTCGACGAGCCGCGTACGGTCCCGGGCACCGACCAGCAGCCGCTCCACGCGCGGCCGCAGCACTCCGCCCTCGACCTTCAACCGCGGCCGCCCCCGGTACTTCTTCGCATCGACGACATAGACACCGCCGGGAGCCACGACCACATGGTCGATGTTCGCGCGGCTCCCCGGCATCCGCCGGTCATGCAGCACCTGAACCCTCTCTCCGGCGATCGCGTCCAGGCCGCGACCGAGCCGCTCCTCCCCCGCCGCCCCGGTCTGCCACGCTCTGATGGACTGCTGCTCTCCGGTGACCGCGAGCAGGAGCCCACCGAGGCGCGGGTGGTTGGCGCGCACGCGCGCTTCCCGAGCCGCGCTGCGCCGATCGAACTCCCGTCGCGCCGAGGCTCCGGCCACCCCGGCGTCGACCGCGGAGGCCTCCAGCCCACCACCGTCGACCGCGGAATGCCTCTCGCAGCGGACGCTCCTGGACGCCCGGTCGTACACGCCGTGAGAGCCGGCAGGCAGCGCGAGCCCGCACACCCTGCACGTCCCGGCAAACCGCAACCGCAGCATCTTCTCCGAAGGCCCCAACTCCACCCGGTCACCGTATGAGCCAACCCCCATGCGGCGTGGAGGTTTCGTTGCAGACAGCGCCCCCGGCCCCGCCAGCAGCACCCAGCCCAACGGCATACGGCCCCATAGGTCGTATGCCGCTGGGCTCAGCGGCCGCCCAAGCTCCGTCCGCGCGCGCTGACTGCTCGGCCGCCCGCCCCTGCGCGGCGCACGCTGGGCCTCGATGAAACCGAGCACATCGGTGACAGTCACCTGCTCCGGCGGCTTCCCGACGATGCCGAAGAACACCTTCAGGTCGAACGCCTGCGCGGCCAGCGTGTTCGGCCGGACCCGGGCCGCTGTGAACCGCAGATACTCGTCCAGCAGCGGCTCGCCGAGGGTAGGCACCCGTCCAGCCACGTGCACCAGGCACGGCATGAACGACCCGATCCCGGACGTGCGAACCTCCTCGACGACCGCCTCAACAGCAGCCTCCACCCGCCCCCCTCTGAGGCCCGGAACCGACGCGCCGATCACCTACATATCAAGCCCTTCTTCGCGGCCGAGCTCGACCGGCCAGGCAAGTGGTGATCGACTTCGTCACCGAACACAAGGAGCACCGCGTTCCTGACGCCGATGGGCAGCTGGGGTTGCGGTGGGGGCTCGAGCCCTTGTGCGCTGTGCTTTCCGGGCACGGGGTGTCGATCAGCCCGTCGACGTACTACGAGTCGGTGCATTGCAGGCCGTGCCGGCGCGAGTTCCGTGACGAGCAGGTGACCGCCCTGCTCGCCGCCGAGCGGGACAGGTCCCGGCTGGTGGCCGGGCTGGGGTCGCGCAAGATGTGGCTGCACCTCACGTCGATTGCCTTCACCAGCAGGCTCGTTGAGGCCGCCCTGGCACCGAGCATGATGCGAGCCACCCCGGGCGAGGTGGCGCCGACCGCGATGCCGTGCCCGGACTGCGGTCATCGTGCGTTGTCCTGGCCCCGTCCTCTCCGTGGGACAAACCGATATCTACAGGCCATTGACGAAATGTAGTGCTCTTTGGCATTGTCGGGCACCAGCCAACGGCGGCAGCCGCTCGGCGTCGTCCACCACCGGAGAGGAAACCCGTGACGAGCATGGTGCGGCGTGGCGGAGAGCCGGGCTACCGACGCCTCGCCACCTTCCTGCGTGAAGGCATCCATACGCAGCAGTGGGCCGAGGGTGAGGCGTTGCCGACCGACGGCGAGCTCGGGGAGCGATTCCGCGTCAGCCGACAGACGGTACGACGGGCTTATCTCGACCTGGTCAACGAGGGCCTCGTCTACCGCGTGCCCGGACGCGGCACCTTCATCACGCCGAGCCACCTGCTCTACCGGCGGCCCTTCGAGACCGTCGACGACCTGCTCGCGCTGTCGACCGACACGGAGCTCGAGATCGTGGCGCCGCTCATGGGCTCCTTCGATCCCGTGGCGGCAGCACAGCTCGAGCTGGAGGGGCGCCTGATGTATGGCATGCGGTTCCTGCGTCGCCACGAGGGAACGCTCTTCTGCCACACGTCCGTGTACCTCCCGCCCGACGTCGGCCGCCTCATCGAGGACGAGGAGGCGTTCGCCGACGTCGGGGCCAGGACGACCCACACCGTCATCGGGGCGCTCGCCGCGCACGGCATACAGATCAGCGGGGCAGACCAGTCGATCACGGCCCGAGCCGCGGACGCGGTCGACGCCGAGCGCCTCGGCTGCACCGAGGGCCATGCCCTGCTCCACATCGAGCGACGCTACCTCGACGTCAGCGGACAGCCCGTCGAGTGGGCCGTCTCCGACTTCCTCCCCGAGCACTACACACACCGGCTTCACCTTGGACGCCGAGCATCCCCCGGCCCGTCATCGACGGTGCACCCCCCCAGGAAAGGAAACCCCTCATGAAGCGGACCCCACTGCACGTGCTGACCGGAGTCGCCCTGGTGACGACGCTCAGCCTCGCCGCCTGCAGCGGCGCGAGGAGCGGCGGAGACGCTGGTGCCACCGGCGCAGACAAGACGTACACCCTCAAGTTCTCGCACGTTGTTACGGACACCACCCCCAAGGGCAAGGCGGCTCTGTGGTTCGAGAAGGAGCTGGAGAAGCGGAGCAACGGCCGCATCAACGTCGAGGTCTACGCCAACTCGTCGCTCTACGGTGACAAGGACGAGATGCAGGCGATCCAGCAGAACTCCGTCCAGATGCTCGCACCCGCATCGGCGAAGTTCACCACGGTCGCCCCGGCCCTGCAGGTCCTCGACCTGCCCTTCCTCTTCGACAAGCCCGAGGACATCCCCACCGTCGCCGCCCCGGACACCGAGGTCGGCAAGGCCATCTTCGGCAACAAGGACCTCGAGGCGAAGCACATGAAGGTGCTCGGGCTCTGGGACTCGGGGATGAAGCAGATCCACTCCAACAACCTCACGCAGACGCCGGCCGACATGAAGGGCAAGAAGTACCGCATCCAGCCCTCCGACGTCCTCAAGTCGGAGATCGAGGCCTGGGGTGGGCACGCCGAGGCGATTGCCTTCTCGGAGGTGTACTCGGCCCTTCAGCAGGGCGTCATCGACGGCGGCGAGAACACCTACTCCAACATCGAGTCGCAGAAGATGCACACGGTCCAGACGAACGTCGCCCAGTCGAACCACGGCTACATCGGCTACATCCTCGTGGTGAACACCGAGTTCTTCAACAGCCTCCCGAAGGACCTGCAGGACCTTCTTGTCACCGTGGCCGACGATGCGTCGAAGTACAACCGTGACAACGCCGTCGCCGTCAACGAGGAGTCGAAGCAGGCGATCGAGGCGGCCGGCAAGACCAAGATCAACGTCCTGACGCCCGAGCAGCGGGATGCATTCAAGAAGCTCGTCGTTCCCGCGATCTACGAGCAGTACCGCAGCGTCATCGGCGACAAGATCATCGACGAGCTGCTCGCCAAGCAGAACTAACCCTGTTCGTCCGCGGGGGCGCCGCGACCCGGCGCCCCCGCCCTCCCACAAAGGCGAATCGTGAAACACCTGGACCGGGCACTCACCACCGTCGAGAACGTCCTGGCGGCCAGCGCCCTGGGCCTCGCCGCCCTCATCTCGATCCTCAACATCATCATCCGGCAGTTCGGCCAGGCGTGGTTCTGGACCGAGGAGGCGGTGATCTACCTCATCATCTTCTCGACCTTCATCGGCGCGGTGATCACGCTGCGCCACAACGAGCACGTCAGCGTCGACATCCTCGGCGTCTTCTTCAGGGAGCGCGGCAAGAAGTGGCTGTCCCTCGTCGGTGGCATTGTCACGCTGGTCTACCTGGGCGTGATGGCCGTCCTCGGGTGGATGCTGCTGATGGAGCCGTTCTCCCGGACGACCGTCACTCCGGTCCTCAAGCTCCAGCTGTGGGTCGTGGAGCTCGCGGTGCCCCTCGGGATGACGCTCATGTTCGTGCGCGCGCTCGAGATGCTCTGGCGCATCTGGAAGTACGGCACCTTGGTCAGCGACCCGGATGAGGTGCTGGAGGCGGAGGCCGAGGCCACCGGCCTCAGCGTCGAGGAGGTGCGTGCCTCGCACGAGGCCATCACCACCGGCAAGGGGGCGAGCCTTCAGGAGGTCCTCATCCTCGACGAGGAGTCCCACCTGCACCACCCCGTCGATCACCACAAGTACGAGGACCCCAACCGGCGCGACGACAAGGAGACCGAACGATGAGCACCGAGGTGGTCGCCCTCTTGGTCATCCTCGCGCTGGCGCTGTTCAGCTCCGCGCCCATCGCGATGGCGCTCGGCCTCGCGTCCTTCGCCTATCTCTACTACTTCACGACGATCCCGTTGACGCAGGTCGTGGAACGACTCTTCAACGCGCTCAACAGCTTCCCCCTCATGGCCATCCCGTTCTTCGTCCTGGCGGCCAACATCATGACCCGCGGAGGGATCAGCCGACGCCTGACGGAGTTCGGCAACGCCCTCGTGGGCCAGTACCGCGGTGGGATGGCCATGACCGCCGTCCTCGCCTGCACGTTCTTCGCGGCCGTGTCCGGCTCGAGTCCGGCGACGGTCGTGGCGGTCGGCACCCTGCTGATCCCCGCGATGATCCGCGCGGGGTACCCGAAGCAGTTCTCCACGGGCCTCATCGCCACGTCAGGGTCGCTGGGCATCCTCATCCCGCCCTCGATTCCCCTCATCGTCTACGGCATCGCGACGGAGACGAGCATCGGCGACCTCTTCGTCGCAGGCATTCTCCCGGGCATCTTGGCCGGCGCCATGCTCCTCGTCATGGCGGTGATCGCCTCGCGTCGCAACAACTACGGCTCGGGCGACGAGGTCCAGGCCATGCCGCGCGGCTTCCGCAGGCGGGCGCTGCGGGACGCACTCCTGTCGCTGATGCTGCCCGTCATCGTGCTCGGCGGTGTCTACGGCGGCTTCTTCACACCGACCGAGGCGGCCGCCGCCTCCGTTGCGTACAGCCTGCTCGTGTCCATGGTGTTCTACCGGGAACTCCAGTGGAGGGACCTCGGCAAGGTCCTGCTGGCCTCGGCGAAGACCTCGTCGATGATCATGTTCATCATCGCGAACGGCATCCTCTTCACCTTCGTGCTGGCCTCGGAGCGCATTCCGCTTCAGGTCACCGAGGCCATCGCGGCGATGGACCTGCAGCCGTGGCAGTTCCTCCTTGTCATCAACCTCCTGCTCCTCGTCGTCGGTGCCTTCATGGAGACGAGCAGCGCGCTGCTGATCCTGGCGCCGATCCTCCTGCCGGTCGGCCTGGCGCTCGGAGTGGACCCGGTGCACCTCGGCATCATCATGGTGATGAACCTCGAGATCGGGATGATCACGCCTCCGCTTGGTCTCAACCTCTTCGTCGCGTCCGGGCTCTCGGGGATGTCGGTCCTCGGGGTCGCCAAGGCGGCGTTGCCGAGTGCCGCCGTCCTCCTTGTGGCACTTACGCTGGTGACGTATCTCCCTGTGCTCTCCCTGGCACTGGTCCCCTGAGCCGGAGGCGTATGCCGCGGGGCCGGCCCCGCGGCATACGCCCATCCAGTCCGTGCACCGGTGCGTTGACAAATGTGCGGCCATTTGTAACATGGCCGCATCTATTGAAAGGGTCAGATGTGAGAACGCTTGACGGCATCACCGTCGTGTCTTTGGAGCAGGCCGTCGCCGCTCCCTTCGCCACTCGCCAGCTCGCCGACCTCGGCGCGCGCGTCATAAAGATCGAGCGGGAGGGGTCCGGCGACTTCGCCCGGGGCTATGACGAGACCGTGCGCGGCCTGTCGAGCCACTTCGTGTGGCTCAACCGCGCCAAGGAGTCGGTCAGTCTCGATCTCAAGAGCGACCTCGGCCGCAGCGCGATCCATGCACTCGTCCGAAGGGCCGACGTCTTCGTCCAGAACCTTGCGCCGGGCGCCGCAGAGCGACTCGGCTTCGGGGCGGCCGACCTTCAAGCCCTCAACCCGCGCCTCATCCACGTCTCCATCTCGGGCTACGGCGACGGCGGCCCGTACACGGACAAAAAGGCCTACGACCTCCTCGTCCAGTGCGAGGCCGGCGTCGTCTCGATCACCGGGACCGAGGACGAGCCCTCGAAGGTGGGTGTTTCCATTGCCGACATCGCAGCAGGGATGTACGCCTACACGGGCACGCTCACCGCCTTGCTGCGTCGTGAGCGGACCGGCCAAGGAGCCACGGTCGAGGTCTCGATGCTCGAGGCCCTCGCCGAGTGGATGGGCTTCCCGCTGAACTACGCGACCTACGGCGGGACCCCGCCACCGAGGACGGGGGCACGGCACGCCGCAATCGCCCCCTACGGCCCTTTCCACTGTGGAGACGGCCAGCAGGTCTTCCTCGGCATCCAGAACGAGCGCGAGTGGCAGACGTTCTGCGCCGAGGTCCTCGGCGATCCGGCCCTCGCCACGGATCCCCGGTTCGAGCGCAACTCGCTGCGGGTCCAGAACGTCGACGACCTCGTCGCCGAGATCGAGCGGGTCTTCGCCGGGAGCACCGCCGAGCAGGTGGCCGCGACGCTCGAGCAGCGCGGCATCGCCAACGCCCTCCTGCGGGACATCGCCGGACTTGCCGCTCACCCGCAGCTGGAGGCACGCAACCGATGGGCCGAGTACGACTCCCCCGTCGGCCGTCTCCGCGGGCTCGTGCCGCCCGCCACCATCGAGGGAGACGTGCCGGTCATGGGGCCGATCCCGGAGGTCGGTGAGCACACCGCGGCCGTGCTCGCCGAGCTCGGCCTCGACAGCGCCGTCGAAGGAGTGCAGTGATCGCCAGGACATTGGCCGCTTGGGCGTGCGCTGCACGCCCCGGGGAGGCGGACCGCGCTCTCGCCGATCGCAGCGTGCTCGACACGCTGGCCGTCGCGCTCGCTGCCCGAACCCACCCGATCCGTGCGGTCGCTGCGGCGCTCGGGGGTGACGCCGCCCGCTGGGCGACGCTGGCCCACGTGATCGACTTCGACGACCTGCACCTTCCCTCGACGACGCACATCTCGACGATCTGCGTGCCGACGGCCCTCGCGACAGCGGGTGCGGACCCGCAGCTGGCGAGGCGCGCCTACCTCGCCGGCGCCGGTGTGATGGCGCGCTTGGGAACGGCCCTGGGTTGGCGGCACTACACCCGGGGCTGGCACGCAACGACCACTGCAGGGGCACCTGCCGCGGCCGTCGTGGCGGGCGTCGCGTGGGGGCTCTCGGAGGACCAGATCAGTCGGGCCATCGCCCTCTCGGTGCCCGCCGCAGGTGGGGTGCAGCGGGCGTTCGGCACCGACGCCAAGAGCCTTCAAGTCGGGATGGCCGCACAGGCCGGCGTCCGGGCTGCTCGGCTCGCCGAGGCGGGCGCGAGCGCCGACCTGCGTGCCGTCGAGGCGTGGATGGAGCTGGTCGGCGGGGATCCGCAACACCCCCAGGTCACCGATCCCGGAAGCGAGCTCGACATGGTGCCCGGAGGCCTCGCGGTCAAGGTCTACCCGGCCTGCTACGCCCTCCAACGGCCCATCGGCGCGCTGCGGCGGACGCTGGCGGACCAGAGGCCAGACGACGTCGCCGCCGTCCGCGTGACCACGCCGCGCGGCACGGTCACCCCGCTGGTCCACCACCACCCGACGACCGGCCTCGAGGCGAAGTTCAGCCTGGAGTATGCCGTTGCTACCGCCCTCCTCGACGACCACTCGGGCTTCTGGGCCTTCAGCGACGAGGCCGTGTGCCGCGACGAGGTGGAGCGGCTCGTCGGGCTGACGGACGTGCGCCTCACGGACAGCCGCGGCGAGGGTCTGCTCGACGGAGCCGTGGACGTCGAGATCGAGCTGCGTGACGGCCGGACGCGGCACGGCTCCCTGCAGCTGCCGCCAGGCTCCCCCGGCAACCCGCCCACGCCCGCGGAGATGACCGCGAAGGTCGCCGACTGCATCGCGTCCGCAGGCCTGGACCTCCAGCCCACGGACCTCACGTGGGCGAGCGGTGCCGACCTGCTGCGGACCCACCTGGGCCCCACGCCCTGACCACCCATGACCCGCCAGCCTTCAGGCACGTGCCCGGGCGGACGACACACGAAAGAGGAATCATGACCACTGAGCTGCTTTCCGACGACGAGGTCGAGATCGTGCGACTGGTGCGCGACTTCGTCGACCAGCAGGTCAAGCCCGTCGCCCGCGACCTCGAGCACGCCAACCGCTACCCCGACGCACTCATCCAGGCGATGAAGGAGATGGGGATCTTCGGCCTCGCGATCCCGGAGCCATGGGGGGAGGCGCAGGTGTCCTTGCCGGCGTACTGCCTCGTGACCGAGGAACTGGCAAGGGGCTGGATGAGCCTCGCGGGCGCCATGGGCGGCCACACGGTGGTCGCCAAGCTCATCCTCACGTACGGCACCCAGGAGCAGAAGGACCGTTACCTTCCCCGGATGGCCACTGGAGAGCTGCGTGCCACCATGGCCCTGACCGAGCCCGGAGGCGGCTCCGACCTCCAGGCGATGCGCACCACGGCTCGCCGCGGCGAGGACGGTGACCACTACGTCGTCAACGGGTCCAAGACGTGGATCACCAACGCCCGCAAGGCCGGCCTGATCGCGCTCATGGTGAAGACCGACCCGCAGGCCGAGCCTCGTCACAAGGGCATCTCGATCCTGCTCGTGGAGAAGGAAGGCGACGACGGTCTACCCGGCTTCCACCTGTCGCGAGACCTGCCGAAGCTCGGCTACAAGGGCGTGGAGTCCTGCGAGCTCGCGTTCGACTCCATGAGGGTGCCGACCGAGAACCTCCTCGGCGAGACGGAGGGTGCGGGCTTCGCCCAGATGATGAAGGGCCTCGAGGTGGGCCGCCTGCAGGTGGCCTCCCGCGCCCTGGGCGTCGGTCGTGCCGCGCTCGAGGACTCGCTGCGCTATGCGCAGGAGCGCGAGGCCTTCGGCGTCCCGATCTGGCAGCACCAGTCCATCGGCAACTACCTCGCCGAGATGGCGACCAAGCTGGTGGCCGCCCGCCAGCTCACCCTGCACGCCGCTCGAGCGTTCGATGCCGGACAACGCGCCGACATGGAAGCCGGTATGGCCAAGCTGTTCGCGTCCGAGGTGGGAATGGACATCGCGCTCGACGCCATTCGCATCCACGGCGGCTACGGGTACTCGACGGAGTTCGACGTCGAGCGCTACTTCCGTGACGCGCCGCTCATGATCGTGGGCGAGGGCACGAACGAGATACAGAAGAACGTCATCGCTCGGCAGCTCGTCAAGCGCGGGAACGTGGACCCAGTATGACCGCCACCCACGATGTCGCCGTCAGGCACGTCCAGGAGGCGCGCTCGCTCCTCTTCGTGCCGGGTGACCGGCCCGACCGGTTCGACAAAGCGGGGGCCGCGGGGGCGGACCTCGTGATCATCGACCTCGAGGACGCCGTCGCCCCGGGTCGCCGCCCCGGTGCCCGCGAGGCCGCCACGGAATGGCTCGCCTCAGGGGGTACCGCGGCGGTCCGCGTCAACGCAGTGGGTACCGCCGACCACGACCTCGACGTGGCGGCACTGACCAAGCTCGTCGCCGGGCACCCGGACCAGCACGCACTGCTGGCAGTCGTCGTCGCGAAGGCCGAGGGCTCCGCAGACCTGTCCGGCCTGGCGCACCGGGTCGGTGCGCCGGTGGTCCCGCTGCTGGAGACGGCACGCGGCGTGCAACGAGCCGCCGAGCTCGCCGAGGCGCAGGGGGTGGCCCGGCTTGCCTTCGGCCACCTCGACTACGCCCTCGACCTCGGGGCTGCCCCCACCCGGCAGGCCATGCTCCATGCTCGCTCGATGCTCGTGCAGGCGTCGCGCGCTGCGGGCCTCCCCGGTCCCGTTGACGGTGTCACGGCTGAGCTCGACGATTTCGACAGGCTGGTCGATGACGTCGCGCACGGGGTCGAGCTCGGCTTCACCGGCAAGCTGCTCATCCACCCCCGGCAGGTCGAGCCGACGCATGCTGCCTACCGGCCAACCAGCGAGGAGGTCGCGTGGGCCGAGCGGGTGATCGCCGCAGTCGAAGCAGCTACCGGCGGGCGGGGCGCCCTCCGGGTCGATGGCGCCATGGTCGACCGGCCCGTCATCGTGCGAGCCGAGACCACCCTCCGACGAAGGGATCAGTGACCCATGACATCCGACCCCACACCTTCGAGCGTCAGCCGCACGGAGGTCATCGCGCCCGAGCCCGTCGAGTCGCTCGCCGCGATGCTGGACATCACGGTGCCCTTCCAGCCAGGCGACTCCGTGCCGCCGATGTGGCACTGGATGTATCTGCTCGAACGGCGACCCGAGTCGGAGCTCGGACCCGACGGCCACCCGTCGAGCGGCATACCGGCACCTCCGGGACCCGGTCGCCGGCGGATGTTCGCCGGGGGACGCGTCACCACACTGCAGCCGCTCCTCATCGGGCAACCGGCGACGAAGGTGACCTCCATCGCCAACACCGTCGAGAAGGAGGGGCGGTCCGGGCCCCTGACCTTCGTGACCGTGCTCCACGAGATCACGCAGGGCGGCGAGCTCGTGATCCGCGAGGAGCAGGACATCGTCTACCGCGTGCCCGGCACGGGGGCCCTGCCGGCCCCGCCGCAGCCGCCGGCCCCGCCGGCAGGTCCGACCCTCAGCCTTGCAGTCGACGAGCGGATGATGTTCCGCTTCTCCGCCCTGACGTACAACGCGCATCGCATTCACTACGACTTGGGCTGGGTGGCGCGGGAAGGGTACGAGGGTCTCGTCGTCCACGGACCGCTCCAGGCGCTGATGATGGCCGAGCACCTGCGCCGCGAGGGGATAACCGTCGTCGGCCAGACCTACGCCTACCGTCTGGTCTCCCCCATGGTGGGGCCCCAGACGTTCACGGTCGTTCCCGGCCCCGAGGGCCTGGAGCGCGGCGCCGAGGCGCGGAGTGCGGCCGGGGCCGCCTGTGCAACGAGCACCGTGACGGGCCCACTCCCCTGATGTCTGCTCGTGGCGGCCCGGCCTGAATCATCCTGAGTTTCCCCGAGGGTGTTGATCTAGCAAGAGAGACTGTTGTCCGTGCCTGCACCGGGCAACGCCCCAGCTTTCCGCAGTTGCCCCAAAGCTGAGCCAGGTGTCAAGGACCTGGACGCCATGAACGCCTTCACCACCACTTCGTCCAGCGGAGTTCGACTTGGGAATTGCCTTGAGGGAGAGCGTGATTCCGTAGACATCCTCACTGTAAGCCCACCGCTCGCCATATGATACCGAGTTGCCCGCGGCCCGGAGCCTGGTGGCGGGACGCTGGCACGCCTTTGATCAACCTGTCTGCACAGCCTTGGAACAGCCACGCAGACAGGGAGCCACGCGTGCTCCGTTCGCTCAGCTCGTTGTTCTGGGTGCCTCCGCACCGAGTAGGCGTTGCGGCATGATCGGCTCGTCATGTGGAGCGTCGCGCACGAGGTCGAACCGATCTTCGGCCACGCCCAGGCCCAACTGGGTGATCTGCCGGTTGTAGGCGGGGGTTGGGCGCTGCCGGGTCACTCGCTGGCCGAGCTCGGCAGCCATGCAGGCGGCAGCTTGTCTGGCCAGGGGGTCGGTCAGCGCTCGGCCGTAGCGGGCGAGGACGAGCATGGCGGCGGCATACATGACGCGCTGCGCCAGCTCGAGCCCGACGGTCTGGCGATCAGCGAGCCCGGCGCCATGGTGGCGCAGGGCAGCATCGATCTCCAGTGCGGACAGGTGGAGGAGCTGGGCCGCGAAGCTCGTCTGGTCATCGAGGTCCATCGGCACCGCACCGAGGGGCACTGTGGCGCGCAGCTGTCGGGGTGCAAGCCAGCGTGCGTACGGCGCAACAGCGCCGCGTGCTTGCCACAGGTGCACCGGGTCGCGGTGCGGGGCGCGCCCGATCACGTCGCCAACGGGTGCGAGAAATGCAGCATGCTCTCTGCTGAGGGCCTGGAAGAAGCCGAGCGTCAGGATCTCGTTCTCGCCCTCAAAGACGGTCGGCGCAAGCATGTCGTAGACGTCGTCGGCGAACATGTTTCCGTCCAGGAACGCCCGCCCGCCGTGCGTCTTCAACATCAGGTCGACAGCGGCCTCCTTGAGCATCTCGCTGCCGAAGACCTTGGCCACCACGGCCTCGAGCTCGCCGCGATAGCCGTTGTCCAACAGGCCCGCCGCCCACAGCGCGACGCCGTCACAGCCGACGATCCGGGCAGCCATCCGACCCAGCCGCCGCTGAACCAGCTCCCGGGTGCCAATGGGCGCGCCGAACGTCGCGCGCGTCCGTACCCACGGGATCAAGCTGCCCGTCATGCGTCGCAGCAACCCGGCCGCGCCGGCGCAGACCGCGATCCGACCATGGTTGAGCGCGTGGTACGTCACGACGAGGCCCGGAGCGTCGAGCAGGTTGTCCGCCGGCACGGGCAGCTCATGGAACACCAGGGCTCGGTGGGCGACATGCCGGAAGGCCCGCACCCCGAGGCGCACCAGCTGGAAGTGGTCGTCCTCGACATCCGGCAGCTCCACGACCAGCATGCGCAGGTCACCGTCGACCCGGCACAGCACGCACCCGGTGCGAGCCGGCGCTGCGTTGGTGATCATGAGCTTCTCCCCGGTCAGGTGCAGCAGGTCCCCGGACCGCACGGCGTGGGTGCGGATCGCACGCAGGTCTGAGGCGGTCGCTGGCTCTGTGGTCGCGAAGATGCCCAGACGCGAGCCACTCGCCAACGGCGTGAGCAGGCGCTGTTTCTGCTCCGCGGTAGCAAACGTGTTGAGCGTCGTCACCGGTCCGATTCCGGCCTGCAGAGAGGCGAGCACGCCGACCCAGGGGTCAGCCACAGCCAGGTGCCTGAGTATGGGCAGGTAGGTGCTGAAAGAGGCGCCGGACCCGCCGTACTCCGGAACGGCACGCAGCCCCCAGAAGCCAACCCCGGCCAGGTCGGCAATCAGCTCGGTGCTGATCGTCCCGTCGGGGCCGTAGACCGTGCCGTCGGTGACGCGCTGCTCGACCGCGGCCTGTGCCGCCGCTGCGATCTCCTGGACCGCGGGCGTGGCTCGCGGTTCCTCGGCGTCGAACAACTCGAGCGGTACGGCACGCCCCCACACGGCCCGATGAAGCGGGCTCGCTCCCAGAAGCCGCCGATCGCTGCTGTCCATGACCTCTCCCTTCCGCTCACCGTCGTGAGCTGGGCGACCAGGTCCTGCAGCCCCAGTGTGCGAACGGCGAGATCAGTCGTCATAGAGGCGAAGGTCCCCGTCGCCGCGGTGCCCCTACCCGGGGCCCCCGGCATACGGACGGGGTCGTATGCCGCTGGGCTGGGTCAGGACCTCAGGGCTGGGTCAGCGGCATGTCGAGCCAGCCGCGCAGCTCGTCGACGCTGACCCCGAACGTCTCGCGGACCACCGCGCCACCGGGTCCGACGTCGAAGACGGCGTGGTCGGTGTACACCCGGCTGACGCAGCCCAAGGCGGTGACGGGGTAGGTGCACGCGGGCACGAGCTTGGGCCGGCCTTGCTTGTCCAGGAGCGTCATGAGCACGAAGACCTGCTTGGCGCCGATCGCCAGATCCATCGCGCCGCCCACGGCCGGGATGGCGTCGGGGGCGCCGGTGTGCCAGTTCGCGAGATCGCCGACCGCGGACACCTGGAAGGCCCCGAGGACGCACACGTCGAGATGACCGCCGCGCATCATCATGAAGGAGTCCGCGTGGTGGAAGTAGGACGCTCCGGGCAGCTCGGTGACCGGCACCTTGCCCGCGTTCGTGAGGTCCGGGTCGACCTCGTCCCCGACCGCGGCCGGGCCCATGTTGAGCATCCCGTTCTCGGTGTGCAGGACGATGCCCGACTCGGGCCGGAGGTGCTCCGCGACCTTGGTCGGCTGGCCGATCCCGAGGTTGACGTAGGAGAACGGAGGGATGTCGCGGGCCACGACGGCGGCCAGCTCATGCGGCGTCAACGGCATCAGCGGGCTCCTTCCACGGTGTACCTGCGGGCAGGCACGGCGACGACCCGGTCGACGAAGATGCCGGGCGTCACGACGACCTCGGGGTCGAGGCTGCCGATGGCGACGACCTCGGCCACCTGGACGATGGTCGTCGCGGCCGCCGTGGCCATCACCGGCCCGAAGTTTCGGGCGGTCTTCCGGTAGACGAGGTTGCCCATCTCATCGGCGTGGTGGGCGCCGATGAGGGCGACGTCGCCCTTGATCGGGTACTCGAGGACGTAGTCACGTCCGTCGATGCTGCGCGTCTCCTTGCCCTCGGCGAGCATGGTGCCCGCACCAGTGGGTGTGAAGAACGCCCCGACCCCGGCTCCGGCGGCGCGCAGCCGCTCCGCCAGGTTGCCCTGCGGGACGACCTCGAGCTCGATCCTGCCCGAACGGTACAGCTCGTCGAAGACGTAGGAGTCGGACTGGCGCGGGAAGGAGCAGACGACCTTGCGGACGCGGCCCGCCTTGAGGAGCGCGGCGAGGCCCACCTCGCCGTTGCCGGCGTTGTTGCTCACCACGGTGAGGTCAGTCGCGCCCTGCCGGATGAGGCCGTCGATGAGGTCGAACGGCATGCCGGCGAACCCGAATCCGCCGACGAGGACCGTGCTCCCGTCCTCGATGCCTGCGACGGCCTCGTCGACGCTGTCGAGGATCTCGGTGCGACTCATCCGGCGACCTCGACGTTCTCGAGCACGACGGCGAGACCTTGGCCGACGCCGATGCAGATCGCTGCGACCCCGTAGCGCTCGCGGCGCTCACGCAGCACCTTGGCCAGGTTGCCGAGGATGCGTCCGCCGCTCGCGCCGAGCGGGTGGCCGATGGCGATCGCGCCTCCCCGGGTGTTGACCAGCTCGGGGTCCCTCAGCCCCAAGGGAACCCACGCGTCCACGCAGACGAGGGACTGCACAGCGAAGGCCTCGTTGAGCTCGACCGCGCCGACCTGGTCCCACCGAACCCCGGCCCGCTTCAGCGCCCGGTTGGCCGCCTCGACGGGGGCGTACCCGAACTCCTGCGGGTCGAGGGCAAAGGCGCCCCGCCCGATGATCCGGGCCACGGGCTCAACACCGATCCGCCCCGCGGCTTCCTCCGAGCCGAGCAGCACCGCCGAAGCCCCGTCGCTCAGCGGTGAGGCATTGCCTGCCGTGATGGTGCCCCCCGCGCGGAAGGCGGGCTGAAGGGACGCCAGCTTCTCGAGGGTCGAGTCGGACCGGACCCCCTCGTCCCGGACGAGCCCCTCACCACTCATCGGCGCGACGAGATCGTCGTAGAAGCCCTCCTCCCACGCCGCGGCCGCCAGCCGGTGCGAGCGCAGCGCGAACTCGTCCTGGCGCTCGCGGCTGATGCCGAACTTCTCCTGGAGCGTCTCGTTCGCCTCGCCGAGCGAGACGGTCCACTCGCGCGGCATACGCGGGTTGACCAGGCGCCAGCCGAGGGTGGTCGACACCGCGCTGATGTCGCTGGCCGGGAAGCCCTTGGCCGGCTTCGGGAGCACCCACGGCGCGCGCGTCATCGACTCGACGCCGCCGACGAGGACGACGTCGGCGTCGCCCGTCTCGATGGCGCGCGAGCCGATCATGGCGGCGTCGAGGCT
>NZ_JAPFQL010000083.1 GCF_028446585.1 Intrasporangium calvum
GATGGCGTCGGCGCCACTGGCCCGGCGGCCGGCCGCCGCACGCATCGTGGCGGTCAGGGCCTCGCGCGAGCGCGGGACGAGACCGTTGGGCTCCCCGAGGAAGGCGACCTTCTCGGGTGACCGGATGAGCAGGTCGGCGGCGTAGCGGCTGCGCGCCAACGTGTGCGCGAGCCGGTCGGCGGCCCGTCCCTCGTCGCGCAGCATCTTGAGGTACCAGTGAGTGGAGCCGAGCTCGTCGGAGACCCGGCGGAAGGACAGCAAGCCGGCGTCGGGGTCGGCCTCGTCAGCGAACCAGCCGAGCATGACCGGCAGCAGGGTGCGCTGGATCGCCGCCCGGCGACTGACGCCGGCGGTCAGCGCCTCGAGGTGGCGCAGGGCCCCCGCGGGGTCCCGGAAACCGAGCGCGAGCAGGCGCTCCCTGGCCGCCTCGGGCGACAAGCCGACCTCGTCGGGTGTCAGGCGGGCGGCCGCGGCGAGCAGGGGGCGGTAGAAGAGGCGCTCGTGAATGCGCCTGACCTCCCGGGCGACCGCCTGCCGGTCAGCGAGGACGGCCTCGTCCGGCCGCGTCCGGTGGCCCATCGACCGGCCGAGCCGGCGCAGATCCGCCGGGGTGTCCGGCATGAGATGGGTCCGGCGGAGCCGGTGCAGCTGGATGCGGTGCTCCAGGCAGCGGAGGTGCCGATAGGCGCGGTCGAGCGTCGCGGCGTCGTCACGAGCGACGTAGCCCCCCTTGGCGAGGGCCGAGAGCGCCTCGAGAGTGGTGGCGGAGCGCAGCGACTGGTCGGTCCGTCCGTGCACGAGCTGGAGCAGCTGGACGCTGAACTCCACGTCGCGCAGCCCGCCGGGACCGAGCTTGAGCTGGCGGCCGGCCTCGTTGGCCGGGACGTGCTGCTCGACGCGGCGCCGCATCGCCTGGACGTCCTCGACGAAGTTCTCCCGGCTCGCCGCCTCCCAGACGAGGGGCGAGATCTCCTGCTTGTAGCGCAGGCCGGTCTCACGGTCGCCGGCGGAGACCCAGGCCTTGAGCAGGGCCTGGAACTCCCAGGTCTTGGCCCACCGCTCGTAGTAGGCCTTGTGGCTCTCGATGGTCCGCACCAGTGGGCCCTGTTTGCCCTCTGGGCGCAGCGCTGCGTCGACCGGCCAGAGGAACCCCTCCGGGGTCGGCTTCGAGCAGGCCTGCATCGTGGCGCTCGCCAGGGCGGTGCCGATGCGCAGCGCGGTCTCCTCGTCGGCTCCGTCAGCGGGCTCGGCAACGAAGATGACGTCGACGTCGCTGACGTAGTTGAGCTCGCCCCCGCCGGTCTTGCCCATGCCGATGATCGCGAGGCGGCACTGCTCGTGGCCCTCGCCGTACTGTTCGCGGGCGATGACGAGCGCGGCTTCGAGGGCGGCTTCGGCGAGCTCGGCGAGCGCCTCGCCGATCGAGGGCATCTCCGCGATCGGGTCGGGGGCGGTGAGGTCGCGGGCGGCGATGCGCAGCAGCCCGCGGCGGTAGGCGATGCGCAACGCATCGAGGGCTGTCCGGCTCCCGCGCTGCGTCGTCACGGCTGCCACCAGCTCGGCCCGGGTCTCCTCGGCCGTATGCCGCTGGGCTCGGGCCGCGTCGACCCAGTGGCCCGGGTGCCGCACCAGTTCGTCGACGAGCGCCGTCGAGGCCCCGAGGACGCCCAGCACCCGGTCGCGGCCGGGTCCCTCTGCGCGAAGCTCGTCGACGAAGGCCCGCACGTCCGCCGGCTCCTGCTGCCGGGCCAGGGCCTCCGCGACGCGGACCAGACCGAGGAGCGCCTGGTCGGGGTCGGCCGTGTCGCCGATCGCGCGGAGCAGGTCGTCCGGCAGCCCGTGGGCAGAGTCCCCCTCCCCCGCGAGGACGGAGAGGGCGGGGTCGGCGAGCAGGGTGGCGGCGCGGTCGGGCTCGGCGAAGCCGAGGCGGGCCAGCGTCGCGGTGGTCGAGCTCGTGCGAGAGGGCATCGGGTCTCCGCGCCCGCGCGTCAAAGTCGCGGCAGGTAGCGGTCGAGCTCGAAGCGCGACACGTCGTGGCGGTAGTCGAGCCACTCCTGGCGCTTGTTGCGCAGGAAGAAGTCGAAGACGTGTTCGCCGAGCACCTCGGCGACGAGCTCGCTCTGCTGCATCTGCTCGATGGCGGAGCCGAGCGACTCCGGAAGGGTCTTGATGCCCATCGCGCGGCGCTCGGCATCGGTGAGACCCCAGACGTCGTCCTCGGACTCCGGCGGCAGTTCGTAGCCCTCCTCGATTCCCTTGAGGCCGGCGCCGAGGAGCACCGCGTAGGCGAGGTAGGGGTTGCAGGCCGCGTCGATGGACCTGACCTCGATGCGGGTCGACTGACCCTTGTTGGGCTTGTGCATCGGCACGCGGACGAGCGCGGAGCGGTTGTTGTGCCCCCAGGTGAGGTGGGCCGGCGCCTCTCCCCCACCCCAGAGCCGCTTGTAGGAGTTGACCCACTGGTTGGTCACCGCAGTGATCTCGGCGCCGTGGACGATGAGTCCAGCGATGAACTGCCGGGCGATCTTGCTCAACTGGTAGGGCGCCCCGGCCTCGTAGAAGGCGTTGGTGTCGCCCTCGAAGAGCGACAGGTGCGTGTGCATGCCCGATCCCGGGTGCTCGGCGAAGGGCTTGGGCATGAACGTGGCGTAGATGCCCTGCGAGAGCGCGACCTCCTTGACGACCGTGCGGAACGTCATGATGTTGTCGGCCGTGCTGAGGGCGTCGGCGTAGCGCAGGTCGATCTCGTTCTGCCCGGGCGCGCCCTCGTGGTGGCTGAACTCGACCGAGATCCCCATGTTCTCGAGCATGGTGATGGCGGCCCGCCGGAAGTCGTGTCCCGTGCCGTGGGCGACGTGGTCGAAGTAGCCGGCGTCGTCGACCGGGACCGGCTTGCCGTCAGGGCCGCGTCCCTGCTCGAGCAGGAAGAACTCGATCTCCGGGTGCGTGTAGAAGGTGAAGCCGAGGTCGGCGGCCCGGTCGAGCGCCCGCTGGAGAACGTGGCGCGGGTCGGCGAAGCTCGGCGAACCGTCGGGCATCTGCAGGTCGCAGAACATCCGCGCCGTGCCGGGCGGGTCCCCGCGCCAGGGCAGGATCTGGAAGGTCGAGGGGTCCGGCTTGGCCAGCATGTCCGCCTCGTAGATCCGGGCAAAGCCCTCGATCGCCGAGCCGTCGAAGCCGATCCCCTCCGCGAAGGCGCCCTCGAGCTCGGCCGGCGCGACGGCCACGGACTTGAGCGTGCCGAGCACGTCCGTGAACCAGAGGCGGACGAAGCGGATGTCGCGCTCCTCGATGGTGCGCAGCACGAACTCTTCCTGACGGTTCATGTGTCGATCCTGCCCCACTCCTGTTTCACCGGTGTAACGGACACGACGATCCGGGTGGCGGGATGCACGCGCAGGGCCCCGGGATCACTCCCGGGGCCCTGCGTGCGAGCGTGTCGTTCGTGCCGCGCGGCTCAGGTCACTTGAAGGAGACCTGGACCTGCAGCTCCTGACCATTGTCCGTCGAGCCGACCACCGTCATCGTCGTGCCGGAGCCGGCGACCTTCGTGGAGGCCCACGGGTTGCGGGCGTCCCAGTAGCGGTCGACGACGGAGTCGTCGAACGTCGGGATCGCCGCGGCGGAGGGAACCGACGTGGGCACACCGTTGTAGTGGAAGGTCACGGCGTCGGTCGCCTCGAGACCGAACGTCGCGTCGAACGGCTGGCGGCGGTTGCCGAGTCGCACCGTCCCCCCGTTGCCGTTGTCCAGCATGACCGGCGCAGGACGCGCGTCGACGGGCAGGGCCTGACCGCCACCGGGGTGCGTCCGCGTGTTGTTGTCGCCGAACTCCCCGTTGACATACCAGACGAGCATGCCGTTCTGGTAGGGGAAGCGCTCCACCCAGTCGGACTTCGTGTTGTAGTGACCGAAGTTGTACGGCCCTGCCTTCAGGGTGGCGTCGTAGCCGTCGTAGGTGCGGTTCTCCGCGAGGTAGTAGTGGCTCACGACCTTCGAGGTCGAGCCCGTCATCCGGGTGAAGCCGCGGGCGGTCCAGCCGTTGTCGCCCGACTCGACGTCGTCTGTCAGCAGCGCAGCGCCGTCGGCAGTGATGGCGATGTCGTCGAGGAACGGCCCCTTGAAGTGCAGGCCGCCGTCGGTCGCGTAACGGAACCGGAGCTGGATCGTCGTGCCGGCGTAGGCGCTGAGGTCCCAGCTCTTCTGGGTCCAGGCGCTTGCGCCGTCGATCGGCGTTCCGATGCTGGTCCAGCTCGTCCCCCCGTCGGTCGAGACCTCGGTGTAGAGGTAGTCGTAGTCCTCCTCGATCTCGTACTCGACCCAAGCGGACAGCGAAGCCGAGGTCTTGCCGGTGAGGTCAACGGTGCGCGTCAGCGTGTTCTGCAGGTCGTCAGCCGATCCGCCCCACCACTCGTAGGAGCCGGAGTGCGGGGTGTTGTAGTCGGTCCGCACCGTCTTGTCCGGGAGCGTGACGAGGACCGCCTGCTGACCCTTCGAGCTGCCCATGTCGGCGCGGCCGAGGTCGACGACCTCGTCCTCGCCGTAGTTGACGACCTTGTAGTCCAGCCAGCCGAGCTGGAGCTTCTCCCACGGACCCATGTAGCCCGGCGTCGTGCCGATGGAGTCGCCGCCGCGGTTGAGCCAGGAGCCACCGCTCATGAGCGTCCAGAAGCCAGTGGTGTTGTCGCCACCGGCGGTGTCGTAGAGGTCCGGCAGGCCGAGGTCGTGGCCGAACTCGTGGGCGAAGACGCCGAGGCCGCCGTTCTCGGGCTCGGTCGTGTAGTCACCGATCCAGATACCGGAGTCGCCGAGGGGCACACCGCCGGCCTTGTTGATCTCCGGGCCGTTCTTGCCGATCTGGTTGGAGTAGGCGTACCAGCGGTGCGACCAGATGGCGTCCTCGCCCTGGGCCCCGCCGCCGGCCTCCTCGCCCTCGCCGGCGTGGATGGCCTGGAAGTGGTCGACGTAGCCGTCGGGCTCGAGGAAGTCGCCGTCGCCGTCATAGTCGTACCGGTCCACCACGTCGAACTGCGCCAGGTAGCTCTTGATCTGCTCGAGCGACTTGCCCGCCTTGACCTGCGCGTCGTACCACGCCGTGGCGGTGTCCCTCACGAAGGCCCAGTAGGTCGACGAAGCGGAGTACTTGTTGGAGCCGTAGCGAGCCTCGTTGTAGGGCAGCTTGACCCAGTCGGACACGTCGCCCTTGGCGAGGAAGCGGCCGTTGGACTGCTTGAGGTAGAAGTCCTTGAAGGACTCGCCGTCGCCGAACATCAGGTCCATGTAGTGGGCGCGGTTGAAGTCCGGGATCCAGTACGTCGTGTTGTTGTCGGTCGCGTCGCCGTCCCAGTCCCGGTCGGGCTCAGGGATCTCGTTGCGTGCCGGTCCGGCCGTCCCACCGGTCATGGAGTGGATCTGCTCGCCGAACTCGGCGAGGACCGTGAAGACCGACTCCTCACGGTTGACCGGGTAGTCGACGTACTTCGAGCTGCCGTCCGTGCCCTTGACCTCGATCACGCGGTTGCCGCCGACCATCTTGGTCCCGGCCTTACCGGTGACGAGCTTCTGCACCGCGTCCTTGCGGCGCTCCGCGGCGGCATCGCCGAGGGGGTTGGGCAGGTTGTCCGGGCGGGACGACTGGGCCTCAGCAGGATCGCTGCTGACGACCGAGTCGACCTGCGGCGCGGCCTGAGCGAGGCTCGGGGCGGCGAGGCCGGTGGCGACGAGCGCCCCGACGGCCAGCCCCGAGACAGCGCTCCATTGACGCTTGTTCACGTGGTGTCCTCCTGATGGTTGGGCGCCGGTCACGACGCCGCCGGTCATTGGATCACCGAATGTCGACAAATGGGAGATTCCTTACCAAGTCTTTAAGAAAGCCGCTTTTCGGGTGGTTCACCTCACCCAGCACGACCGTGCCCTCCGCCGACGGAGCCGCCCTATGCTCGGGCGCATGAGCGACCCTGCAGCAGTCGAGCAGCCCAACCCCTACGGCTCGGAGCGCCCGACAGCGGCCCCCGTGCGCCGGGTCCGCATCCCCCACCTCCAGGCGATGAAGGCCGATGGACGCCGGTGGGCGATGCTGACGGCCTACGACATGTACTCGGCCCAGATCTTCGACGAGGCCGGCATCCCGGCCCTCCTCGTCGGTGACTCAGCGGGCAACAATGTCTACGGCTACGAGACGACCGTCCCCGTGACGGTGGACGAGCTGCTCCCCCTCGTCCGCGCGGTGAGCACGAACACCAAACGCGCCCTCGTCGTGGCTGACCTGCCCTTCGGCTCCTACGGCGGGAGCCTGGAGCAGGGCTTCCACACCGCCGTGCGGTTCATGAAGGAAGGACTCGCCCACGCCGTCAAGCTCGAGGGCGGCCAAGCCATGGCGCCTCTCGTCGAGCTCCTCACGACCGCAGGGATCCCCGTCATGGCCCACGTCGGTTTCACCCCGCAGAGCGAGCACCAGCTCGGTGGCTACCGCGTCCAGGGCCGGGGTGACGCCGCGGACGCCCTCGTCGACGAGGCACGGGCACTGGAGAGCGCCGGCGCCTTCGCCATCGTCCTCGAGATGGTCCCGGCACCCGTGGCTGCCCGGGTCACCGAGGTGCTGTCGATCCCGACGATCGGCATCGGTGCCGGTCCGGGGACCGACGCCCAGGTCCTGGTGTGGAGCGATTTCGCCGGGCTGCGAGCCGGCAAGGCGCCGCGGTTCGTCAAGAAGTACGCTGACCTCCGCAGCACCCTCACCGAGGCGGCCAAGGCGTATGCGGCCGATGTCGAGTCAGGTGCCTTCCCCGCGCCGGAGCACTCCTTCGAGGAGTGATCAGTCGTCGAGCTTCTCGTCATCCCAGCCGGGGGCCTCGTTGCGGTGCTCCCACTCCCGGTCCTCCGCGTCCCACTTCTCGGTCCTCTCGCGGGCGTGCTCGAGAGCCTGGCGGGCCTCGGCCTCGGACTCGTAGGGGCCCATCACCTGAGCGCCGCGGCTGCGGTTCTCCTCGGTCTCGACCTGCCCGGTGTCCACGTTGTACCAAAAGCTCATCACGCTCTCCCTTCGCCGTGTTCGCCGTGCGAACGCCTGTCCCGGCACTCCCCCGCGAACGACCTAGACTCCACCGTATGCCGTTGGCCAGCTCACGCGTCGCACCTCATCCGCTGACCCCGCGACGTCCTGTACCCACCACGATCGCTCGTCCCCACTACGTCGACGTGGCCCACCCGCGCGAGGACGGCGATGTCCGGGTCAAGGACGCCGAGACGATCGAGAAGATGCGCGAGGCCGGACGGATCGCAGCCCGCGCCATGGCCGCCGCCGCCGAGCGGATCGCGCCGGGCGTCATGACGGACGAGCTCGATGCCGTGGCCCACGAGTTCATGCTGGACCACGGCGCCTACCCGTCTCCCTTGGGCTACAAGGGCTTCCCGAAGTCGGTGTGCACCAGCGTCAACGAGGTGATCTGCCACGGCATCCCGGACACCCGGCGCCTCGAGGACGGCGACATCGTCAACATCGACGTCACGGCCTACCTGCACGGGGTGCACGGCGACACGGACGCGACCTATCTGGTCGGAGACGTCGACGAGGAGTCCCGACTCCTCGTGGAGCGCACGCACGAGGCGATGATGCGCGGCATCCGCGCCGCCCGTCCCGGTCGCGAGATCAACGTCATCGGTCGGGTGATCGAGAGCTACGCGAAGCGCTTCGGCTACGGAGTGGTCCGGGACTTCACCGGTCACGGCATCGGGCTCGAGTTCCACTCGGGCCTCATCGTCCCCCACTACGACGCAGCGCCCCACTACGACACCGTGATCGAGCCCGGCATGACGTTCACCATCGAGCCGATGCTCAACCTGGGCACCGCCGACTGGGAGATGTGGGACGACAAGTGGACGGTCGTCACCCGCGACGGCCGCCGGTCCGCCCAGTTCGAGCACACGATCGTCATCACCGAGGACGGCAACGAGATCCTCACGCTGCCATGATCGAGCAGCACCGGCGCCCGGCCAGCCCGGCGGGGCCCTGACGGCACCCCTGACCCCACACGAGGAAGCGACAGACATGGCGAACAAGGGCAACCCGCTCGGCATCGACATCGGGGGCAGCGGCATCAAGGGCGCCCCGGTGGACCTCGAGACCGGCACCCTCCTGCAGAAGCGGCTGCGGATCGACACTCCGCAGCCGGCGACTCCGGACGCCGTGGCCAGGGTGGTGGACCAGATCGTCGACGCGTTCGCCGACGTGACGGGCGACTCCCCCATCGGGGTCACGGTCCCCGCGGTGGTCATCCGGGGCACCGTCCTCTCTGCTGCCAACATCGACCCCTCGTGGGTCAACACCGACGCCGAGGCTCTCATCAAGGAGCACACGGGCCGCTCGGTCACCGTTCTCAACGACGCCGACGCCGCTGGCCTTGCCGAGCTGCACTATGGCGCCGCGAAAGGTGAGAAGGGCCTCGTCATCCTCACGACCCTTGGCACGGGCATCGGGACCGCGCTGATCTATGACGGCAGGCTCATCCCGAACTCCGAGCTCGGGCACCTCGAGATCGACGGCTTCGACGCCGAGGACCGGGCCGCCTCGTCCATCAAGGAGAGCGAGGGACTCTCGTGGGACGAGTGGATCGAGCGGCTCCAGCGCTACTACGAGACCATCGAGATGCTCTTCTCGCCCGACCTCATCGTCGTCGGTGGTGGGGTATCGAGGGACTCCGACAAGTTCCTGCCGAAGCTGAGGCTTCGGGCTCCCATCGTCCCGGCGGTGCTGCGAAACAAGGCCGGCATCATCGGGGCGGCCCGCCTCGCCTCAGATCTCGCCGGGGTCACTCGCTGAGGGCCAGCAGCAGGTCGGGCGCCCGACGGTCGTAGGTTGCCGCGCTGAGGCGGACCCCGAACCAGGCGACGGCGACCCCCAAGGCGATCCCGACGACGAGGGCGACCAAGCCCGCCCACGTGCTGCCGGACCAGGCCAGCAGCCCGAGCACCAGCACCGGAGCGGCCACGACCACCGTGGCGATGCTCGACACGGTCTGGGCCAGGAGCGTCATTCCGACGGCTCCGGGGGGCGTCTGGAACGGACTCTCCCCAGGCTTCGGCACCGGATAGGGCAGCACGATGCTCATCATCGAGGAGACGGCGTAGCCGGCGCCGAGGAGGGCAACCGCCAACCCGACCACCCCCGCGAGCAGGTCCCAGCGCCCGGCAATCCACACGCCCACGATGGAGTAGACCGCCAGCACGGGCACCGCGACGATGACGTTGGGCAGGAGCCGTCCGAACCGGTCCGCCCGGCCCGGCACTCCCGCCCCGACGTGCATCCAGAAGGCGGTGGAGTCGTAGGCGGTCGCGTTGTGCTCGCTCCAGCTCAGCAGGAAGGCCGCGAGCGGACCCATCAGGAGCGGCACCCACGCAAGGTCCGACGAGTAGTACGGGATGAGCAGCGCCAGTGGCGCGACCGGGCTCATCATCAAGGACACCTGATAGCGCGGGTCCCGCAGCCAGTAGGTCAGCACGCGAGCGCCGACCGCCCAGGCCGGGGTGCCCGGGACGCGGCCGAGGACACCGAGGTCACCCGCGGCGGCGCTCTTGGAGCGCACCCGCGCGCTCCCACGCGGAGCCTGGACTTCCGCTCGAACTGCTCTGTCCCACAGCATCATGGCGGCGACGAGTCCGACTCCGGCGAGGCCGAGGCGTAGCAGTCCCAGGGTGAGCTCTCCGGCAGCAACGTCCCCCGGCGCCGCCCAGGCCCAGCCGAGGGGCGTCCAGGCCAGCACCTGTGCCGCCGAGCGGACGAGAGCCTCGGCGTCACCGGCGGACTCGCCGAGGAAGGAGGACACCGGGAGGATCACCGCCAGCAGGACGAAGCCGACGATCGCCGTGATGTCCCGGCCTCGCCGGGACGACACGGCTCCCGTCGCCAGGGAGGAGATCCAGCGGCTCACCGTGATCGCGGTGAGCAGCCCGATCGGCACCGCGACGAGCGCCGTGATCGTCGACCACACCGTCTGCGATGAGGCCACGACGACACCGACCCCGAGGACCATCGACGCGATGGCGGGCAGGCCCACGAGGGCGCCGAGGACCAGGCCGATGGCCAGCTGGCGGGAGGGGACGGCGTACGTCGCGAAGCGCGTGGCGTCGAGTGTCGGGTCCGAGCCGAAGGCCAGCAACGGCAGCAGGGTCCACAGGATGATGCCTGCCGAACCTCCGATCGTGACGAGGGCTCGGGCCGAGTCCAGCGTGCCGCGCAGGGCCGCGACAGCAACGGCGAGCGCGACGACCAGGAACCCGCCATAGAGCAGGCCGAGCACGATCCCGATGGTTTGGGCCCGGCTGCGCCGCAGCGTGTTCCGCAGCAGATCGAGCTTCAGTCGGACGAGGTGCGCAACCACGCGAGACCCTCCACCTCGGTCGACCCGCCCACCAGGTCGACGAACCGATCCTCGAGGCTGCCGCCGGCGCGGACGTCATCCAGGGTGCCCTGAGCGAGCACGAGGCCCTCGGAGATCACCGCCACGTGCGTGCAGATCCGTTCGACGAGGTCCATGACGTGGCTCGAGAGGATGACGGTGCCACCGGCCGCGACGAAGTCCGCGAGGATGCCCCGGATCGTCGCCGCCGAGACGGGGTCGACTGCCTCGAACGGCTCGTCGAGCACCAACACTCGGGGTGCGTGGATCAGGGCGGTCGCCAGGGTGACCTTCTTGGTCATCCCGGCGGAGTAGTCCACGACGAGCTTGCCCTGCGCCTCGGTCAGGCCGAGGGCGGCGAGCAGTTCCTCGGCCCGGGCCTGCGCGACCTCACGGGCCAGGCCGTGCAGGAGCCCCGCATAGACGATGAGCTGCAGCCCGGTGAGCCGGTCGAAGATGCGCAACCCGTCCGGCAGGATCCCGATCAGCTGCTTCGCGGCCACCGGATCGGACCAGACATCATGGCCGAGGACGTAGACCTGGCCGGCGTCCGGGCGGAGCAGTCCCGTCGCCATGGACAGGGTCGTGGTCTTCCCGGCGCCGTTGGGTCCGACCAGACCGAAGAAGGAGCCGCGCGGCACGTCGAGGTCGATGCCCTTGACGGCGATGACGTCGCCGAAGCGTTTGCCCAGTCCCCGCATGGCGATGGCCGGCCCGACGGCCGGGGCGCCCTGCGGCGCCGGCAGATCGAGTTGATCTGTCATGAGTCCCCCTGTGTTGTCATGTTCCCCGGTGTGGTCATGTTCCCGGTGTGGTCTTGTTCCCGGTGTGGTCTTGTTCCCGGTGTGGTCTTGTTCCCGGTGTGGTCTTGTTCCCCGGTGTGGCCGGATCCCGGGTGAGTCAGAAGACGCCGGACTCGCCGTCGTCCAGATGGCGCAGGGTGAGTCCCTCGACTCCGGCGAAGGACTCGATGTGGCCGGAGTACATCCGTTTGCCTCGGTCGGACAGCAGGGCGTCGTGGATGGGCACGACATATCTGGGTGCGATCCGGCCGACGAAGGCGATGGAGTCCCGGCTGGCACACCAGGGCGCGTTGAGCGGGTGGGCCAGCACGTCCACGGCGCCGGGCTCGGCGTCGTAGGCATCCCCGGGGTGGAAGAGAGTCGGCTCCCCGTCAGCGCGCAGGACGACCCCGACGTTGGGGATGACCGGCATCTGATCGTGGTTGAACGCGTGCAGCTCCCCGACGGGACGGACGGTGACGTCCCCGATCTCGAACTCCTCGCCCTGGCGCGTCGGGACCGCGCGCAGACCTTCGGCCGCGAGCTTCTCGGCGGTCAGCGGGTCCGTGTGCACGCTCGCGCGCGGGTTTGCGCGGATCAGCCGGGCTGCCGGCTCCGGGTCGAAGTGGTCCGGGTGGTTGTGCGTCACGAGGATCGCGTCGAGGTCGGTGAGATCCTCGAAGCCGGCGGAGAAGTTGCCCGGGTCAATGAGGAGGCGTCGATTGGCCAGCTCGACGAGAAGGCAGGCGTGCCCCAGATGAGTGACTCGCATGCTTCCAACCTAGGACATGGGCCCTTGAGCGTCAGTGCGAGTGTGGTGGATGAGCGGTTCGGGCGCCCTCAGCCATGGGATGAGCCCGACGAGGCACACGAGGCCCGTGACCAGGAAGGCCGTCCCGAAGCCGAGCTGGTCGGCGACAAGGCCGATGAGGATCGGGCCGACGATCGCGCCGCCGTCCTGGGCCATCTGGAAGGTGGAGAGGACCCGCCCGCCGTTGCGGTCGTGGCCGACGACGTCGGCGAGGGCGGCCTGCTGTGCCGGGTTGACGAGCCCGGCGCCCACCCCGGAGATCGCGGACAGCCCGAAGAGCAGGGCCAGACCGACCCCCACGGTCAGCGACCGGTGCTGGGCCAGCCCGAGGAGGGCCATGGCCACGCCCATCACGATGAGTCCGATGATGACGAGCGGACGGCGGCCGACCCGGTCGGCGAGCCGGCCGGAGAACTGCAGCGTGGCCGCGGTGCCGACCGCACCAATGGCCAAGGTCGCGCCCGCCACCCAGGCGCGGTCGAGCACGGCGGTGGCGAGCAGGGGCAGCACGGCCATCCGCACCCCGAAGTTGGTCCAGCCGTTGGCGACACCCGAGGCGAGGGCCGCCCGATAGACCGGGGAGCCCCACGCCTCTGCCAGCGTCATCGGCTCGCGCCGGGCCGCCTCCTCGGCCGGCCGCAGGCGCGCCCCGCCGAGTCCGACGCCGACGACCATCGCGGCCACGAGCAGGGCCGCCCCGTAGACGATGAAGGGCGCTCGGAGGCCCCAGCCGGCCAGCAGGCCACCAAGGACGGGACCGATCATGCCGCCGATGAGGAAGGCGGACCCGTACGTCGACGAGACCCGCCCCCGTGCGCTCGGTGGGGCGAGACGCACGAGCAGCGCCATGGCGGAGATGGTGAACATCGTCGACCCGATGCCGCCGACGCCCCGGAAGATGAGGAGCTGGACGTAGGACTGCGCGAACGCCGTGGCGAAGGACGACACGGCCACAATGACGAGCCCGGTCAGGTAGACGGGCCGCTCCCCCAGCCGGCTCACCAGCTCGCCGCCGACGGGCGCGAAGACGAGCCGGAAGAACGCGAAGGCGGAGACGATGACGCTCGCAGCGGCCACCCCGACGTCAAACGAGCGCGCGTAGGCCGGCAGGACGGGCGAGACGATGCCGTAGCCGATGGCGATGACGAAGGCCGAACCGACGAGGATCCAGATCTCGCGGGGGATCTGGATCCGGGCCGGGGCAGCTGTGGTCACCACGCCGCCATTCTCACCCCGCGGCACCGCCCTTCCCCAATCGGGCTGGGAGGGCAGGGACGGCGAGGAGCCAGCTCAGCGGCATACGGTCATGGTGTATGCCGCTGAGCTCGCTCCCGCTCAGTCGATCGCCACGCGCCCCACTGGGTGATCGCAGCTCACGACAGAGCCGCGCAGATGTCGATCTCCTTGCCGCTCGTGGACTGGATCGTGGCGACCTCGTCGGCGTCGACCGTGAAGGTGACCTGCCCGATGTAGAGCGTCGAGGTGGGACCCGGCGGATTGTCCGTCGGGAACAGGATGAGCACGTTGTGCCCCATCATCCGAACGGACATGGTGCCGTCGTCGGCATATGTCGTTTGCGCGACAGCGCCGTTTGAGCGGAAGGACACCGTGGCGTCGGTGGACAGGTTTCTGAAGGTGAGAGCCGAGCCCGTGCCGGCCCCGATCGTCCGGATCACTTCGCCGTTCCTGTCGGTGAAGTCCCGCCAGTGCCACGTGCCGTAGGTGCCCTCGATGCCCAGGTCGAAGCCCGCGCACGCCACGCCGGCAGGCAACGTCAGGACAAAGTCGGGGGCATCAGCTCCTGCCGCCGTCGCGCTGGACCCGAGGGCGAACACGGCGATCCCAGACGCAGCTGCAATTCTCCTCAATGACAACCGCATGGTTGCTCCCCTCTGCCGGACGGTCCGGCCGAGAACCGGACCATGGACCTGTTCTCTGGCGGTCGAGCAAACCGCCCAATAATGCTTCCAGCGCCCACCTGCTGCGTCCCCGGAAACCGGAGGATGTGAGCCACGACACACTGCGATGTGCGTCAGGCGCGTGTCGTCGATGGGTGAGCCGGCCAGATCGGTCACACGAGTGCGACTGATCGGGCCAGCTCGCGCCCGGTCAGGACGCACCCGCCGAGAAGGGTGCCCTCCAGGGTGCGCTTCCCGTGCATGCCCCCACCTCCGAAGCCCGCTGCCTCACCGATCGCGTAGAGACCGGGCAGGACCGCCCCGTCGGAGCGGACGACGCGGCATCGATCATCCGTCTCGATCCCGCCCAGCGTCTTGCGCGCCACGGGGCGGAGCCGGATCGCCACCAGCTCGCCATGGTCACCAGCCGCGATCGGCACGAAGGCCGACGTGCGCAGCCGGTCACCGAGGAAGGCCCGGACATTGCGCAACGCGACGAGCTGGGGATCGGAGAACATCCGCCGTCCCCGCGCGATCTCGGCGTCGTACGCCGTCACGTCACGGGTGAGGGCTCCGGCGTCGATCGGCGACTCAGGGGTCAGCGCCGTCATCCGGGCAGCGAGCGTGGCCAGGTCGGGTGCAGTGACAACGTCAGGGGACTGAGTGATCAGCTCCTCGGCCAGCGCGTCGTTGCCACGCAGCAGGTCACGGGCCACCTGGAGCCTGCGCTGCTCCCGGAAGGCGGGATTGAAGCGGGCTCCTTGGATGGCGCCCTCCTTGGCGAGGATCTCCCGGTTGAGCACCATCCACGACCAGGGGCGCCCGCTCGCCATGATCCGGCTCACCGCATCACGGGTGTCATAGCCGGCCAGCTGCGGCGGGTCGAAGCGGGAGCCGTCTGCCCGCATCCACAGTCCGGACTTAGGTGGGATCAGGGCCAGGCCATGCTCGGGGAAGTCCCCGGCCCAGTGCGCCACCCCTGCCGCGTAGACCCACATGTTCTCGAGGTGCACCACGGATCCGCCTACGTCCGCGACCACGTCCTGCAGGTGGCCGTCGATGTGCGGCCACACCCCGCCCAGCAGGTCCGCCGGTGGAGTGCCCCACTCGTCGCGGGGCCAGCTGGCCCGGACCTTGGCCAGGTCTCCGGTCCGGCCCCCGGCCGCAATGACAACGTGCTCGGCGCGCGCCTCGAACTCGCCGTCGGCGTTGCTGCCGCGGACCCCGACGACCTGACCGGACTCCAGGAGCAGGTCCTCGACGCGGTGCTCACAGTGGATCGAAAGTCCCCGCCCCTCGAAGCTCTGTGCCTCGCGAACCAGCGCAGCCACCAGTGCGGGGCCGCAGCCCCACAGCAGGTGGAAACGGGGTAGCCGGTTGCCGCGCCCGTCTCGGGCCCGCTCCGCCCAGTTGGCGAACGGGACGAAGCTGAGCCCGCGCGCGACCAGCCACTCCCGGACGTCGGGGACGGACCTTTCGATGTAGCGGCGGGCCCAGGCCTGCTCGTGTTCGGTGCCAGGACCGAACTCCGCATACCCCTGCCAGTCCTCCCAGGCCAGCTCGAAGGAGTCCCGGATCCCGAGCCGCCGCTGCTCGGGGCTGTCCACGAAGAAGATGCCGCCGAACGCATCAAGGCACTGTCCGCCGAGCCATTCGCGGCCCTGCTTCTCGTAGATGCTCACGCTACGTCCCGCCCGGGCCAGCTCCACGGCGGCGACCAGTGCACTGACGCCGCCACCGACAATGATCACGTCCATGCCAGCCTGTGCTTCCGTTCGAGGGGTCGGGTCAGGGGTCGAGTCGGGGGTCGAGTCGGGGGTCGAGTCAGGGTGCGATGCGTCGCTTGAGGGCCCTGCCAAGAGGTGCGGGCAGATGCTCGAGAGCGCTCAGCACGGTTGGCAGGGCCTTGAGCCGGCGCCCGCTGAAGACAGGCGGCACGACGACTTCGACGAGGTGCGGGCCGGGCTCGGCAAAGGCCCGCCTCAAGGCGGCGGCCAGCTCCTGGTTCGTGCTGGCGAGCACTGCCGGGACTCCGAGCCCCTGGGACAGCGCGACGAAGTCGAGGGCCGGATCGGCGAGGTCGAGCTGCGCCTGCGCCTTCTGGCCAGCGGCCTGCACTCCCACTCGCTGCAGCTCGACGTCCAGGATGCCGTAAGACCGGTTGTTGAAGATCACCACGGTGACATCGAGCCGTTCACGGGCCATCGTCCACAGGGACTGGATCGTGTACATCGCCGACCCGTCGGCCTCGAGGGCCACCACCGGTCGGTCCGGGCACGCGACCGCCGCGCCGATCGCCACGGGCAGCCCCTGCCCGATGGCACCACCGGTGAGGGTCAGGAGGTCGTGCGGTGGTGAGCCTGCACTGGCTCCCGCGAAGGTCACCCCAGAGGTATTTGCCTCGTCGGACACGATCGCGCCCTCGGGCAGCAGCGCTGCAATCGTCTGGCAGGCGCTCGCGGCCGTGAGCGGCCCCTGTGGAATCTCGGGGGCCCTGGGGGTCTTGGGTGCCTTGGCCGGCTGCTTGACGCTGCCTGTCGTGCGGGAACCGCCGGCCAGGACTGCGTCGGCGAGCACCGCCAGCGTCCCCGCCACGTCGTCTCCGTCGGCCGTGAGGCGGTGGACCGCGCACCCCTCAGGGACGAGGTGGCTCTTCTTCCCGGGATAGGCGAAGAAGGACACGGGGGCGGGTGCATCGACCAGCACGAGGTGCTCGAGCCCGGCCAGCTGGACCGAAGCGAGCTCGGCGAAGTAGGCGATCCGCTCCACCGCAGGCACGCCGGCGCCGCGCTCGATCCGGCGTGGGAAGACCTCGGCGAACAGCTGGGCGCCGGTGGTGGTGGCGATCCGGGCGGCCGCGCGCAGCGCCGGTCCGTGCAACGCCGATCCCCCGAGGAGCAGGGCGGACCGCTTGCCCATCATCAGCGCGGATCGAACCGCCTCGATCGCCTCCGTGCCCACCGGACGCGGAGAGGCCGGCGGCACCGGCACCGCCGGCTGCACCCCATCTGTCCACGACAGGTCGGCGGGCACGATCAGGGTCGCCACCTGACCCGGCGGGCCGGTGGCCGCGGCGACTGCCTCCGCGAGGTCCTTCGGCAGCGACTCGGCACTCGTGGAGGTGCGCACCCAGCCAGGTGACACATTGCGGGCCACGGTCTCGATGTCCGACTGCAGCTGCGCGTCGTAGGGCGCGTGGTACGTCGCATGGTCACCGACGATGTTGACGACCGGGACGCGGGCCCGCCGGGCGTTGTGCAGGTTGGCCAGGCCATTGCCGAGTCCCGGACCGAGGTGCAGCAGCGTCGCCGCCGGACGGCCCGTCATACGGGCATACCCGTCGGCCGCGCCCGTGGCCACGCCCTCGAAGAGGGCCAGGACGGCACGCATCTCGGGGACGTTGTCCAGGGCGGCGACGAAGTGCATCTCCGAGGTCCCCGGATTGGTGAAGCACACGGTCACGCCGGCGTCGACCAGTGTGCGCAGCAGCGCCTGCGCCCCAGATGGCATCCGCGCCTCCTGAATCCGACTGGCTCCCTCGCGTGGTCGCGCTCGAGTCGACGGCCACGACTACCAAGGAGTAGCAAGTGCTGGCGATGCTAGCGAACCCGCGCCCCGCAGCGGGTTGTCGGGTTCGTCACAGGTCTCGAGGAATGCCTTGGCCTCGGACGGGCAGCCGTCCTGTCAGAGGCCTGAAAGTGGATGAGTCGGCCGATACGCCGGGTTCTGTTCCGCGTCTCCGTTGCCAGTGACGCGGCGACGGCCATCCATCTCGGCCGGCCATTGCTGACCGGCTCCAGCGCCCTACCCGCGCACTCGACCGGGCCGGTCTCGAACGTGCGCTGTCTGGGCTTGCTCCGGGTGGGGTTTACCGAGCCGCCCCAGTCACCTGGGGCGCTGGTGGTCTCTTACACCACCGTTTCACCCTTACCAGCCGAGGCTGGCGGTCTGTTTTCTGTGGCACTGTCCCGCGGGTCACCCCGGGTGGCTGTTGGCCACCACCCTGCCCTTTGGAGCCCGGACGTTCCTCGGCGGATCCCGAAGGATCCGACGCGACCGCCTGGCCGACTCATCCGCTCCCATCATAGATGCCGTATGCCGCTGGGCTCGCTCCGTGCCCACCGGAGGTCGGGCGCGGGGCGAGGGCCGACGTGCGGCGTGATCCGAGTCACATCGGCAGCGGAGCGTCAACCTTCGCCGGCCGCCGTTCGTCTGTATTCGAGAAGACCGAACGCAACCCCTGCAGGACATGAGCGAGCAACTGAAGACTGATCCAGCCCCTTCCGCCCCCAGAGCGACGTTGCTCAACCTCTCCCTGACCCAGCTGGTCGCCGGCTCCCTGGCCGCGGCGACCGCTGCCGCCCTTGGTTCCCGCTTGGGCGTGGTCGGCACCATCACCGGGGCGGCCATCGGCTCGGTGGTCAGCGCCATCGCCTCGAGCATCTATGCGAGCTCGATGCAGCGGGCGCGCGATGCCTTCCAGTGGCAGCGTCTCAACGTCCGCCGCGGCGAGGCGACCGCCTCGCCCGAGGCAGCAGCGCCGAGCCCGGAGTCGGCCCAGCTGGTGGCCACCACCCGGCCGCCTCGACGGCTGCTCGCCACGACGACAGCCGTCTTCGCCCTGGCCACCGCCTTCCTTCTGGGGCTGCAGCTCGCGAGCGGCACGGACGTCACCGGCACCTCGCTCGGCACGCGACCCCAGGCGGCCCGAGTCGAGGCTCCCAGCCCGGGGGCCGCCCCGACGCCGCAGAGCAGCCCGACGGGCACGCCGACTCCCCCTCCAACGACGACGCAGGCAGCTCCGACCGCCGAACCGCAGGAGGAGATCACCCCCACCACCGAACCGGCGACGGAGTCTGCACCACCCGCAACAACGCAGCCGGCCCCGACGGAGACACTCCCGACGGACACGACCCCCACCGACCCAGCTACCCCGACACCGGCAGCCGGCTGACCCCCAACCTTCAGCGCACGATGCTCAGCTCGATGGTGCCGGTCTCGATCTCCGCCGCGTCGACTCGCACCCGCACGGCCTCCCCTTCGTCGGCCTGCCCCGTGGCCTTGGCGACCACGGCGAGGTCGATGAGCTGGACCACGACGTGCTTCTCGTTCCGATCGACGACCACCGCCTCGACAGCGGTCCCCACGTGGGCCCGCAGCTCGGCGGCCTCGACTGCATCGGTGCAGGCCCGCTCGACGGCACCGGCGCGCCGGTCCGACGTCGCCATGATCTCGGGGACGGTCGTCAGGGCAGTCCGAACCCACTCCGGGATCTCCGTGCCGGCGGAGAGTGCCTCGCACACGACCAGCCCGAAGCGGTCGACGAGGCGTCGCAGCGGCGCGGTGACGTGGGCGTAGGGGTTGGCCACCGCAGAGTGGTTGGGCTGCTCGGGCACGGCGCCCTCGAAGGGCGTGTAGCCGGCCCCCCGGAAGAGCGTCGTCGCCTCGTGGATCAGGGCCAGGTGCTTGGGGTCGTCCCGGTCGAGGGTGCGCAGGAACTCGCCGTAGCCCACACCCTCCGGCCAGGCCACGCCCGCTCCCGCAGCCTGTCGCCGGAACCGCTTGACGTCACGGGGGTCGGGGTCGGGCATGGTCCGCAGGATGCCGACCTTGCCACGCAACATCAGGTCGGCGGCCCCCATTCCGGTGAGCAGGGAGATCTGGGCGTTCCAGTCCTCGGAGGCCAGCAACGGCCGGAAACTCACGGTGAAGCCGCCCTTGCCGTCCTCTGCCACTTCCTGGTCCGGCATGGGCAGCGACGCGCCGCCTCGCTTGCGCTCCAAGGCGATTCGCTTCTCGCCGACCTCCTTGAGGAGGACCAGCACGTCCTCCGCAGAGCCGTCGTCGACGAGCCGTTGCACCTCGGCGTAGTCGTAGCGTCGGACGCTGCGCACCAGGGCGCGGGCGACGCTCACCTCGGTGCCCTCGCCATCAGCGGCCAGGACCATGTCCCACACGAAGGCTGGCCGGATCTGCTCCGGCAGGAGGCTGGCGGCGCCCTCGCTCACCTCCGGAGGGTGGAGCTGGACCCGCTTGTCCGGGCAGTAGATCGTCTGCCCCCGACGTCTGGCCTCGACGTCGATCGGGCCATCTGGCCGGACGAAGGCCGGGACGTCGGCGATGGCATAGCGCACGCGGTAGCCGTCTCCGTGGCGCTCGATGTGCATCGCCTGGTCGAGGTCCTGCGCGCCCGGCGGGTCGATCGTGATGAACGGGACGACGGTCGCGTCCCGGGTCGGCAGATCGGCCTCCTGCGCGGCCCGACTGGCCTCCGCGAGAACGTCCGCAGGGAACTCCTCAGGGATGTCCAGCTCGTCCCGGATCGCCTCGAACCGCTCAAGGAGGGCAACCCCGGCGCCGCCCGGCGGTTCTGTTCGGCGATAGACGATGTGTCGCTTCGGCATGGCGCAACCCTACGCAGACGCGGCCCGAGGAGCGGCTTAGGCTGTCCGCCGTGCTGATCCTCCTGCCGCCCTCCGAGGGCAAGACGCAACGTCGCCGCGGGCGTCCCCTCGATCTTGCGACGCTGTCCTTCCCCGAGCTGACGAGCCTGCGCTCGGCGGTGATCGACAGCGCCGAGCAGGTCAGCGCTCGACCGGACGCCCACCGGCTTCTCTCGGTGAGCCCCAACCTCATCGAGGAGGTCGCGCGCAACACCCGCCTCCGGGTGGCCCCGACCGCCCCGGCCGCGGAGGTCTACAGCGGCGTCCTCTTCGACGCCCTCGACCTCGCGTCCCTCGACCCTGCCTCGAAGCGCCGGGCCAACCGCCGGATCCTCATCTTCTCGGCACTGTTCGGCGTGGTGCGGCCAACCGACCGGATCCCGGCCTACCGGCTCAACCCGGCGGCACGGCTGCCCGACATCGGCGACCTCACCGCGACGTGGCGGGAGGTCCTCACGCCGGTCCTCGAGCAGGAGGCCGGGGACCGTGGGCTCGTGGTCGACTGCCGGTCCGGCACGTACACGGCGATGTGGAGCCCCAAGGGGGCACTCGCCGAGCGTCGAGTGCACGTCACCGTGCCTGGCGCCTCGCACATGGCCAAGCACACTCGAGGCCTCGTGGCACGTCACCTCGTGCAGTCGAACGCGCAGCCGCGACACCCCGAGGACCTCGTGCCACTCCTCGAAGACGCCTTCGTCGTGCGGCTCAGCGAGCCGGAGCGTCCCGGTCGACCGTGGCAGCTCGCCGCGACCGCCCGCGCCTGAGCCCCACCCACTCGAGTGGCCCGCCCGTCCACAGCCGGCCTGTGCACACCGGGGCCACTCGAGTCACGTCCTCCGTCGAGTGGCCCGCCCGTCCACAGCCGGCCTGTGCACACCGGGGCCACTCGAGTTGCGTGTCCTCGGGTCAGGCGAGAGCGCGCTCCAGGTCCTCGATGAGGTCGCGCACGTCCTCCAGGCCGACCGAGATGCGCAGCACGCCGTCGGTGATACCGACCGCAGCACGCGCCTCCGGCGTCAGGCGACGGTGTGTCGTCGTCGCGGGATGCGTGATGAGCGACTTCGCGTCACCAAGGTTGTTGGAGATGTCGATGACCTCGAGCGCGTTCATCGCGGCGAACGCCTCCGCCTTGCCGCCGTCGATCTCGAACGTCACGACCGTGCCACCGGCACCCATCTGCCGCAGCGCCAGCTCGTGCTGCGGGTGCGACTCGAGGAAGGGGTGGACGACGCGCCGGACCCGCGGGTGCGACTCGAGGAAGCGGGCCACCTCCAGGCAGCTCGACGCCATCCGCTCCACCCGGAGCGACATCGTCTCGAGCCCCTTGACGAGGACCCAGGCGTTGAAGGGCGACATGGCCGGACCGGTGTGCCGCATGAGGTTCTGGACCGGTCCGTCGATGAACTCGCGCTGACCCAGCACCGCCCCGCCGAGCACCCGACCCTGGCCGTCGATGTGCTTGGTCGCCGAGTAGACGACGATGTCGGCGCCGTGCTCGAGGGGTCGGGAGAAGACCGGCGTGCCGAAGACGTTGTCGACGACGACCTTCGCGCCGACCGCATGGGCGAGGTCGCACACCGCGCGGATGTCGACGAGCTCCTGCATCGGGTTGCTGGGCGTCTCGAAGAAGACCGCCGCGGTCGGCTCCGACAACGCCGCCCGCCACTGCTCGAGGTCGGGCCCGTCGACGAAGACGGTCTCGACACCCCAGCGCGGGAGGATCTCGTCGAGGATGACGAAGCAGGAGCCGAAGAGCGACCGCGAGGAGACGACCCGGTCGCCCTTGCCGAGCAGGGCGGCCAGGGCCACCCAGACGGCCGCCATGCCGGACCCGGTCGCGAACGCCGCCTCGGCGCCCTCGATCTGGGCGATCCGCTCCTCGAACATCCGCACCGTCGGGTTGCCGTAGCGGGAGTAGACGAACCGCTCGGAGTCCCCGGTGAAGGCCGCCTCGGCCGCCTCCGCGGACTCGTAGACGAACCCGGACGTCAGGTAGAGCGCCTCGGAGGTCTCCTCGAAGCCGCTGCGGGCCAGCCCACCCCGGACCGCGATGGTGTCGGGACGCCAGCCGGCTGGACCGCCGCCGCTCATCCCTGCACCCACGGCAGGCCCGCGACCTTCCAGCCGGCCACACTGCGGTGGTGGTCGGGGCCGTGGGGGCCCTCGAAACCCTCGCTGACGTTGTAGGACTGGTCCCACCCGCGGGCGGTGGCTGCCTCGGCCGCTGCAACGGAGCGCACCCCGGACCGGCACAGGAAGTAGATCGGCTGGTCCTGCTCGACGCCGGCTGCGGCGAGCTCGTCCACGAAACGCTCGTTGAGCCGTCCATCGGGGTAACGCTGCCACTCGATGCGGATGACCTCTCGGCCCACCGGCCGCAGGTCGGGCAGGCCGACATAGGCCCACTCGGCGTGCGTCCGCACATCCACGAGGACAGCCCGAGGGTCATCCTCCAGGGCTGCCCAGGCCTCGGTCGGGGTCACGTCACCGGCGTAGCTCATGACGGGAAATATCCCACAGCGCCCGTCAGGCGAGATGGTCCGTCCGGTTCGTGAAAGCGATGGAGGCGGAGCCGTCGGCCCAGACCTCGACTCCGGTGAGGCTGCCGGGTGCCGTCGCGAGACTCCAGAAGCGCTCCCCCACGAGGCCGAGCACCTCCGCGAGGACCGTGACGATCCCGCGTCGCGTGGTGACGACGACGACCGTCCCCCCGCTCCGTCTCAGTCGGCCGTATGCCGCTGAGCTCGCTGCGTCGGTGGGCTCGCTCCCAGCCCTCCCGGGGTCAGCCGTCCAGTCAGCGGAGACCTCGAGGTCGCCGTCGACGGCCTCCGCCACGGCACGCCCGGTCTCCTGGGCCAGCGGTTCCGGTGCGGCGATGACCCGGGCGTCCCGTCCGGTCAGCGGTCGGACCGCCCGCACGATCCGCTCGATCGCGGCGTCGCTCGAAGGGACCTGGATGAGCAGGAGGCGCAGGTCCTGCCGCTCCGCTGCGTCGTCAGGGGCGTCCGGTGCGTCCGCGAGTTCGGGCACCTCGTCGGGGTCGCTCGGCCCGGAGGTGCGACGGATCGGCTGACCGTCCATCGCCTTGTTGGAGAGCAGGTCGGCCGCCTTGTTCTGCTCGCGGGGGATCCACTCGAACGCGACGGACCCGCCGGCCCCCTCGATCTCGCGGAGCACCTCGCGGACCTGGCCGGCGAGCCGGCGCATGTCCTCGTGCTTGACCTTCCACCGGCCGGACATCTGCTCGATGACGAGCTTGGAGTCCATCCGCACGTGCATCCGGGCGCTGGGGTCGAGGTCAGCGGCGGCGCGAAGGCCGGCGAGCAGTCCGGAGTACTCGGCCACGTTGTTGCTGGCCTGCCCGAGCGGCTCGGCCAGCTCGACGAGGACGGATCCCGTCGCGCCGTCACGCACGAGCGCGCCGTAGCCGGCGACGCCGGGGTTGCCCCTCGACCCGCCGTCCGCCTCGACGACGAGGTCCCGAGCGGCGGCACTGGAAGGGCCTGGGGTCACAGCCCCGACTCGCCCGTGCGGATCATGATCCGGCGGCACTCCTCGCAGCGGATGACCTCGTCCTCGGCGGCGCGCCGGATACGGTCCAGGTCGACGTTGTTGAGCTCGAGCCGACACCCGCCGCAACGCCGGTGGCGCAGCTCGGCCGCCGCGAGCCCGCCGCTCTGCGTGCGGATCTTCTCGTAGAGACCGGCCAGGTCGTCGCCGACGCCGGCCACGATGTCGGCCCGGCCTCCACCGACCTTGGCCGCCTCGGCCTCGAGGTCGGCCAGCGCGGTCGCCCGCTCCTGCTCGAGCCGTTCGAGCCGACCGAACACCTCGGTGCGCCGCGCCTCGAGCTCGGCCACCCGGCTCGCCAGGGTCTCGGCGCGTTCCATGACCTCGATCTCGAGGTCCTCGAGCTCCGACTGACGCCGCGCGAGCGACGTCAGCTCGTGCTGGAGCGCGGTGAGGTCCTTCGCACTGCCCTGGCCGGAGTCGAGCCGAGCCTGGTCGCGGGCCGCCCGGTCGCGGACGAGCTGGACGTCCTGCTCCGACTTGGTCAGCTCGCGCTGGACGTCCCCGACCGCCGTCCGCGCGTTGACCAGCTCGGTGTCGAGAGCGGCCAGCTCGGCTCGAGCCGACTGGATGGCTGCGGCCTGCGGCAGGTTGGCGCGGGCATGGGCGATCTGGTCAAGTCGCGTGTCGATGGCCTGCAGGTCGAGCAGGCGCCACTGGCGGGACGGATCGGCTTTCAGGACACACCTCCAGATGAGGCCGCAGCGGTGGCCGCGGCGTTCGCTCCGACCACGAAGGTCCACGGCTCGGTGCGGATGGACGAGATTCTCGACTCGACCCTAGTCGGTGCGGCCGGGTCCTCCCCCAACGCCGCCAGCAGCTGCCTCTCCGCACCGGCCAGCCACAGCGACTCGGTCGCCCAGTGCCCGGCGTCGATGAGGTAAGGGGTGCCGTCCCGTGCTTCCTCACGAGCCTCCAGCACCGGGTGGTGGCGCAGGTCCGCGGTGACGTAGACGTCGGCTCCACTGGCCCGCACGGCGTCGAACTGGTCATCGCCCGACCCGCCCATCACCGCGACCGTGAGCACGACCCCAGCAGGGTCGCCGCTCACGCGGATGCCGCCCGCGGTCGGCGGCAGGGCAGCCGCGACGGCGTCTGCGAACTCAGCCAGGGACTGTGGCGCGCCGAGCTCGCCGACGCGCCCAGCGGCATACGGCCCGATCCTCGTCAGGGGGCGCTGGGCGGTCAGCCCGAGCGCGTCCGCGAGCACCGACGAGACGCCGGGATCGGCGACGTCGGCGTTGGTGTGCGCGACGTAGAGGGCGATGTCGGAGACGACCAGGCTGGTCACGGACGCGCCCTTGGCGCTGGTCGTCGCGACGGAGTGGACGCCCCGCAGGAGCAGCGGGTGATGGGTGACCACCAGGTCGGCGCCCCAGTCCCGGGCCTCGTCGATGACCGCGAGCGTCGGGTCGAGTGCGAAGAGGATGCGACGCACCGGCTGGTCGAGATCGCCCGTCACGAGGCCCACCCGGTCCCAGTCCGCTGCGCTCTCCGGCGGATAGAGGCGGTCGAGGGCTGCCGCGACGTCCCGCAGGGTCAGGGAGCCGGCCGGGGTCGAGTCGGGCATGGTCAGATCAGATCACCTGCGTCCGACGGCTGTCGAGTTCGGCGACGCGTTCACGACCCGCTTGCCGCGCCGACCGGGAAGTCGAGCCGCCGCACATGGGCGCCGTCAGCATCCACCCAGCGGAGGTCGATGCCCTGCCCGTCCAGCCGAGTCACCCAGGCGGCGGCCACAGCCGAGACCGGTCGCCCGGCACACTCTGCCGCGAGCCGGCGCAGCTGCGCGCCGTGCGCGACGTTGACGTGGTCGACGTCCGGAAGGCCCGGTGTGGGCATGGCGGCCGTGGAGTACTCGCCCGCCTCGAGCCGACGCGAGATCACCGGCTGCCCCGACTCGACGTACTCCAGCACGACGCTGGCCACCTCGAGGACGGCCGACGAGGGCGACGCGTCCGGGACGAGGACGCCGGTCACGTGGACGGTGACGCGGACCGGGGCGGCCCGGTGGTCCGTGACGTAGATCGTGGCTCCCCGGCCGAGGAGGTCCTCCGTCGCCACTCCCCCGGTCACGTCCACGACCGGCCGACCCTGGGCATCGACGCGGCGCAGGAGCGTGTCACGGCTGGGGAAACCCTCGACGCGCACGCACACCATCCCGGCCTCGGCGACGAGCATGCGGGCCAGAGCCCCGAGAGAGGTTGGCACGGGCGACGGCAAGCTCGGGTCCACGAACACAAGGCAAAGTTAGCCTTACCTAACTAGCCAATCAAGGACGGTGGGCCCGGCCGGTCTCGAACCGACGACACCCGCGGTGTAAACGCGGTGCTCTACCAACTGAGCTACAGGCCCGCGGACCCTGGCCCGTCTGGGAGGGGCGTGGTCCGGCGGCCCATTGTGTCAGGGTCCCCGCCGCCGCACGAACTGTTGCAGAGGCGCGACCTTCGAGCCCTCCCCAGCGGCCCGTTCAGCGGGCATGATGTGGCTCCATGGAGACCCGGCGCCGACGACCTCGCTGGTCCGAGCTGCGCCCGCTCGTCCGGATCCAGCCGCCGCGCCTCGGTTCGTCGGCCCGCCGACTGGCCGGTGCGGCGACGATCGGCGACCTGCGTGACCTCGCCCAGCGCCGCACGCCCCGCTCGGTCTTCGACTACGTCGACGGGGCCGCCGAGCAGGAGATCAGCCTGAGGCGCGCCCGCGAGGCGTTCGCGAGCGTGGAGTTCCGCCCCCGTGTGCTGCGCGACGTCAGCCTGGTCGAGGCCGGCCGGACCATCGTCGGCAGCCCGTCGAGCCTCCCGCTCGTCCTCGCCCCGACCGGCTTCACCCGGATGATGCATCACGCGGGCGAACGGGCCGTGGCCCGCGCCGCGGCGCGAGCCGGGATCCCCTATGCCCTCTCGACCATGGGGACCGTCTCTGTCGAGGACGTGGCCGCGGCCGCACCCCGCTCCCAGCTGTGGTTCCAGCTCTACCTCTGGAAGGACCGGGCCGCCTCGCTCGATCTCATCCAACGCGCCGCCGCCTCGGGGTACTCCACCCTCGTCCTCACCGTCGACACGGCGGTCGCCGGTCGCAGGCTGCGCGACGTGCGCAACGGGCTGACCATCCCGCCCGCCCTCTCGGTGCGGACCCTCGCCGACATGTCCCTCCACCCCGCGTGGTGGTTCAACCTCCTGACGACCGAGCCGCTCGAGTTCGCCTCGCTGCGTGACTCCGGCGGGACGGTGGCCGACCTCGTCGACCGGATGTTCGACCCCTCCGCATCCATCGCCGACCTCGCCTGGATCCGGGAGCAGTGGCCGGGGCGCGTCGTCGTCAAGGGCATCCAGGACCCCGACGACGCGGTGGCCGTCGCCGACCTCGGCATCGACGGCATCGTCGTCTCCAACCACGGTGGACGACAGCTCGACCGGTCCGTCACCCCTCTGGAGGTCCTGCCGGAGGTCGTGGCGGCCGTGGCCGGGCGCACCGAGGTGCTCCTCGACACCGGCATCACGGACGGGGCCGACATCGTCGCCGCCGTCGCCAACGGCGCCTCCGGCTGCCTGGTCGGGCGCGCCTATCTCTACGGCCTCATGGCCGGCGGAGAGGCTGGCGTCGACCGCGCCCTGGCCATCCTCCGGGACCAGGTGACCCGGACGATGCGACTGCTGGGCGTGAGCTCCCTCGACGAGCTGACCCCCGAGCACGCCGTCATCCGCACGGCCCGCCACCAGCCAGCGGCCCACCCGCCACCCCAGACTCCATGACATCCGCCGGCCACCCCCGACCGGCGGCACATCCCCATTCAGGAGGAACCATGCGTACCAAGCTCTTCAGCGTCGCCGTGGCGGCCACGGCGACGCTCGCCCTCGCCGCGTGCGGTGGCGGCAACGGCGACGGCGGTGGCGGGGGCCAGACCGGCGCCGCCGGCGGGCTCAAGGGCCAGGGATCCGGCGAGTCCTGCACGATCTCGCAGGCCGTCCCGGTCGGTGCCGCGCTCAGCCTCACCGGCGCAGCCGGCAGCTACGGCACCTCCCAGCAGAAGGGGCTCGAGCTCGCGGCCGAGCAGCTCAACGCCAAGGGCGGTGTGAAGTACGACGTCAAGATCGAGGACGACCAGACAGACCCGCGTCAGGGCATCACCGTCTTCGAGGGCTTCGTCAACGGGGGCAAGAGCATCATCATCGGCCCGACCCTGTCCAACACCGCCTTCCAGGCGCAGCCGGTCGCGCAGGAGGGCAAGACGCCCGTCCTGGCCATCTCCAACACCGCCAAGGGCATCACCGCACAGGGCGACTACATCTTCCGCGACTCGCTCACCGAGGCCCAGGTCATCCCCCAGACCGTCAAGAAGGCCAAGGAGAAGTTCAGCCTGGCCAAGGTCGTCGTGATGTACAGCAACGACGACGCCTTCACCAAGTCCGGCTTCGAGGTCTTCGACGCGGCACTCAAGACCGAGGGCGTGCAGGTCCTCGAGACGATCACCTTCTCCAAGGCCGACACCGACTTCCGCGCCCTGCTCACCCAGGCCAAGGGCCAGAGCCCCGACGCCATCGTCGTGTCCGGTCTCATCGAGGCCGCCATCCCGCTCGTGACCCAGGCGCGCGAGCTCGGCATCACCGTCCCCATCATCGGCGGCAACGGCTTCAACAACCCGAAGCTGATGGCCGACGCCGGTGAGGCCGCCGAGGGGGTCGTCGTCGGCGCGGCGTGGAACTCCGCGTCCGCGAACGAGCTCAACGCCGGGTTCATCAAGGACTTCCAGACGAAGTTCAACGCGGCGCCCGACCAGTTCGCCGCGCAGGCGCACGCCGGCCTCACGCTCATCGACCACGCGGTCCGCTCCGGCTGCTCCGCCGAGCGCGACGCGATCCGCGACGGGCTGAGCAAGATCAGCAACGTGCCCACCGTCCTCGGCGACGTGTCCATCAACGCGGACCGGGACGCCGAGCACCCCGCCGTGGTCCAGGTCGTCGAGGGCGGCAAGTTCACCGTCCTCCAGTGACCGCCGACCGGGCCGGGGCCGCTCCGTGGGAGCCCGCCCCGGCCCGGTCCGCCCGGCGTCGCCCGCACCCAGAAGGACCTCCATGCAGCAGCTCCTCAACGGCGTGTTCATCGGATCGATCTACGCGCTGTTCGCCATTGGCTTCACCCTCGTCTTCGGCATCCTCGACCGGCTCAACCTCGCTCACCCCTCGGTCTTCGCCGTATCCGCCTTCGTCGGCATCGAGCTCGTCGCCGAAGGCGGCCTCTCCGTCTGGGTGACGCTACCGATCCTGCTCGTTGTCGGAGCCGTCCTCGGTCTCGTCATCGAGCGCGTCGCCTTCCGCCCGCTCAAGAACCGGCCTGACGCCCACTTCGCCGGCCTGATCTCGTCGATCGCGCTCGCCGGCATGTTCATCGCCCTGCTCCAATGGCGATACGGCCCGGACACCCGACGGTTCCCCGCCGGGTCTTTCCCCGAGACGCCGATCCAGTTCGCCGGAGTGTCGGTCACCGTGCTCCAGGTGTCGATCCTGCTCATCTCGATCGCGCTGATGGTGGGCCTCACCTGGCTCGTCGCTCGGTCCCGCCTCGGCCGTGGCATGCGGGCCATCGCCGAGAACCCCACCGCGGCAAGGGTGCTCGGAGTCAATGTCGACCGTGTCACCGCCGTGACGTTCGCGATCTCGTCTGCCCTCGGAGCCGTCGCCGGAGCCCTGTACGCCATGAACGTGAACTCCGCGCAGCTCGGCATGGGGGCCGCGATCGAGCTCAAGGGACTCGCGGTGATCATCGTGGGCGGGATGGGCTCGCTGCCCGGCGCGCTCATCGGCGGGCTCGCCCTCGGGCTGGCCGAGGTCTTCGCCGTCCAGTACATCGGCTCGTCGTGGCGCGACCTCATCGCCTTCGGCCTGCTCTTCCTGATCCTCCTCGTGCGGCCGCAGGGCCTCTTCGGCGCCCGCAAGGTCAGGGAGGTCTGATGCTCACCGACGCCACCCTGACCTTCGTCGCCCTCGGCGCGATCTTCGCCTACTCCTTCTACGCGGTGCTCGTCGCCGGCCAGCTCAGCCTCGGGCAGGCCGGCTTCGCCTCCCTCGCGGCCTTCACCGCGGCCTCCCTGACCCCGAAGCCCAGCGAGATCGGCGAGATCCCGGCGCTGCTCCTGGCCATCGTCATCGGGATGGCCGTCGGCTCCGCTGCCGCGGTCGTCCTGGGACTGCCGACCATGCACCTGCGAGGGGTCTTCCTCGCCATCGCGACACTCGCCTTCGCCGAGGCGGTGCGCATCCTCATCCTCAACCAGGAGTGGACGGGCGGGGCCCAGGGAATGTCGGTGCCGAAGGTGCTGACGCCGGGCATCGCCTGGGTCGTCCTGGCCCTGGTCGCATACTGGTTCGCCCGGATGGGCCGCTCACGCTACGGCCGGGCGCTCGAGGCCATCCGCGAGGACGAGCTGGCCGCCCGGGCCATGGGCATCGACGTCGGCCGGCACCGCCTCATGGCCTTCGTCACCGCCGGCGCCGTGGCCGGCCTCTACGGTGTGCTGTGGGCCTACTACGTCCGGCTCATCGCCCCAGAGGACTTCGGCTTCACGGCCGCCATCGACGGACTCGTCACGGCGGTCGTCGGTGGCTCCACGATGTTCGTCGGACCGCTGCTCGGCAGCGGCTTCCAGACACTCATCCCCGAGATCCAGCGAGCGCTCGGCGTCGAGGCGGGCTGGATCAGGCCCTTCGTCGCGAGCGCGCTGCTGCTCGTCATCATCCTCTTCCTGCCCGGGGGACTCGCGAGCCTCGTGCGTCGTCGGGTGCGGCTGCCCAAGAAGCACTCGCCCACGGGCGAGCGGGCCCTGCGGACCCGCGTCCACCCCGGTCGTGGCGAGGTCGTCGCCTCGCTCGAAGGGCTGTCCAAGGAGTACGGCGGCGTGCACGCCGTCGAGAAGGTCGACCTCGAACTGCGCAGCGGCGAAGTCGTCGGGCTCATCGGCCCCAACGGCGCCGGCAAGACGACGCTCGTCAACATGATCAGCGGCCTGCTCCACCCGACGTCGGGCCACGCCACAGTGCTCGGCACCAAGGTGGGGCGCGTGCCCGTGCACCGGGTAGCGCAGGCGGGCGTGAGCCGGACCTTCCAGCACTCCAAGCTGTTCAACCGGCTCTCCGCCCTGGAGAACGTCCTGGTCGGCGGACACCTCGTCAGCCGGCCGACCTTCCTCCGTCGCCTGCTCTGGCTGCCATCGGCACGGCGCGACGAGCTCGCCGCGCTCGACCACGCCGCCCGCTGTCTCGAAAGGGTCGGCCTCACCGACCTCGCCAGCAGCCGCGCCTCGTCACTCTCCTACGGCGACCAGCGCCGTCTCGAGATCGCCCGCGCTCTCGCGTCCGACCCGAGCCTGCTCATCCTCGACGAGCCCGCCGCGGGGATGAACCACGTCGAGGCCAACCGGCTGTCGGACCTCATCGGCTCGCTCGCCGCGGACGGCCTGACCATCCTGCTCATCGAGCACAACGTCGGCATGGTGCTCAGCACGTGCGACCGCATTGTCGTGCTCAACTTCGGCAAGGTCATCGCCTCGGGGACGCCAGACGAGGTCGCAGCCAACCCCACGGTCATCGAGGCCTACTTGGGGTCCGCAGAGGCTGAGTCCCGACCGACTGACCGCACCGAGGGAAGCCACGCATGAGCCAGCCCAGCCCCCTGCCCTCGGGCAACCCGTCAGCCCCCGTCCTCCTCGTCGAGGACCTCCACGTCGCCTACGGTCGCGTCGAGGCCGTCCGTGGAGTCTCGTTCTCCGTGGAGCCGGGCGCGCTCGTCACGCTCGTCGGCGCCAACGGCGCCGGCAAGTCGTCCATCATCAACGCCATCTCAGGACTGCTCCGACCCAAGTCCGGTCGAATCACGTTCGAGGGCAAGGACATCACCCGCACCCCGTCGCACCGA